>NZ_CP029347.1:642989-964483 GCF_003143555.1 Saliniradius amylolyticus
CGAGACATCGACGGTGTGCCATCGGCTCAGTTTCTGTGGCAGAAAAAGCAGGTCGTGCCCTTCCTGAAAGTCGATAAAGGCTTGGCCGATGAGGATAACGGCGTGCAGGTCATGAAGCCTATTCCCAATCTGGATGGGTTACTGGGTAAGGCGAGGCAGCAAGGGGTATTTGGTACCAAGATGCGTTCTGTCATCAAAGAAGCTAATGCCGATGGTATCCATTCCGTGGTGCAACAGCAGTTTGAAGTGGGTAAGCAGATTATTGCCGCGGGCTTAGTGCCCATTATTGAGCCTGAAGTGGACATTCACTGCCCCGATAAAGCGGACGCCGAGGCGCTGTTAAAGCAAGCCATTCTGGCCGAGCTGGATAAACTGGACGCCGAGCAGAAGGTGATGCTTAAGCTGACTCTGCCGGAAGTGGATAATTACTACCGTGACTGTATCGAGCATCCGAATGTGGTGCGGGTTGTTGCCTTATCCGGTGGTTACAGTCGCGAGCAAGCTAATGAGAAGCTGTTTGCTAACAATGACATGATCGCCAGTTTCTCACGTGCATTGACCGAGGGGCTATCGGCCAGCCAATCTGACGATGAGTTTAACCAGACCTTAGATCAATCGATTGCCAGTATTTTTCAGGCCTCCTGCAGTTAAAAACCAAACACGAAAACCGAGTCGGTGAGTTACCGGCTCGGTTTTTGACCTCCTGTATAAAAATAAATACACAAGCCTCTACACAGAAGCTGTAATTTAGTTACAATATGCGCGTTTAAATTTTAACCGCTAGTTGCAATAGATTAAGGATTTCCATGACACTGAATCGTTCATTGTTGTTTTTGTCTTTAGTATCTACCTCCGCCTTCGCGCAGGCCGATGCCCTGGACGCCCTTTTTGAACCCTCTGCAGGGGGAAACACCGGTTCTGAGGCCGCGAAGACCTTCAGTATGGATGGTGAGTTAGGCGTTTTGCTGACAACGGGTAATACTGAGACCACATCGGTGAAAGGCAAACTGAATGCCAGTCATGAGTTGGAAAACTGGAGCAATGACTATGTGTTTGAGGCTCTGTACAAGCAAGATGAAGTGCTGATTGAAGGCACTGATGATCAATACAGTTCAGAAACCTCGGCTCAGAAAATCTTCTTATCCGGTCAAGGTAACTACAAGCTAGAGAACCCGAACCATCGTCTGTTTGCGTTTGGCTCCTATGAAGATGACCGATTCAGCGGCTTTGAATACCAGGCGACAATCGCGGCCGGTTGGGCCCAGCAGCTTTGGAAAAGTGAAACAAGCTCGTTCAACTACAGTGTCGGTCCGGGTTACTCCTTTGCGGACAAAGTCGACACGGTGGATGCTGATGGTAATGTTATTCCCGGTGAAGACGTCAGCGGTATGATTGTGCGGGGCGCGCTGGATTATAAATGGAAGATTTCCGATACCGCGACCTTCCGCCAGAAGTTCAGTACAGAGGTGGGCTCGGACAATACCAAGTCCAAGTCAGAAACATCCGTATCGGCCCAGATCAATGGCTCTCTGGCAATGAAGGTTTCATTACTGCTTAACCATAACTCAGATGTGGATCCGGGTATTGAAAATCTGGATACGGAAACCGCGGTAACACTGGTATATACCTTTTTCTGAGTTAAGAAAAGAATGACGGAAAGCCGGCCGACAGGTCGGCTTTTTTGTATTTATCAGGGGGTCTTAAGCCAGTCGCACGGCGGCGCTAACCACTCTGCCAGGTCGTCGGCCGACATAGGCTTGCCAATGAAATATCCCTGCGCCTTGTTACAGCCATAGTTTGTCAGCAGTGTTAGTGCTTGTTCTTCCTCAATGCCTTCGGCCACCGTGCTCATTCCCAGGTTCTGAGCCAGACTGATCAGCGTCTTAACCATCACCTGATCCTCGTCATTAGTGACCATATCCATGACAAAGGTGCGATCGATCTTCAACTCCTGAACCGGCATTTTCTTAAGTTGTGCCATAGAAGAGTAGCCGGTACCAAAGTCATCAATGGACAAGGTGATACCCATGTCTCTGAGCCGCTGCAATGCAACAATTGCGGTGTCAGGGTCGTTCATTACTGAGCTTTCGGTTACTTCCAAGGTGAGCTGCTCTGGGCTCAGTGCATTGTTTTTGTATAGCTCGGATACGTATTCGGGAAGATGCATGTCCACCAGGTCCAGCGCTGAGATATTTACCGCCACATTCAGCTTATGACCCTGATCCCACCACTGTTGTTGGTATTTCAGAGCCTCGGCAATGGCATAATGGGTTAAATCGCGAACCGCGCCGGTTTGTTCGGCCAGGGGAATAAACTCGTCGGGAGGAATAAAGCCGAGCTCGGGGTGAAACCAGCGAATTAAAGCCTCAACACCGATAACGCTTTGCTGCTGTAAATCCACCTTGGGCTGAAAGTAAAGCTGCAGTTGCTGGTTTTCGATAGCACTGCGTAATTCTGTCATTAAGCTCAAACGTTCCACCGAAAACTGATTCAACTCTGGTTGATACAGGGCATAAGCCTGATGGCCAGACTTGCTTTGGTACATAGCAATATCAGCACATTGAATCAGTTCCGCCGGAGTCTGGCCGTGCTCGGGGTAAAACGCAACGCCGATGCTGGCGTCCATATCCATGACAACCCGGTCTACTTCCAGTGGTTGACGGAAGGCCTTTACCACCTGTTCAATAATGGGGTGAATGGATTCCTGCTCGGGTAACGGCACAACTAGGCCGTATTCATCCCCGCCAAGTCGGGCTAAGAATCCAGAAGCCAAAGACAGGTTCTCCAAGCGCTCCGCCACCAGCTTCAGCACTCTATCGCCAATGGCATGGCCCAGGGTATCGTTAATATCCTTGAACCGGTCAAGATCCAGCATAAACAGTGCCAGCGGGGTTCGGGCTTCAATGCACTTCTGCAAATGATTATTGAAGTGGTTACGATTTGGTAAGTTGGTAAGGCTATCGTAGTAGGCCAGTTTTTCGATATCGGCTTCCCGCTGTTTTATGCCTCGCTGCATATCATCGATGGCGTCGGCCAGCGCAGCGACTTCTGCGGTCCCTGTCGAGGGAAGCCGATCCACATACTGCCCCTGGCGAATTCGGTTGGCGACACTCGCCAGCCTGGTCAGCGGTCGGGAAATGCCATTGGAAATAGCAATAGCCGCGAGCAGAGTTAACAATCCTGCCGGTGCCAGAATCAGTAACAACTGTCCAATCAAACTGTTATAGGACAAGAAAGCCTGGTCGGCGGTGGTCGTTAGCAGCAGAATAATGGGGTGGCTACTACCGAGCTTGGCCGTTGCATACACAAAGTCTTGTTGGCCCAGCACCAGGCGGTGTAATCCGGGCTGAATGTTGAGTGAGGCCTGAGCGAATTCTTGTTGATAGTGTTCTGAATAGCTGGAGGCCACGATGCGCCCCTGATGGTCCAGGATGCTGACTTGCATATCGGTCAGCTCTACTAACTGGTCTGTCACCAGCCGGTGGGCCTGGATGGCGGAGACCAGCCAGGCATTGACCTTGGGTGAACTCTCCACAAAGCGCACCGGACTGCTATTGACCAAGTAAAGTTTATCCTGCAGTGCCAGCCAGTGAATGCCGGGGGAGGCAAAATCCTCAACGTCTTGTCCTGTTAGGCCCTCCAATTTGGGACTGGCGGTGATCAGTTTTTGTTGACCATCCTGAACCCAGAGGCGATCTGTCTCCAGGCGACGACGGTGATTACCCAGAGCAGCCTGCAACGAGGCCTGGTCTTCATGTCCACCGGCGATCAGCCGCTTGGTGCTGAAGTCTTTGGCGAGCGTATCCAACGCGGCCCGAATTTGCTCGCTGCGGTTGAGTATCTTATCTTCGACTACGCGTGCCGAGGTCTTGGTGTGTGCCAGCATCTGACCCTTTGAATGATCATAGGCGGCATTTTGTACCGTCACTAAGGTCACGGCCACGATCAGGCAGACGATGGCGAAAAACACCAATAGCATCCGTCCACGCAGCGAGCTAATTGACCACCACTTCATCATCAGTACCCCATAAACTCGTCTTCATCCTGCTGGTAATTGATGCCCGGGAGCAAGGGGTTGCTCAGAGTCACACGTGTGGTAACAGAATCTTTCACCTCAAGCGGTTGTGTCACCGGTGAGGGCTCATCCAGTCGTGGGTGCCGAACATGCAGTTGATAGTTCCCCTTTGGGACGTCCAGGGTTGCCTGGCCATCCTGGTTCGTGCGGGTGAAATAGGGAGTATCCACAACATAGATATAACCTAACATCCAGTCGTGCACGTTACAGCCGAGCTCTACCTGGCCTTGTTTGTCAAAGGTCAATGGTTCTGGCGCCCGGTCCTTATACAATTCCAGCTCAAAGGTCTTCGCTGGGGAAAAGGAATACACATGATGTTTAATCGAATCGGAGTTGGGAAAGATCACCCGGGAACCTTTTTGGACGACCAGAACATGAGGCTTAAATTGCCGACTGACCTGGTCCATCTGGGCCAGGTGTTCAGGGTCTGCCTCGGGGAGCGGCTGGTCACTGGTCAGGTAAACGACGCCACCGGACAAAGCCTCTCCGCCGGGCGCGGTTACAATAACCTGAACCGGGACAGCGTGCCCATAAGTGCCAATGATTGCCAGCAAAAGGCAGAGGGTTCTTAGCGGCATGTTTTTACTCGGTTGCTCAATGCTGTGTCTAACTATAACAGCCTGTAAGCGCAGGAGTAATTTGCAGACAAAAAAATACCGGCGCCCGGCCGGTATTTCCATCTTAAGAAAGCGATGCTCAGTGTAACACCCGGGTTTTAATGGTCCCCGGAATTTGCTTGAGTTGCTCCAATGCTTCCAGCGAGTCTTCAATATCCAGGTCGATGACCACATAGCCGATTTCGGGGGTGGTCTGCAGGTATTGAGCGGCGATGTTGATATCCATTTCGGCAAAGGCCTGGTTAATCTTGTTCATCACACCCGGCTCGTTACGGTGAATATGCAGGATGCGAGAGCGATCCACATTAGACGGCAGCGACACCTCTGGGAAGTTGACCGCCGACAGCGTAGAGCCATTATCGCTGTATTTGGCGATCTTACCGGCTACTTCGATACCGATATTTTGCTGGGCTTCCTGAGTACTGCCGCCGATATGGGGGGTCAGGATGACGTTGTCGAATTCCCGCAATGGTGAGACAAACTCTTCCTTATTGGATTTGGGCTCCACTGGGAAGACATCAATGGCCGCGCCGGCCAGCTTCTTGTCTCTGAGTGCCTCTGTGAGCGCGTCGATATCAATGACCGTGCCGCGTGAGGCATTAATCAATATGGCATCCTGTTTCATAGCGGCAAGCTCGGCGGCGCCTATCATATTCTTGGTTTGTGGAGTCTCCGGTACATGCAAGGTGACCACGTCGGAGCTTTTAAGCAACTCATTCAGGCTGCCCACCTGGCTGGCGTTACCCAGTACCAGCTTGTCCTCAATATCATAAAACTGCACTTGCATGCCCAGGTGCTCGGCCAGAATACTCAACTGCGTGCCGATATGGCCGTAGCCGATAATGCCCAGTTTTTTGCCACGGGCCTCGAAGGAGCCATTGGCACTCTTTTGCCAACCACCTTTATGGGCCTTGGCATTCTTTTCAGGGATGCCGCGTAACAGGAGGATAATCTCGCCCAGAACCAGCTCCGCCACAGAGCGGGTGTTGGAGAAAGGTGCGTTAAATACCGGGATACCGCGGCTCTGTGCGGCCTTAAGATCGACCTGGTTGGTTCCGATGCAGAAGCACCCCACAGCGACCAGCTTTTCAGCGGCCTCAAACACTGACTCAGTCAATTGAGTACGTGAGCGCAGACCAATAAAGTGAACGTCCTTAATGCGCTCAATGAGTTCGTCCTCTGGTAATGAGGTTTTCAGGTACTCAATATTGGTGTAACCGTTGTTTTTCAGGTTTTCCAGCGCGCTCTGATGCACGCCTTCTAATAACAGAATCTTAATCTTATCTTTGGATAACGAGACTTTGCTCATGGCGGTTCCGATATAGTGATTGGTTGTCTGAACGTCTAGACGTCCAAAATAGCAAAAAGGCGCTAATCTGCAAAGCAAAATGTGCTGTTTTTCATCAGCGCCGGGCAGGGGGCTGGTTAACGGTCAGGAAACCTGAACGCCTTCTTTGGATGCCGTTATCACCACATCGGCTCCGCGATGGGCGAACAGACCATTGGTGACCACCCCCACGATTTGATTCAGTTGCGTTTCCAGCTCGCCAGGATTAAGGATGCTCAGGTTATGCACATCCAGAATGACATTACCATTGTCTGTGACCACGCCCTGGCGCCATTCAGGGTCGCCGCCCAGCTTGACGATTTGACGAGCCACATAGGAACGGGCCATAGGGATGACTTCCACAGGCAGAGGGAAACTCCCCAGTACGCCGACTTGTTTGGATTGGTCTACGATACAGACAAATTTATCGGCTGCGGCAGCAATGATCTTCTCTCGGGTCAGGGCGGCACCTCCACCTTTGATCATCTGTTTATGTTCGGTGATCTCATCGGCACCATCTATGTAGATATCCACACTACCGGCGGCATTTAAGTCCCAGACCTCAAAACCCAGCGCCTTCAGTTTGGCTGTGGAGTCATCGGAGCTGGAGACGGTGGCCTTGACCTTGTCTTGGATGGTCGCCAGTCCATCAATAAAATGGGCCACGGTGGAGCCTGTGCCTACCCCGACAATCATGTCGTCTTCAATAAACTCCAGCGCCTTATGGGCGGCGGCTTTTTTCAGTTCGTCCTGTGTCATTGTGGTTACTCTGTGTGATGTAAAGTGAGTCTATTCTAGCCTTTCACAGGTTAAATTCCTGAGTCGGCGTGAGAATTTTTTGTAATGGAATATCCCAGGGCTGCACCGGCAGGCTGTCGGCCTGCTGACAGTCATGAGCCAGGCCGATCAGCGTTGGTTTGGGACGCTGGTAAACGGGTTTAAGGGTGCGATCATAAAAGCCGCCGCCCATGCCCAAACGATTGCCTTTAGTATCGAAGGCCACCAGCGGTGTAAACAAAATATCCAACTGTTCAATAGGGCACAGTCTGTGGCATTCCACCTTGGGCTCGGGAATGCCGAAACGGTTGGCTTGCATTAATGTTTCCGGCCCGTAGTGAACAAAGACCAGATAACCGGCGCAAAAAGGGTGTAATACCGGCAAATAGACGTCTTTATTGGCTTGCCAACAATGTTCGATCAGCGGATGAGGGTCCAGCTCCCCATCATTGGCCAGATATAAAGCGACTTTGTGAGCCGACTGGAACTGAGGTTGTTGCTGGCAATGTTTTACCAGTTGCCGGGCTGCCTTCACCTGTTGCTCAGGGCTGAGGGCACGCCGTTGCTGGCGGTAAAAGCGGCGCGTTTCGACAATCGAAGCTTTGCTTGTTGGACGTCTAAGCTGAGTATTCATACCGGGAAGCAGGTCAGCCATACATAGGTTGAGGCTACCACAGGCCAGTCAAAATTTTTAACCCGATGTATCACCTGCTGGGATAGGAAGGCGGGCGCCTCCCAAAATGCCGCTGTTCAGTGAGTGCCCTAGAACCGTATAGTTCAGGGTGGGAGCATCATCGTTACCGTAGGCTTCTCAGTGCATGCTGAGCTTGCTCAATAGTAACGGAATCAGTTCCCTTGGTGTTAAGCATCGGCCAGGGACGAGTGCTGAACTGGCGAACATCTCAGGAGACATTGAACCGTCTATAAAAAGCTGGGGGCTTTTTGCCCCGACTTCAACCTCATTATAGGATCCGGCACCCGGCTTCGGCTAGCACAGAGTGATGAAGATTGAACTGGTTGACGGGAATTTACCCATGTTGTCGTTGTTATGACCCTGCCATCTGGACTCACAACGAGTTAAACTAAGGCTAATACCATTAGTACTCCATACACCTTCTAATCGAGAGAGTCTGCTTTGTCGGATTTTTATAAATTGCACGATCAGTTATCGGCCACGCTGAACAGTGAGAAGATGGCCACCGACGCGGCTGAAGTCCACGGTATTCTCGCCGGCATGATGGCGGGCGGACTGGATTTACAGAGTGACGACTGGTTGCCTCAGTTGAGTGACTTTATTAATCAGGGTGACCCCTTGCCAGCCGACATCCAGCGTCAGGTTCGAACCTTATTTGAACAAACCGCCATGCAGATGCAGTCCGGTGATTTCGAGCTGGCCATCTGCATGCCCGATGACGCCACGCCCATTAACGACCGGGGGCAAGCTCTGATCAGGTGGGTGCAGGGCTTCTTGCTAGGCTTTGGGCTGCATCAGGTGGACATGGGCAAAATGTCCGACGATGTGCGTGAGGCGCTGCAGGACTTTTCCGAAATCAGCCGCATGGATGAAGATATGCCGGAAGGGGAAGACGCCGAGCAAGCGTTGTTTGAAGTCATCGAATACGTGCGGGTCTCAGCCATGCTTTGCTTTGGTGAACATGGTCGTCGCGAGTCCTCAGCTGATAAACCGTCAAAGACTTTACACTGATATGATCCCGATACAGGAATACGTAGCCCGTCGCCAGCGTCTGGCCGAGCAACTCACCGACAATAGCCTGTGTGTAATCCCGGCCGCCGGCGAGGTCACTCGCAGTCGCGATACCGAATACCCTTTTCGTCAGGACAGTGACTTTTACTATCTGACTGGCTTTAACGAGCCAGATGCGGTGCTGGTGCTGATTAAGCAGCCAGACGAACTGGAAACAAGACTCTACTGCCGCCCTAAGGACCCCCAAGCCGAGGTCTGGCATGGCAGACGCCTGGGCCATGAAGCGGCCAAAGAACAGCTCAGAGTGGATAAGGCGAATGCATTGGATGACTTTCAAGGCGAGCTGGAAAGTCTGTTAAACCATAAAACCTCGCTGTATTTCCCTCAAGGCGCTTATGAGTGGCTGGATAAACAGGTTTTTGCCACTTTGCAGATGTTGCGTAATAAACCTAAGACCGGCCATGCGCCGGATACGCTGATCGATCCCAGACCCTTGATCCACCAAATGCGGCTGATCAAGTCAGAGGCCGAGATCGCAACAATGCGCCAGGCGGCGGCCATTTCCGTATCAGCTCATAAACGAACTATGCAGTATTGCTGCCCGGGTCGTTACGAATATCAGCTGGCTGCTGAGTTGCATCATGAGTTTGCTATGCACGGGGCTCATTACCCGGCTTATGGAACCATCGTTGGTGGCGGAGATAATGCCTGTATTTTGCACTATACCGCCAATGAAGATGAGCTCGCCGAAGGAGAGCTGGTGCTGATAGATGCAGGCGGTGAGTTTAACGGCTATGCGGCCGATATCACCCGCACTTTCCCGGTCAGTGGTCGTTTTTCCGAGCCGCAAAAGCAGCTCTACCAGATTGTGCTGGACGCTCAGTTGGCGGCCTTTAAGCATATTAAACCGGGCGGGACGTTGGTGGCGGCTACAGAAGCGGCGGCCGAAGTCATTACCCAGGGGCTGCTGGATGTGGGCATCCTTGAAGGGAGTCTTCAGCAACACATGGATGAGAAAACCTACCGCGAATATTTTATCCATGGCCTGGGCCACTGGCTGGGACTGGATGTGCACGACGTGGGGCTATACAAAACGGGCGAAACACCGGTACCTCTGCAGCCGGGTATGGTGCTGACGGTGGAGCCGGGCATCTATATTTCGCCTGAGGCGGATGTGGCAGAGCAATGGCGCGGAATCGGTATTCGCATTGAAGATAATCTGGTCGTAACCGAGCAGGGCCATGACAACCTGACTCAAGGGGTGCCCAAAACCATTGAAGCGATAGAAGCGCTGATGACGACCCGCCACAACCTGGATAGCGGTGATGACAACCGATACCGACTTTGATCTGGTCATCGTCGGCGGTGGCACCGTCGGCAGCTTACTGGCGCTGGCTCTGCAAGGCAGCGGCCTGCGTCTGGCAGTGGTGGAACCACGCCAACTAACCGATGGCAAACACCATCCGGGCTTTGATGCGCGGGTGATCGCGTTGTCGCACTATTCGGTCAGTTTCCTGGAGGCGCTGGGATTAGGGAGCGATTTAAAACAAATCTCAACCCCCATTCATCGCATCAAGGTGTCTGATCAGGGCCACTTGGGGCAGTGTCAGCTGGCGCGAGAACAGCAATACGTGGATGCCCTTGGACGAGTAGTGGCCTTGTATGACCTGGGCAGACTATTGCGTCAATCGATGGATGAATCGATACATTGGTATTGTCCGGATACGGTGGCATCGCTTGACTATCAGCGCCAGCGGGTAGGCATACAGCTGGCTTCCGGGCGTCAGCTCAGAGCGAAATTGCTGGTCGTGGCGGATGGAGCACCCTCACAGACCGCTGCGCTGGCTGGCATTGAGTCTTCGGTTGAGGAGTACAAGCAAAGTGCGGTGATTGCCAATGTGGCGCACGAAAAGCCTCATCAGCAACGTGCTTTTGAGCGTTTCACCTCTACCGGGCCTTTAGCCTTGCTGCCAATGCAAGGGCAGGTGAGTTCGTTGGTGTGGAGCTTGAATCCGGAGCAGGCTGAGGCCATGAGTGACCTTCCCGAAGCTCACTTTCTGACTGAATTACAGCAGGCTTTTGGTTACTCTTTGGGCCGTTTTGAGCGGCTCAGTCAGCGTTATGCTTATCCTTTGAGGTTAATCCGGGCAGAACGTAATTACGCTCACCGCACTCTGGTTATCGGCAATGCGGCACGTACGCTGCACCCTATAGCCGGGCAGGGGTTTAACCTTGGCTTACGGGATGTGGCGGATCTGACAGGGTTACTCAATGAGGCCCCGAGGGATGCTGGCGATTACGAACTGCTCAGTCATTACCATCGGTGTCGGCGGCGCGATCAGCATAGCACTATTCAGTTGACAGATACGCTGGTGCGCATGTTTTCGAATCAGTTACTCCCGCTGGTGGTGGGGCGTAATCTGGGATTGGCAGCGCTACAACACTGCTCGCCGCTGAAAAGTGTGCTGGCAAGGCAAGCAATGGGTTATCAGCGAGGGATAAATTGATGCAACAAGTCGATGTGCTCATCGTCGGGGGCGGCATGGTAGGACTGACTCTGGCCGCTGCGTTGAAACACTCCCCGCTGAACGTGGTTCTGGTGGATAAGCGGTTGCCTCAGCGGCCACTGAACACAGAGCCTGAACTCAGAGTCAGTGCTATCAACCAGGCCAGTGAGAACTTGTTTCGTCGCTTAGGTGTATGGCAGCTCATTGAACGCAAACAGCCATACACGGCGATGGATGTCAGGGAGCAGGATAGCTTTGCGCGTATTCATTTTGATCATCATGATCTGCTCTTGCCGCACCTAGGCCATATTATCGAGAATCAGGCAGTAACCAATGCGCTGATGGACTCACTGCAGGGGGCGGCTAATGTGCGCCTGATGGATGGTGTTGGTATCCAGTCTCTGGCGCAGGGCAAATCCGAAGCTTTTGTCACTCTCACGGACGGACAGGTCATCAGTGCTGCTTTGGTAGTGGGGACAGATGGCGCTAACTCGGCCATTCGGCGCTTAGCGCATTTACCACTGACTTTTAAGGACTATGAGCACAGCGCCATTGTAGCGACGGTGAAAACCGCGGAGCCGCACCAAGATACCGCCCGGCAGGTATTTACTCCCACTGGACCACTGGCCTTCCTGCCTCTGAAAGACCCTACGCTATGTTCCATCGTCTGGTCACAGGATGCCGCTCAGGCCCGGCAACTCAAGACCCTGTCAGATTCAGATTTTAATCATGCCCTCAGTGCTGCCTTCGATAATCAGTTGGGCTTATGCGAAGTGCAGAGCCAGAGAGTCAGCTTCCCGCTGACGATGCGCTATGTACGCCAATGGGTGAAAGAACGCGTGGTGGTAGCCGGTGATGCGGCGCACACAATTCATCCTCTGGCGGGTCAGGGTGCCAATCTGGGACTGATGGATGTAGCGGCACTGGCCGAAACGCTGTTGGCTTTGTATGAACAGAACAAGGATATCGGATTAGCCCGCAATCTCAGAGCCTTCGAGCGCTCGCGTAAAGCCGATGCAACCGCCATGATTGCGGCGATGGAGGGGTTTAAGCAGCTGTTTAGTGGTACCCATCCGCTGAAAAAACTCGTTCGTGGCTTAGGTATGAGCGCCGTGAACCGACTGCCATTGGCGAAGCAGCAAGCCATGCGCCACGCCGCCGGTCTGGCAGGTGACTTACCTGAAACGATGCGTTCACCCGAATAGGCTCAGTCCCTGAGAGGGCTGGCGTTTGGCCGCCAAGCAGATAAGCTTTGTTGATAACGCTTATTTAAACTTGGGTCCGGTTATCATGTTACAACGCCTGGTACTGATATGTAGCGTCGTTGCGTTTCAGGCGATAGCGCAGTCGCAAGTCGTTCGTACCATCGGCCCTCAGGACCCTGAAGCTGGCGCCAGCCATAAATACTACATTGACTTGTTAGAACGCGTGATTTCCCGGACAGAGGCTGAGTTCGGGCCTGCGTATATCCAGCAGGTGCCGCATCCTGGACAGGGCAGAGTGCTTCGCCTTCTGGGCCAGAACCGTTTCTACGATGTTATGTGGGCTGGCTCATCAGCGCAGCGCGAAGTGAGCCTCAAAGCCATTCCTGTTCCTTTGTTTAAGGGCGGGCTTGGGTGGCGTGGCATGGTCATTCTGGAACAGAGGCGACCGGTCTTTGCCAGGATAAACACACTTGAACAATTGTCTCACTTTGTTGCCTGTCAGGGCGAACACTGGCCAGATTCTGATGTGTTGGAAAACGCGGGGTTAGTCGTAGCCCGAATCAACCGGGTGACGGCCATGATGGAAATGCTCATTAAAAAACGTTGTGACTACTTGCCGCTGAGCCTGTTCGAGGGGCCCTCAGAAGTCAGCGCCCGCCAACATCGTATGCCCGGACTGGTATTTTATGATCGGCTGATCTTAAAGTACCCCCTGACCATGAACTTCTTTGTACACCGCTCCAACGAAGTATTGGCCCGCCGGATGACCGCAGGGTTACAACAAATGGTGCAGGAAGGGGAATTGGAAGCTTTCATGCGGGACCATCCGGTTACCCAACATATGTTTCCCCTCAGTCAATACCGCCAGGCGCGTGTTTTTGAATTGGACAACCCCAATTATGCAGTCCCTGCCCTTTTGGAGCAGCCAGAGTATTGGCTAGGCTTGCCATAGAAAACGTGCACATTCGGTACCCAGGTGATTAACCCGGCCATCGGGCTTTAAGCCCAGCTTTTTCAATACCTCAATGGAGGCCGTATTCTCATCCATGGCGATGCCGATAATTCTGCTGAGCCCCAGTTTTTCGCGGCCAAATTTCATGGTGGCCTGTCCGGCCTCAGTAGCATAGCCCAGGCCCCAGTAATCCGGGTGCAGGCGGTAACCAATATCCACCTCATCCAGATCCGGCAGGTACTTTAAGCCACAAAAGCCGATAAGCTCGCCGCTGTGTTGTTCGATAACAGCATGGCGGCCAAAACCATACTTACTGTAGTCAGCGAGTACTGACTCTCTTAGATAGTCTTCTGTATTCCGTATCGTCTCAACGGGTTTGCCGATATAGCGCATGACCTCACTGCGTGAGTTTATCCGGTTCAGTGCGCCAGCATCGTCGGTGCGAAAAGGCCGTAGCCGGAGACGTTCGGTTGTGAGTTCGGTCATGTGCATGGCATTCTCCTGCGAAGGGCTGATAGCTATTGTATGCTTTGCCTGATGCAAGGAAAATGCTTGAGTTACCCGTTAGAGAAAATTAAACTTCTGGACGTCTAAACGTCTTATTTTAAAAGGAAAGGTTTTGTCCCCAGCCCATTTGTCTCGCGGTAAATATGCGTTGCTACCGTTACTGGTGTTCCTGGCCCTGTTCTTAGGCACCGGCTTCTATCTGCAGTCTCAAGGCGTGGAATACGCCTTCTATCAACTGCCCGCGCCGGTGGCTATCTTACCGGCCATTCTACTGGCGGTGTGGTTGTCGAAAGAGTCGCTAAATCAGACGGTGCATCAGTTTGTGGAAGGCGTAGGGCACCCGAATATTATCACCATGTGCTTAATTTACCTGTTGGCCGGGGCCTTTTCGGCAGTAGCTAAAGCCACAGGCGGCGTGGATGCCACAGTAGCCCTGGGGTTGAGTATTATTCCGGCCGAGTTTTTGCTACCGGGGCTGTTTTTGATCAGTGCCTTTGTCGCGACAGCCATGGGAACGTCGATGGGGACGTTGGCCGCCATGGCACCTATTGGCTTGGGGATGGCTGAAACGGTCGGTATTGAACCAGCCTTGATGGCGGGCGTACTAATGAGTGGTGCCATCTTTGGCGATAACTTATCCATTATCTCAGATACTACTATCGCCGCCACCCGTACACAGGGTTGTGAGATGCGCGATAAGTTTCTGGAAAATTTCAAGTTGTCGCTGCCCGCCGCGATCGCAGCCATGATTCTGTTCGCCATGATGGGCAGTGGCGATGTCACACAGCCAGAATCAGAGGGCAATTTATGGTTGGCGGTTCCCTACTTGCTGATTCTGGGCCTGGCCGTGTCGGGGCTCAATGTGTTTGCGGTACTGACCATCGGTGTGGTGAGCAGTGCTCTGATGGGCGCCTGGCAGGCAGACTATGCATTATCCGGTGTGGCTCAGGACATCTATCAGGGCTTCACCAGTATGCAGGAAATCTTTCTGCTGTCGCTGCTGATTGGTGGCTTGTCGGCGCTGATGCGCCGTCAGGGTGGTTTGCAGTACCTGGTGAACCGAATTATTACCTGGGTCGAGAAACTTTCCAGCCATGCCAGGGCCAGTCACTCACTGGCTATCGCGGCACTGGCCAGTCTGACTAACCTCTGTGTAGCCAATAATACGGTGGCGATTATTATCACCGGTGAGGCAGCCAAGGAGTTATCGAATCATGCCGGTATTCGTGCCCGCCGTAGCGCCAGCTTGCTGGATATTTTCTCCTGTATTGTGCAGGGGCTGATCCCCTATGGTGCTCAGGCACTATTACTCGGTGCCAGTTTCGGTATTTCACCGGTGGCGCTGATTCCCTATGTGTTCTATTGCTACATCTTGGCGATTGTGGCGGTGGGTTTTGTTCTGTGGCAATTGTGGAGTAATGGCACAGGGGCCACGAGCCCTGACAGCCGCAGCAATGGATAAACAACGCTCTCAAGGTAAAGCCAGTTAAGCTCCGGCTTGCGCCGGAGCAGCAGGACAGGGGAGCCTATTTGGGGAGCGGGATAAATGCCTGCTCGTCACCGGGAACTTTGGGGAAGCGACCGGCCTGCCAGTCAGCTTTGGCTTTTTCGATAAGCGCCTTATCACTGGCGACAAAGTTCCACTCCATATAACGCTTGCCGACAGGGGCACCGCCCACTACTGCCAGCATGGTATCGCGGTTGGCTGTCACTGTAATGCCGGACTCATCATCGAAGACCGCCATGCTGTGCTCTTCCAGAGTGGTATCTCTCAGTGCCAGCTCGCCTTTCACCACGTACAGAGCTTTTTCTTTGGCCTCGGGCAACACCAGGCTCTGTCCGGCTTTCAGGCGGGCTTCAATGTATAAGGTCTCGGACAGCGTTTTCACCGGGGAGGTGACGCCGTACGCATTGCCCATCATGACTCGAACTGGAACGCCGTCCTGCTCAACCTCTGGGATCTCGGTCTTGTCATAGTGGAAAAACCCCGGCTCAGTTTGTTCCAGCTCAGTAGGCAGCGCCAACCAAAGTTGCAGGCCGTTGAGGTTGTGAGGGGCCGCTTTTACCTCTTCTCGCTGGCGTTCGGAATGCACAATGCCACGACCTGCTACCATCAAATTAATATCACCGGGTAGCACTCGGGCCTCTGTACCAAGCGAGTCACGGTGCAGCATCTCGCCTTCAAAGAGGTAGGTGACCGTTGCCAGGCCGATATGAGGGTGGGGCCGTACGTCGATGCCCTGGCCGGCCTCAAAATGAGCCGGGCCCATATGATCGAAGAACACCCAGGGACCGACACTGCGACATTCCTTGGTGGGCAGGGTACGGCGGACACAAAAGCCCCCAAGATCTTTGTCTTTGGGTTTGAGCACCAACTTTAACGCGCTGCAGCCACTGGCAATGGCGCAATCCTGAACCAGTTCGGATGCGAGGTTACTCATAATTAACTCCTGCTAAAAAGGGGCCAAGGCTCCCTAAGTGTTGCACGAAAATGAAGGACTTGCCTTAGTGTTCCTGACTCCAGTGAAATAACTGATAGTCAGGTTTTGATAGCCGGGGAGCCAGAAACTGGAAAGTGAGCCCGTGCTGGGTATTCAGGATGTTGTGATAGGGCGACAGCCCTCGGCTTCATAGGTATAGGTGAGGTTGCGCCCGGCTTTTTTAGCACTGTACAGCGCCTCGTCCGCACAGCGCATCATGGCGTTGGCATCAAGCTCAATATTCTCGGAAAGAACCTCGGCAATGCCGCAGCTCAGAGTGTGGTGTATGGACTGCTGATGATATTGAGTCGGCTGCGATTCAAATTGTTGCCGGATGCGCTCAGCC
Organism: Saliniradius amylolyticus; assembly: GCF_003143555.1. Lineage (NCBI taxonomy): Bacteria > Pseudomonadati > Pseudomonadota > Gammaproteobacteria > Alteromonadales > Alteromonadaceae > Saliniradius > Saliniradius amylolyticus. Next base: position 659,488 of record NZ_CP029347.1, read on the forward strand.
ACGTGGCGGGCTTGTTCCAGCGAGTCCAGGGCGAGCAGAACCGCAAATTCTTCACCGCCATAACGCACGGCCACATCAGACTCACGACAGTTCTGTTTGATCAGTCGGCTCAGGGTCTTCAGGACTTTGTCACCGGCATCGTGACCATAGGTGTCATTGATTTCTTTAAAATAGTCGAGATCGATCATCAGGATAAAGAGTTTGTGATCCAGGCTGGGGAATCGCGCCCGGTAATTTTCATACGCCACCTGTAACTGACGACGGTTACCCAGCTTGGTCAGTGGGTCCTGGTGCGCCAGTAACAGGGCTTTTTCCCGATCCTTTTTCATATTCACGACCCAACTGGTCATCGCGACCATGAGCAGTATAATCTCCGCGATGCTGGTCAGTTGCAGCCAAACCAGTGACGACATTCCCCAGTCCAGGAGGGGGAAAGAGGCGGCCACCAGATTAATCAGAACCCCCAGGGAATAGGCCACCCAGGCAATAAAGAACCACATGGCATGGACATTACCCTTTCGCCAGCTACGCCAGCCCGCTACGGGCAGAATCACAGCGACCAGGGCCAGACTAAGGAAGGATGCATGTAGCGCTGGCTCATACAGACCGAACACAACACGGATAGCGATAAAGCCTGCGCATGCCCACTGAAAGAGCTGGACGACACGATTAAAAAGAGGGAACAAGCCCGGCAGGTCGAGAAAATGCCGACCAAACTGGCAAGCGGAGATACAAAATGCCAGAAACACAATGTGAAAGCCTTCGTTGTGCCAATAAGGCCAGTCAGGCCAGATATACTGATAGCCCAGACCATTAAACATGAGCCAGAACAGAATCGACATAGCCATAAACAGGGAGTAGTAAATGGCGGCTGGCTGACGCAGGAAAACCGCCGCCACTGCTGACAAGATCATGATGGTGGTCAAGGCTCCATAGTAGAGCCCGAACAGCAGACTTTCTTTAATGCGTTGTTGTTCGAATTGCCGCTGGTTATACAACGTAAAGTTGAGGCTTACCGAATCGGGTTTCTCATTGTAAGCCTTAAGGTAGACGGCGGTGCGGGCGCCCGCGGGTGTGGTGATGGGAGTTGCCAGCAGTCGGTCGTTTAATGGGCGCTGATGAAAGGCAACCCGGTCGGACAGAGTTTGCTGGTAAAGTGGGCCGTCATCGTGTGTGTAGAATACCTGCATGGTATCCAGATAACTGGTCTCGCTTCGAATTACCCAGCTAAGCGCATCATTGGAGTGGTTCGTTACGTTGAACCTCAGCCAGTGGGCTTGTGCGCCAATTCCCTGATTAATGTGCTTGTTGGTAAAGGGTTGCCATTGCTGCTGACGAACGACTTCAAGACCCATTTCGGGCGATGTTGTCAGGTACTCGGCGTGACCGGTTAACTCACTGCCATCGAGTGCGGAGACGTTTAAGTCGGACTGGGCCTGCGCAAAAGGAATGTAAAGCCACAAACTGACTAGCGCCGCGAATACGAACAGGAACCGGTTTGATTCTTGGCAGTGTTGAGTAATTAAAGCCCCTGTTTTCAAGATGGTGCTCACCTGTCCGGGTTAGCGCCTGCAACTGCCCGAATGATTCAAGCGCATCGTCAATGTTTTGAATGCTATAACCGAGTATATAAGTTGTCGGTCAATACTCAATGTATCGGACTCATGGGGCAATTCATTAGACTCTCCCGAAAGTAGGAGAGGTGATCAACCAATCACGCTCAGACGAGTCCGGATAAACTCCGCCAGCTTTTCACTGGCCTGAGGGTGCTTATGGCGCTGGACGATAAGCTCAATACCGACCTTCCCCAACTTAGGCAGGGTCTTGTGTTTGATCTCGGTGAGGCCCTCGGGCAGGGTGGAACGGGCCAGGACCGTCAGCCCCAAACCCGCCTTGAGTGCGGCAGTCAGACCGCTGATATCGGCATTGGTATAACCGATGCGAAAATCCACCCCGGCCCCGGTCAGACAATGCTCGGCCCGGCGGCGGTAAATGCAGCCCTGAGGGGCCACCGCCAGAGGCAGCGGAGAAGTATCCGGCACAGCGCCGTTTTGGCCGACCCACACCAACTCGTCCAATAAGACACTGTGCTCGGCGGCATCGGTCAGCTCCTGCTCGTCGCGCAGTGCCAGAATCACATCGAATTCCTGACGGCGCTCGGTTTGCAGTAAGTGTTTACTTAAGTCACAGGTCACCGCCAGAGTCACATCCGGGTAGGCACTGCTGAACTCGCCGATAATGTCGGGCAGCAGGCTGGTGGCAAATTCACTGGGCAGGCCTAAGCGCAGCTTACCCGACAGAGGCGAACGCTCAAACTGACGGAAGATGTCGTCATTCAGGCTTAGCAGCTTAACGGCATGGTGATAAAGCTTATGGCCGTCGCTGTTGAGTTGCTGACGCTGCCCCTGTTTGTGAAACAGCTTGCGGCCGAGCTGTTCTTCCAGACGTTTGATCTGCAAACTGATGGCGGGCTGGCTGCGGCCAAGATAATCCCCGGCCCGGGCATAACCGCCCATATCCACCACCGCTACAAAGGCGCGCAAATTATCCAGCGACAGTTGCTTCACGGAAAAGCCTTGTTAATCAGCGTTAATAATTGAATCTGGATAATACATAACAAAAGTTAATCATTCCATTTAGATTTCCAATTTGTTGCGACCCCGGGCGACTTCTATAATTCGGACAGTTTTTAAGCCCTACTTTAAGGACGCCACAATGACAGAAAAAACGGTGTTACACCCCAAACATATTGAAGCGGGTGCCAAGATGGTGGACTTCCATGGCTGGGAGATGCCCATTAACTACGGCTCGCAGATTGAAGAGCACAACGCGGTGCGTACCGACGCCGGTATGTTTGATGTGTCGCACATGACCATTGTGGATGTGAAAGGCAAACAGGCGCAGGATTATCTGCGTTACCTGCTGGCCAACGATGTGGCCAAGCTACAGGTGCCCGGCAAGGCGCTGTACAGCGGCATGCTCAACGAGCAGGGCGGGGTAGTGGATGACCTGATCTGCTATTTCTTCGACAACGAAAACTACCGTCTGGTGGTGAATTCCGCCACCCGCGAGAAAGACATGAGCTGGCTGCTTGGCAAGGCCGAAGGCTTTGAGGTGGACATAACCGAGCGTGGCGATCTGGCCATGATCGCGGTGCAGGGCCCCAACGCGAAGCAAAAGGCCGAAGCCGTATTCAACGACGAGCAAAAAGCCGCGGTTGAGGGCATGAAACCGTTTTTCGGTAAGCAGTCGGGCGAGCTATTTATCGCCACCACGGGCTACACCGGCGAAGCGGGCTACGAAATCATCATGCCTGCCGCTCAGGCGGGCGACATCTGGCAAACCCTCCTGGATGCAGGCGTTCAGCCCTGTGGTCTGGGTGCGCGCGATACTCTGCGCCTGGAAGCGGGCATGAACCTGTACGGCCAGGATATGGACGAGACCATCTCACCCCTGGCGGCCAATATGGGCTGGACCATTACCTGGGAACCCGAAGATCGCGACTTTGTTGGTCGTGACGCGGTGGAAGAATACAACCGCAACGGTAACGAAAAGCTGGTTGGCCTGGTGATGGAAGACAAGGGCGTGCTGCGCACCGGGTTGAAGGTCAAGGTAGACGGTGGCGAAGGGGTAATCACCTCTGGTACCTTCTCCCCCACGCTGGGCTACTCTATCGCTATGGCCCGTGTGCCTAAGCCTGTCGGCCAGGCCGCCGAAGTGGAAATGCGCAAAAAGTCGGTTACAGTAAAAGTGGTTAAGCCGGCCTTTGTCCGTAACGGCAAGAAAATCGAACATTAAGAACAACGAATTTAAGGATTTATCATGAGCAACATCCCGTCAGAATTGCGTTATGCCGCCTCCCACGAATGGGTACGCCCCGAGGGTGATGGCACCTACACTGTGGGCATCACCGAGCACGCTCAGGACCTGCTGGGCGACATGGTTTTTGTGGAGCTGCCGGACGAAGGCGATGCGGTCAGCGCTGGTGACGACGTAGCCGTGGCCGAATCGGTCAAGGCCGCTTCCGACATCTACGCGCCTATCACCGGTGAAGTGGTTGCCATCAACGAAGACCTGGAAGACTCGCCTGAGCTGGTGAACTCTGACCCTTATGGCGACGGCTGGATGTTCCGCATAAAGGCGGAAGATGACGGTGAGTTCAACGATCTGATGGACGCCGAAGGCTACCAGAACAGCATCGACGAAGACTAAGTCGGCGTCGTTTGAGGGCATGCCCTCAGCTTGCGTTTTTGACCATGCCCTGAGCCTGCGCCTCAGGGTTTGTTTTTTCATTAAGAGAAGTAATTACTATGTCTGAATCTACGCTCAGTTTGTCGCAACTGGAACAAAAGCAGGACTTTGTTCGCCGTCATGTAGGCCCTCAGGAGGCAGAAATCACCCAGATGCTGGAAAGCATTGGTGCCGAGTCTCTGGAGCAATTGATCGAGCAAACCGTTCCCGCCGGTATCCGTTTGCCCGAGCCGCTCAAACTCGGCGAGAGCCAGACAGAAACCGAGGCGCTGGCAAACCTTAAAGCCATCGCCCAGAAAAACCAGATTTTCCGTGCCAACATCGGCATGGGCTATTCCGACACCATCACGCCCAATGTGATTTTGCGCAACGTGATGGAAAATCCCGGCTGGTATACGGCTTACACGCCCTATCAGCCTGAAATCGCCCAGGGCCGCTTGGAAGCGCTGCTGAACTTTCAGCAGATGACCATCGACCTCACCGGCCTGCCGCTGGCCTCAGCCTCCCTGCTGGACGAAGGCACCGCCGCGGCCGAAGCCATGGCGCTGGCCAAGCGGGTATCCAAGAACAAGAAATCCAACCTGTTCTTTATGGCCGACGATGTGCACCCGCAAACCATCGACGTGGTTAAAACCCGTGCCGAGATGTTCGGCTTTGAAATCAAAGTCGGCAAGGCCGACGAAGTGGCCGATCTGGACGTATTTGGCGCCTTGCTGCAATACCCCGGCACCACCGGCGAGGTCCGTGACCTGACATCGCTTATCGAAGCCGTACAAAGCAAGAAAGGCATTGTGGCGGTGGCCGCCGACATTATGAGCCTGGTGATGCTGAAATCCCCCGGCGAAATGGGCGCCGACGTGGTTCTGGGTAATGCCCAGCGCTTTGGTGTGCCCATGGGCTATGGCGGTCCTCACGCGGCTTTCTTTGCCACCCGTGACAAGTTTAAGCGCTCACTGCCGGGCCGGATTATCGGTGTGTCTAAAGATACCCGCGGTCGCCCCGCGCTGCGTATGGCGCTGCAAACCCGTGAGCAGCACATTCGTCGTGAGAAGGCCAACTCCAACATTTGTACCGCTCAGGTGCTGCTGGCCAATATGGCCTCTTTCTACGCCGTGTACCACGGCCCGGATGGCCTCAAAACCATCGCCAACCGCATCCACCGCATGACCAGCATTCTGGCGGCGGGCCTGAAAGACAAGGGCGTGGAACTGCTGCACAACAGCTTCTTCGATACACTGACCGTGAAAGTGGCCGACAAAGACGCCACCATCAAAGCGGCACAGGCCAATCAGGTAAACCTGCGCGCCGATCTCGATGGTATGGTGGGCGTGAGCCTGGATGAAACCACCACACGCGCCGACCTGAATACTCTGTTTAACATCTTCTTAGGTGATGACCACGGGCTGGATATCGACGCGCTGGATGCCAAAGTGGCCGGTGAGTCAGTGGTGGCCGACGAGCTGCTGCGCACCTCTGAGATCCTGACTCATGAGGTATTTAACAAATACCATTCCGAGACCGAGATGCTGCGTTACATCAAGTCTCTGGAAGATAAAGACCTGGCGCTGAACCACTCCATGATCTCGCTGGGTTCGTGCACCATGAAGCTGAACGCCACCGCCGAGATGATCCCGGTGACCTGGCCCGAGTTTGGAAAGCTGCATCCGTTTTGCCCGGTGGAGCAGGCTCAGGGCTACCATGAGATGATCAACGAACTGGCCGATATGCTGGTGGAGATCACCGGTTACGATAACCTGTCCATGCAGCCCAACTCTGGCGCTCAGGGCGAGTACGCCGGTTTGATTGCCATTCAGCGCTACCACGAGAGCCGCGGCGAAGGCCATCGTAATATCTGCCTGATCCCAAGCTCCGCCCACGGCACGAACCCGGCCTCGGCACAGATGGCCAACCTGAAAGTGGTCGTCGTGGATTGCGACAAAGACGGCAACGTGGACTTGGCCGACTTAAAAGCCAAGGCCGAAGAGATGGCTGAGAATCTGTCCTGCGCCATGGTGACCTACCCGTCCACTCACGGCGTTTACGAGCAGGGCATCAAGGAAATCTGCGATATCGTGCACGAGCACGGCGGCCAGGTATATATGGATGGCGCCAACCTGAACGCTCAGGTAGGCCTGACCACGCCCGGCTTTATCGGCGGCGATGTCTCGCACCTGAACCTGCACAAAACCTTCTGTATCCCGCACGGCGGCGGCGGTCCGGGCATGGGGCCCATTGGTGTGAAGTCGCACTTAGCGCCTTTCCTGCCAAATCACCCCGTGGTGACCGTACCGGGCACCGGCGAGAATAACGGCGCTGTTTCGGCCGCGCCCTGGGGCAGCGCCTCCATCCTGCCGATCAGCTATATGTACATCAAGATGATGGGCGGGGAAGGCCTGAAGCGCGCCAGTGAAGCGGCGATTCTGAACGCCAACTATGTGGCCAATCGTTTATCCGGCCACTATCCGGTGCTGTATCGCGGCCAGAATAACCGTGTGGCGCACGAGTGCATTATCGATCTGCGTCAGCTGAAAGACGCCTCCGGCGTGGCCGAAATCGACGTGGCCAAGCGCCTGAACGACTACGGCTTCCACTCGCCGACCATGAGTTTCCCAGTGGCGGGCACGCTGATGATCGAGCCCACCGAATCCGAGTCTAAGTTCGAGCTGGATCGCTTCTGCGAAGCCATGATCCACATTCGCGAAGAAATCGGCAAAGTCGAGCGCGGCGACTGGGACAGCGAAGACAACCCGCTGCACAACGCCCCGCATACCCTGGCGGACATTGTGGATGACAACTGGGAGCGTAGCTACAGCCGGGAGCTGGCCGCCTATCCGGTAGAAACGGTCAAACGCAACAAGTTCTGGCCCACGGTCAACCGCATCGACGATGTGTACGGTGACCGCAACCTGATGTGCTCCTGTCCGAGTATTGATACCTACAGGGACTAAGGGTGTTGTTAGATAGTGATTAAAAAAAGCGAGCTACGGCTCGCTTTTTTGTTTTTGGCGGGGTCTAATATTGAATTTTGATCTGACCCTGTTTATTACTGACTCACTTCAGAGGAGTAACCTTTTTGACTTCCGGCAAAACCAAAATGAATGACATCTCTCAGCATATCAGCTACCTCTTGAGCGACTCATCATTTCCCCCTTTAGTGATGCTAGATGGTGATTGGGGGGAAGGGAAGACTTACTTTACTAAAAATACGTTAATTCCTGATCTAAATTCGGTTGGTGAAAGTTGTGTATTTTTTTCTCTTACCGGGTTAGCAAGTATAAATGACTTCAAGAATAGACTCCTATCTGCAAACTACATAAAAAAGCAAGTTGATGCCGAAGCCGGGAAGTCGATGTCGACAGTACTTGCGTCACTCGCCTCGCAATTTGGTGGTGAGAGCGGAGGAGCGATCGCATCAATGCTTAGCGGTGCATCGGGACTAGTAAAAGAGGCCATGTTATCAAAGCTGAGCGATAAGATTATTATTATTGACGACCTTGATAGAGTGGAAGATCACAGTCTATGTGACCTGATTATAGGCGAATGTTTACAGCTGTCAGATGATAGCAATCTCAAGTTTATATTTATTGTAAACGATAAAAAAGTTAGTGGTGAGTTAGCGTTAAAGGAGAAGGTTTTCTCTGGTTGCATTAAGCTTAATAAAAGCTTGCAAGAATCAGTTGAGATAAGTTTCTCAGGCTACCATTGGTTCGAAGACTACCGCGATAAGATAGTTAAAACGGTTGAGAAACATAACCTTAAAAACCTGAGGATTTTGAAGCGTGCTTCTAAAAAGCTAAATGAAATATTCAGAGTGCTTGAATCAGATAAGTCATTAGATTTAGAGCGTTGCATGTCTCAAATGATATTAGTGGCCACTCTGGTAATCTACTATCGCTACGAGAAGGGGTTTAGCGGACAGGATATATGGGAAAGGTCGGAGTACTCTAACTTGTTGGAGAGAAAAGGGAATGAGAAGTACGAGTACGACGAACTGGTTGAGGTAAGGTCTTTCTTGACAACGGATTTAATCAGTTATCTCGTCGGGGGGAGTAATTGGCAGCTTTCCATAAGTCATTTCGGTAGGTTACCTAAAAAAGGTTGTCCGATTGATGCCTTTATTTTCTCACCTCACTTCCACCATGATGACGAATCATTTGAGCAATACGTAGATACTCTTCAGGCGTTTGTTTTTGAAGAGAATGATGTGCCATTTTCGAAGTGGTTTGAAGCTGCTTACTTTTATCATTTTCTACAGTCGAATCAATTTTTTACTAATGAACGGCCCATCCTTTCGGAAAACTTTGATGATTTGTATGGAAGAAAGGACTTTGATTACTCAGACTTAGATGGCCGCACAAATCGACTGAAAATCGATCCAAAGGTTAGTTTTATCTTTGAAAAATATACAAAAGGTAGCGAGTCTTATAAGGAAAGGCGAGATAGCGAAAGTCAGATTGATACTTTTGAGCGAATGAGGAAGAGCTGGCAGGATGTTGATATTGAAATTTATAAAAGTCATCAAATGAGAGCGTTTTTTAATCAGTTCTCCGTTGAGCAACTTATGGAGTGTATTGATGGATGGAAAACTAGCGATATATTGCTATTTAGCGATTTTATCAGCGAAAGGTATAAATCCATAAATATAGGAAAACACCTGTCAGATGAGCTTCAGATAACAAGGGAGTTACTTGTCAAAGTTCAAGCTCGCTTTGAAGAAGAGCCTGCGGGAAGAAAAAAAGGTGCTCTCGGGTTTTTGAGATATAATCTTTCGTCAGCGGTAAAAGCGCTTTCTCTTGATGATGAAGGAAAATTGGAGCAGTGATAATGTCTGCTAAATACTATAAACGACTTATTTACAGTAAGGGTAGTAAGGGTAACGGGGTCAAGTCTTGCATTTTGCACTGAGCTAGATAAAAAGGGTCAGATCAAAATAAATCACAACACCGTCGTTTTAACCCTTCTCGCCGATAGCTGACAGGGGCTAGGCTTATCTGAATTTCCCGCCACGCATCACCGCCTTAAGCGTTTGCCTGCAATCTGCCCATGACCGCTAAAGGCGGAATCTTATTGACAGGCTAAGCTATTGAAATCTATCTTAAAGAGCCAGTGCAACGGGCATTGGCGGTAAACGGATACATAAAAAGGAGTGTATTGTGACTCAGTATGATGAGTATAAGGTTATTCATGTGGTGGAAGGCGGTTGTGGCACCTTGCTGCTGGGCTCCAGTGGCCTGCCGCTGAAAAAGCTAGAGACCACCCTGAACAAGGAAGCCGCCGATGGCTGGCAGTTGGTGTTTCAGGTGATTGAACAGAAACGATTCTGGCTGTTCTGGACCCGGGAAGCGGTGATCCTGACCCTGGGCAGAAAGAATGGTTAAGCGAGCCATCCTGGCTGCCATTCGTCGCTATCAGGCCAATGGCGGCGCCAGGCACTATTTTGGCATCGAGTGTAACTTTACCCCCTCCTGCTCGGCGTATACCTATCAGGCGATCGAACAACTGGGTGTGATTAAGGGGATTTACACCGGTCTTAAACGGATCGGGCGGTGTACTAACCGGGATTGTGTCGAGAAGATCCCGGATCCTTTTGTAAAGGAAAGATTATGACAAAGGACGAGTTAGAACAGGAAGAAGAAGCCCTGCGTACCCAGGTCGCCGATTTACCTCAGGCGGAGCGTAAGGCCTATTATCACCAGCTGGATGAGCAGCTCAAGGACCCGGACACTTACGCAGTATTAAACTATTTCTTTGTGGCCGGGCTGCACCACTTTTATCTGGGCAAGACGGGCCGTGGCGTGCTGAATCTGGTGGTCATGGCCATTGGCCTGCTGCTGATTGAGTCAGTTGGTATCGCGCTGATCCTGCTGGTTATCGTGATTGAACTGCCGCAGCTGTTTCGCAGCCAGCGTATCGTCAGAGAATACAACCTGTCGCTGTCCAGGACCATTCTGGCACAGTTCAGGTAGTGCCAACGCTCCAATCCCCCCGATCTCCCTGGCCGCTTATTATTCTGGCCACGGTGCTGTTGGTGGCTCTGGCCGGGTATAAAATTCATTCCAGCCTGCTCCCCAGAGCTGCCGACTGGATAGCCGACAGTATTCCCGACAGTGTGCGTCAGGCCATTGGTGAGCGCAGCTTACAAACGCTGGACGATACGCACTTCTCTGCCAGTGAAATACCGCTACAGCGCCAGCAGGCCATCCAGGCCAGCTTTAACGCCTTGTTACAGGAAATGGAATTCGGGGCTGAGGACTACCAACTACAGTTTCGACGTCTCGGGCAGCCCAATGCCTTTGCCCTGGCGGGTGGCACCATTGTGATAACGGATACACTGATTGAGCAACTTCAGCCACAGCAGTTGGACGCCATCCTGTTGCATGAGATCGGTCATACCCACCATGACCATTTGCTCAAACACAACATACGGACCTCAATCTATTATCTGTCCATGGCCTTGTTGTTCGGTGATATCAATGTGGTGGATGATGTGTTGGTGGAGGCCTCGGTGACCGGCCTCAGCCTGAACTATTCCCGTCAGTTCGAGCGCCAGGCCGATGATTTTGCCGCACGCGCCCTTATCCGGCATCGCGGCACGGCAAGCAGTTTGATTTCAGCCCTTAAACGCCTGAGCCAGAGTGAGCCATCAAACCCGGTAAGCTGGCTCAGCACCCATCCTGAGGTTGCCGAACGTATTGAGCGGCTAGCTGAACGCTAGCCGGACCCGGCCTAAGGAGGGGTAACGGGGTCAAGTCTTGCATTTTGCAACAGCTCGACTGATAAAAAGAGTCGTATCAAAATAAATCACAACACCGTCGCTTTAACCCTCCTCGCCGATAGCTGAAAGCCGCCGGGCCTGAGCAGCTTATTGACCACCGACAGGCGCGGGTCGGTATTGCCTTTTTCGATGTCCCGCAGAGTTTTATCCGACACCATCCTAAATTCTGTGTATGGCACGTTGTACCCTAGTTTAATGCTGGTCGCTTTCATGAAGTTTTCTATTGAATGAGCGTCTTCGGTGAGCACGTTTTTCGCTGCAACCCCATTGTTCCTCATCACGCCAGTTCGCATTATGAATATTTATCTTTAACAACCTAAGCATCGGGTCGAGGGCTTGTTACAGGCATTACGGCTACTGGAGTTTCTAAGCCAGGAAGCGATCCAGGCGATGATTGAACAGGAGCACCAGCGGGTGTTTGATGAGACGGTGTCAGAGCGTCGGGCTCGCAACCGCAAGCTGGCGGAGATCAAAGCGACTTCGCCGGATAAGTATTTCGACATTCCCGCAATTGAACGTAAGCCCTGACCGTTCAGTAATAATGAAGGCGGCACAACGCCAGGCTATGTGACCTGAATCATCAACTTCAGATCCCGGGAATAACACTCAGGGTTGGCCGCCATCATTGTTCATCCACCCGTTGATCCAGCACAAAGGTGCCAATCCGCCGCTCTGACTATACTTATCCCTGATGGTATGACTTATGTCTTTGCACATGGGATAAATAAATGGGTCGGGAGATAGACAGAGACACCTTCAGTCACGAGGATGAAGTGCAGTTCTGTAACAAGCTGGACGCCCAGCTTGGCGCATTGAAAGAGCGACTGGAGCGGCCTGGGTTTTCCTCCGGTCCGGCGAGTCTGGGCGCTGAAGTCGAGCTGTATATTATTGACAAGGATGGCTGTCCGGCTGCGCTGAATACCGAGCTGTTAGACGCCATGCAAAGCCCTCTGCTCACCGAAGAGCTGAACCGTTTTAATCTTGAGATTAACCTTTCGCCAGTGTCGGCTTCTGGCACACCGTTTACGACGATGCAGAAAGAGTTGGCTGCGGTCTTAACCCGATTAAAGGCCGATGCTGCAGCATTCGATGCCCGTATCGTCTCGATCGGGATTTTGCCCACCCTAAGCCGCAGTGATTTGAGCCGGGAGTACATGACCGATCTGCCGCGCTACCGGGCATTAACTAATAGCCTGACCGGAGACAAAACCGGCGCATTCAGCCTGGATATCAATGCTGCCGAATCGCTGAAGATGCAGTCCGATGAACTCACGCTGGAGGGAGCCAACACTTCTTTTCAGGTGCATCTGAAGGTGCCGGCGGGGCGGTTTGCCGATTACTACAATGCCGCCCAGCTGGTAACGCCTTTGGTGATGGCGGTTTCAGGCAATTCGCCCACATTTTTGGGCAAACGGCTGTGGCAAGAAACGCGTATCGCCTTGTTTAAACAATGCATTGATGACCGGGACACAAAAAATAGCAGTTGGCGGCAACCGGCCCGGGTGAGTTTTGGCCATGGCTGGGTGCATCACAGCGCCTGGGAGTTATTTGCCCAGAATGTGTCACTGTACCCGCCCCTGATCCCCTATGTTTTTCCGGATTCTGCAGCGTTCGCCGAGCTGTGTTTGCATCATGGTACGGTGTGGTCTTGGAACAGAGCGGTGTTCGACGCCTCCGCAGACGGGCACCTCAGAATCGAATTCCGTGCGCTGCCGTCTGGCCCGACTCTGACCGATATGATGGCGAACGCCGCCTTTCTGACCGGGCTGACGGTGGCCTACGCCGAAAAAATCCGCGGATTGCTGCCCGCCATTCCTTTCCGGTACGCCGAGTACAACTTTTATCGGGCGGCAAAAGACGGACTCTCTGCAAACATCCTGTGGCCCAGACTAAAACAACATGGAGTGAGTGAGTCGCCGGTGCGGAAGATTTTACCGGCTCAACTGAGTATCGCGGCCGAGGGGCTGCGCCAGCTTGGCGTAGACAGTGCCGAAACCGACGCCATGATCAGGGTTATTGAGCAGCGACTGGCCAGCGGCCAGACCGGGGCGGCCTGGCAGTTGGCGCAACTGGCTCGCTACGAGCAGAAAAAGGCGGTTGGCAGTCCTCTCAAGGCAATGTTGCAAGACTATATTGAACAATCGGAAAGTGGTCTGCCGGTAGGGCAGTGGAGGCTGTCATGAGAGAGCGCATAGCGCTTAATCCGATTACGGACGTATACAGTCTGGCCCGCGGGCGCGACCTGAATGAATTTTTGTTATCGCTGGGCGGCCCGTCGCTGCTCACGTTTAAAGGGCGGGACCCGTCCCGTTGCCGGGTTGTTGTCACCTTACTGCACGGCAATGAGCCATCGGGACTCAATGCCATACAGGCCCTGGCGCAAGAGAACTGGGTCCCGTCGGTTACCTGTCATATGATCGTGGCGTCAACCGCCGCAGCCGCAACCTTCCCCTGGTTCAGCCACCGGATGCTGCCGGGGCAACGTGATTTAAACCGTTGCTTCTCATCCTCCAGCGATGACGTACAGTCGATGCTTGCCGGTTCGATCAAGAACACCATTTCTGAACTGAAACCAGAGTGTGTGATCGATTTGCACAACACCTCCGGCAGTGGGCCCGGGTTTTGTGTGAGTACCCAGGATTCAAGGGCGCACCAGGCGTTGGCGTCGTGTTTTACCGCCTGGATGATTGTTACGGATATTCGTCTGGGTTCCCTGATGGAACAGTCTTTGGGCTGTCCGGTGGTCACCATTGAAGCGGGCGGGGCAAAAGATGAGACCGCCAACAAGACAGCTTATGCCGGGATTAAGACATTGTTTGATAAAGCCGATGTTTTTGAGGCGAGCCAGCCCGTGGGGCTGCTCAGAAACCCGCGCCGGTTCGAGCTTCGGCAAGGTTACTCGGTGGCCTATCTGGATCGCCCTGATAATGCCGCCGATGTGTGCCTGAGAACTGATATTGAGTCACTGAATTTTGGTATGACGCCGGCGGGCACCCATCTTGGCTGGGTGCGGGATAACGCGCTGTCGCCCTTTGTGCTGGATGATAACGAGAACGACGCCCAGCGTTATTTCAGGGTGACCGACAACCAGCTCTATACCGTGTTACCGCTTCGGCTGTTTATGGCCACATCCAACGCGGACATCGCCCGTTCTGACTGTCTTTTTTATTTTATTCGAGAGGGGGGATCGTAAGAGACGGTCTCGTATAACAGCGTCCAGGGCCTTGTCTCAACGTACGCTTTTATTATTCCTTACGGTACTGTTTTACAACCCCTTGGTCTACTGATTCCCGTTTCGCCTGTGTCACTATGGCTTGCAGTTGTTCAACATTTACCGCTGTTGCCTTGCACTGGCGCGGTTACAGACTTTAGAAAAGGAACCACAATGAAGCTTGAATCCCTGGCGTTGCACCATGGTTATGAATCGGAAGCCACCACCAAAGCGGCGGCGGTGCCGATTTACCAGACCACTTCTTACACCTTCGATAACACCCAGCACGGGGCGGATCTGTTTGACCTGAAGGTGCCGGGTAATATCTATACCCGCATTATGAACCCCACCACCGATGTACTGGAGCAGCGCATTGCGGCCATGGAAGGGGGCATCGGGGCGCTGTGTCTGGCCTCAGGCATGGCGGCCATTACCTATTCGCTGCAGTGTTTGTGTGAGGTGGGCGATAACATCGTCAGCACCAGTCAGCTCTATGGCGGTACTTACAACCTGTTTGCCCATACGCTGCCTAAGCAGGGCGTCGAGGCGCGCATGGTGTCTCACGATGATTTCGATGGGTTCGACAAGGCCATCGATGACAAGACCAAGGCGGTGTTCTGTGAGTCCATCGGCAACCCGGCCGGGAATGTAGTGGACATTCAGCGTCTGGCCGACATCGCCCATAAACACGGCGTGCCGCTGATTGTGGATAATACTGTCGCCACGCCTTACCTGTGCCGCCCCTTTGAACTGGGCGCGGATATTGTGGTGCACTCACTGACCAAATACATCGGCGGTCATGGCACCTCGGTGGGCGGGGCGATTGTGGACTCCGGCAAGTTTGACTGGGTGGCCAATAAAGAGCGCTTTAAAGTCTTAAACGAGCCGGACCCGTCCTATCACGGTGTGGTGTATACCGAAGCCCTGGGCGAAGCGGCGTATATTGGCCGCTGTCGTGTGGTGCCGTTGCGTAATACCGGCGCGGCCATCTCACCCACCAATTCGTTTAATATCCTGCAGGGCCTAGAAACTCTGGGCCTGCGTATGGACCGCCACTGTGAAAACGCCGAGAAGCTGGCGCAGTTTTTACAGGACCACGACAAGGTGGAGTGGGTGAATTACGCCGCCTTGCCCGACAGTCCCTACCGTGAGGTGTGCCAGAAGGTGACCGGCGGTAAGGCGTCCGGCATCCTAAGCTTTGGTATCTCGGGTGGCATCGAGGCAGGTGCGCGTTTTATCGATGCGCTGGAGATGATCCTGCGTTTGGTGAATATTGGGGATGCCAAGTCACTGGCTTGTCACCCGGCCTCCACCACCCACCGCCAGTTGAATGAGGAAGAGCTCAGCAAAGCCGGTGTCAGTAAGGACCTGGTGCGTATCTCGGTGGGTATTGAGCACATCGACGATATCATCGCCGATGTGCGTCAGGCGCTGGATAAAGCCTGATTCCGGTAAGCTTTGGATAGTAAAAAGGCCCGGGCGCTGAGATTCAGCCCCGGGCCTTGTCGGTTTTGGCCTCTGCCTGCTGACGGATAAAGTCTTGCGCCTCGTCCGACAGGCAGCGGCCGGACAGGTAAGAACGGGCGTTGCCCTGATAAAATAACCAGCCCTTGTCGGTGGGCTGGATATGGGTGACGTTGTCCCATTCCAGCGCCTGATCAACCACCGGTGACTGGGTTTTAATGCCCTGTTCGTCGATGGTCAGGGTCACTTCCTTATTCGCGCCGCGACTGAACATCTGTCGGGTCAGCCACCAAGCCTTTTTAAAGCGCACGCTCAGCGCCTCCACCACCCCGAGGCCAATTAAAAACCAGGCGAAGTAGGCACTGACTTCAGACAACAGCAGCACCGCCACGCCTGCCAACCCAACCAGAATTGCCATGGCATAGGCTTTAAGCCCGTTTTCCTGTTTTGCCGACTGGTCATAGGTTTCACTGAAATGGCTTTTATCCAGCACGTAGCTGGTGGTGTAGTGAAAGGGCGTTGTCATACGTATTTCCTGTGCCTGAAAAGGCGTACTTTAACCCATTTACCGGATAACGGGCGACCCATTAGTAACAAGCGCTTCTTGAGCGGTAAACGGATAGGTTTGCGCTGGCTGTTGAGACTATGCGGAATCCCGGTTTGGGAAGTCGGACTCTATGACTGCGGATGTATTCAATAAAACATAACAACTTCGCCAGTGTGACCGAGAGCGAGATCCTCAAATATCTGAGTTTTGTGGCTGGTCATTGGCGGAACCATCGGTTTTCCCGATAGTGGTTAATTTATGTACTGTCTGTTCACGTCATACAGTGAGATTTCCCAGGTGAATGAATTCACCGGGAACGAATGGCTCGGTGAAGTAGTACGAGTCCTCGTACTCAACGAATAACAACGGGACAAAATGATGCGTAAAATAATTAACTACTTCAGTGTCGGAGCCTGGCTACTATGTGCCAGTGCCCTGGCTTCTGACTTCCAGGCTGGGCTGCAGGCAGAATTGGACAGCAGTTTTAAACGGTTGAAAGGGGTTCCGGGAGTGGCCATATCTGTGAATACGCCTGATCAGGGCAGTGTGTTCGCGAGTATCGGCACAGGTAATACTCAAACTGGCCAGTCGGTGCAACCAAACATGCGATTCAGGGTCGCCAGCATTAGCAAGTTTTACACTGCCGCCCTAGTGATGGAGCTTCAGGAGCAGGGCTTATTGAATGTTGATGATCTTGTGGCTCAACACCTTGTCGTGCCGGGACTGCCCAACGGTGATGTGATGACGATCCGCCAACTGATGGATCACTCTGCAGGCGTTTATGACCACATCAATGGTACCAATGACTTTTGGTCTATCGCTCTCGACGATCCTTACAAACTCTGGTCCGGTGATGAGATCATGCAGTACGCTATCGACAATGGTCCGGTACATCAGCCGGGGTCGGCCTACAGCTACTCCAACACCGGCAGCTTTTTGCTAGGTTTAGTGGTGGAGTCAGTCACAGGAATGCCGTTAAGCGATGCCCTGTCGTTTTATCTCTTTGAACCATTGCAGCTCACAAACAGCTTCTTGGATGACTGGTCCAATCCGAGTACGCCGATTAACGATCTGGCTGCAAATGATCGAGCTTACGAATTTCATAAGACCGGCATTATGGCGGCAGGCGCTGTAGTGGCAACGCCTGAGGATGTTGCGGCTATGGCCAGACAGGTTCTTGGTGGGCAATATCTTACCAGCAGCTCAGTAGAGCAAATGACCAGTCCTTCGGCCAATAACAGTGGCTACGGACTGAGTACCTATATCTGGGATGCGGCGACCTATGGCTATCTTCATTATGGGCACACGGGAACGCTGTCTGGTTATAAAAGCATCGTGATGTATGTGCCTGACTTTGACGTGTCTATTGCCATTCTGAGCAATGGTTACGCAAATAATGACAGCAGTTGGTACGACCTTATCGACAACGTGTTTTTTTATGTGACCGACTGGTATGCACAAAACGGAGGCAGCGGTTGCCAGGCTCCCCCGGTCAATGATCTGGTGCTGGACAACTCGCAAGCCACTCTTAGCGGTAACTGGCAGTCCGACAGTCGCGGGAACAAACACTATGGCAGTAACTACCTGCTCGACGAACAGCCTTCTGTGGGTACAGAGAGTGCGCGCTATGATTTCACGGGGCTGGCTGCGGGAACATGGCAACTGTCGGCGTATTACCCCGCCAACCGTAATTATGCCTCTAATGTTTCTCTGACGGTCGATGATGGCGCTGCCTCTCAGGTACTGACTCTGGATCAAACCAGTAATGGTAGCCAGTGGAATCCAGTGGGCACCTATGCCGTTGCACAGGGAGCGACTCTGAGCGCTACCATTGAAAGCAGTGGCGCCAATGGCAGCGTGGTTGCTGATGCAATGCGCTTACAGTTTGTGGACTGCTTACCTTAAAGCGATGTGGCAAGGATGCCTCTTCTCTGCACCGCCATTGTTGTCGCTCCGAGCGGTTGTTAATGCGTTTTGAGAGCAGGAGCGCGTGCTTATCTGTCTGATTCATCCCCTAATACGATTGCCCTCATCGCTTTAATCACTTTGAGCTTTTATCACCCGCCGACTAAATTGAAATGACTCAGTTAATCCAATAACCACTTTATGCTGTACCAAGCAGTACTTGAATGGAACGTCTGAAAGGAGGACGCACTATGAGTCAATCAACGCCCGCAGGAAAGTGCCCAGTGATGCACGGCGGCAGTACCCAATCTGGCAAGTCCAACACCAGTTGGTGGCCGAACAGTCTAAACCTCGACATTCTTCACCAGCACGACCGCAAGACCAGCCCCTTTGATGATAATTTCGATTACGCCAGTGAGTTCAGTAAGCTGGATCTGGCAGCCGTAAAGCAAGACTTAAAGCAGTTGATGACCGATAGTCAGGAGTGGTGGCCGGCAGACTGGGGACACTACGGTGGCCTAATGATTCGTCTGGCCTGGCATGCGGCAGGCTCGTACAGAATTGCCGATGGACGTGGTGGCGGCGGCACCGGCAATCAGCGGTTTGCGCCATTAAACTCCTGGCCGGATAACGTCAATCTCGATAAGGGGCGTCGCCTGTTGTGGCCGATTAAGAAAAAGTATGGCAATAAACTGTCCTGGGCCGATCTGATGATTCTGGCCGGCAATATGGCTTATGAGTCCATGGGGTTAAAAACCTTTGGCTTTGCCGGGGGCCGGGAAGATATCTGGCATCCGGAGAAAGATGTGTACTGGGGGGCGGAAAAAGAATGGCTGGCGCCCAGTGACGAGCGTTATGAAGAGGTGGATAAACCCGACACCATGGAAAACCCGTTGGCGGCTGTGCAAATGGGCCTGATTTACGTCAATCCGGAAGGGGTCAATGGTAATCCCGACCCACTCAAAACCGCCGACCAGGTGCGTGAGACGTTCAAGCGCATGGCGATGGACGATGAAGAAACCGCCGCGTTGACGGTTGGAGGTCACACCGTGGGCAAGACGCACGGAAACGGCGATGAAGACCTGCTGGGGCCGGAGCCTGAGGCCGCCGATGTGCACGAGCAAGGTTTGGGCTGGAATAATCACACTAAACGCGGCATCGGCCGCGATACCGTCACCTCTGGCATAGAGGGGGCCTGGACCACTTACCCTACAAAATGGGATAACGGATACTGTCACCTGCTGTTGAACTACGAATGGGAGCTCAAAAAGAGCCCGGCAGGTGCCTGGCAGTGGGAGCCCATTGATATCAAGGAAGAAGACCGCCCTGTGGATGTGGAAGATCCATCCAGACGCGTCACACCGATTATGACCGATGCCGACATGGCCATGAAGATGGACCCGGCTTATCGCAAACATATTGAACGGTTTTACAATGACTTTGAACACTTCTCTGAGGTGTTTGCCCGCGCCTGGTTCAAGCTGACTCACCGGGATCTGGGGCCGAAGTCTCGTTATCTGGGACCGGATGTGCCAGCTGAAGATTTAATCTGGCAAGACCCGGTACCTTCCGTGGATTATAAACTCAGTGACACAGAAGTTGAGCAGTTAAAACAAACGCTGCTGAATAGCGGACTTACCCAGCAGGAGCTGATTACCACCGCTTGGGACAGCGCGCGTACGTTCCGGGGTTCCGATTATCGCGGCGGTGCCAATGGGGCCAGGATTCGTCTGGCCCCCCAAAAAGACTGGCCCGGCAACGAACCGGAGCGACTGCAAAAGGTATTGAGCAAGTTGGAGGATATTCAGTCGGGTCTGGATAAGCGGGTTAGCCTGGCGGATTTGATTGTGCTGGGCGGAACTGCCGCCGTCGAAAAAGCGGCCAGGGAAGCGGGCTTTGATGTCACCGTGCCTTTTGCACCCGGGCGGGGCGATGCTACTGACGAGATGACGGATGCCGAATCCTTTGAGCCACTGGAGCCCATCCACGATGGCTTCCGTAACTGGCTGAAAAAAGATTATTCGGTATCGGCCGAAGAGCTGCTTTTAGACCGCGCTCAACTGATGGGGCTAACGGCCTACGAGATGACGGTGTTAATTGGTGGTATGCGCGTGTTGGGCGCCAATCATGGCGGTACCTCTCATGGCGTGTTCACCGATCGTGTCGGCAAGCTGACCAATGACTTTTTCGTCAATCTGACCGATATGCGCTACCGCTGGGAGCCTACTGGCAACAATCTGTACAACATTGTGGACCGGGCCAGTGGTGAAACTCAATGGACCGCCACGCGGGTGGATTTGGTAATTGGCTCCAATGCCATCCTGAGGGCCTATGCGGAGGTCTGCGCACAGGATGATAATCAGCACAAGTTTGTGCAGGACTTTGCTAATGCCTGGACTAAGGTGATGAACGCCGACCGCTTCGATCTGCGTTAACCTTTAAGGTACTACTTGAACGAAAAAGCCCGGTAAGCTCTGCTTGCCGGGCTTTCTTCCTTGAGGGAGCGGGTTAATTCAGCTCGTTATCTTTCCAGAACTTGGTCCCTTTGATGGTGGCTTGTAAGGCCAGTCCGCTCTCGGTAAGGGTATAGACCGTGACATTGCCGTAATAGGCCTCGCCCTGTACTGAACCACCTTGCTCACCGGCTTTGGCGGCCGCGTCTGCATTACCGCCGAAGGTCCAGCCGCTTTCCACAAACTGATGCATGGCCTCCTTGGTATGAAAGACCATGACGATTCGGTAGTCCTTTACGCCCAGGCCCAGGCCCACGCCGCCTTCAGCCATCTTCATATAGGTATGCTGGCCGCTGGCCATGTTTTTTACCACTCCATAGCCCCCTCCGGCCGCCATAAAAAACAGATTTACATTGGCGTTGGAAAAGACCGCGTAACCCGGTGCCGCGTTGAGCTGGGCTCGTGTTGAGGGCTTCTCGTTGAACAGACGTGTCAGAACGGTGTCCTTCATCACCAGCACCGCCTGACGCTTTTCGGCGACAGTGGCGCCCTGATTAGCGACACAGCCGCTGAGTAACACGGTGATTAGCACGGTGAAAAGAGGGAGCGATTTAAGCATGATGGTCTCCTTAGTATTGGCTCCCCTCAGCATAGCCCAGAGGCCCAGAAAGGCGATCTTGGTCTGATGGCGGATCATACTGGATGGGAAACCGGGATTATGGAATTATGATTTTATTACCCACCAAACCTTAGCCCTATGACTGAACGCGCTACCCTTGAGATTAATGAATACATCGCCACCGTCACCCTGAACCGACCCGAGAAGCATAACGGACTGGACGAGGCCATGTTCCTGGCGCTGCTGGATATTGGTAAACAAATACGCCGTAACCGCTCGGTGCGTTGTGTGATCCTACGTGGCGCGGGGCCGTCATTTTGCGCCGGACTGGACTTCTCTGCGGTCGCAAAGAAACCATCCATGGTGGCGCGACTCTTTCTGAAGTTGCCCTGGTCCAAGGACAACCGGTTCCAGCGTGTGGCGCATGTCTGGCGCGACCTGCCTATGCCGGTGATTGCGGCTGTGCACGGTAACTGCTTTGGTGGCGGGATGCAGATCATCCTTGGGTGCGACTACCGCATTGCGACCCCGGATGCCCGGCTGTCAATTATGGAAATTAAGTGGGGCCTGGTGCCAGATATGAGCGGTATGGTGACCCTCTCCCGTCTTACACGAGTGGATATTGCTCAGGAGCTGGCGATGACGGGGCGAATATTCTCAGGTGAAGAAGGCGCGGCTTACGGGCTTATTAGTAAAATCAGTGAAGACCCGGTTGCAGAAGCGCGCAGACTGGCTCGCTGCCTGAGTGATAAGAGTCCCGACGCCATTGCGGCGACCAAGTATCTGTTTAAGAAAAGCTGGAAGAAAGACACACGCGCGGCGCTATTTTGGGAGCGAATGACTCAACTTCGGTTGTTGGGACGCAAGAACCAGCGTATCGCCATGCATAATGGGCTTTCCAAAGGGGAACCCAAAAAAGTGTTTCATGACCGAAGTTGCTTTTAATAATTGGTGGTGCAGGTGTCGACGTTATCAGGGGTGCAGTAATGATAATCCAGGTAGTAATGGGATTGTGCGGGCTTTGCACCTTCGCTCAGATAACGGTGCATTAATTCGGTGCTAAGTCGCCCCATCTCGAATGGCCGTTGGCCAATATTGAGCGTCGAAAGTTCTTGTCGTAGCGCGTTAAGCTGAATCTCTTCGGTATCGGCAGAAATGATAACCGCTTGGTTTTTCTTTATGTCTGGTTTGAATACCGAGAGCGCCTGAGTGTATCTGGGGTTAAATTGAGCAAAGCCGGCGACGGCCAGGAATATTGGCCGAGGTTCGTAGCCCAGCATGGTTACCATCTGCTCTACGGCATCGTAACGTTTGCCCATGTTGTAAAGCGGACAGCGAGGGTGCTCGATCCAGCCGCTATTGCCATTGAGCCGTTGTTCACTCTGGCCTGACAGTGCGTGACGAACACCGGCGATCCGAGCGTTGAGATTTGGTGTGGTGCGATGGCCGGATTGTAGACAGATGGACTGCGGTTGTCGTTTTTTGTATTTCTTGGCGGCGTTTCCTAGAGCCTGCCCAAAGTCGAAGTTGTCGGTCCCCACATAGGCCATTCGGTAGTTTCGGTGCTGTGGCAGCAGGTCTGAATCGAAGGTGATAACCGGAACGTTCTGACGGGCATACTGTTCTAAAACCCCTTCAACCAGGTAAGCCGAGTCGGTGACTGAGACTAACAGTGCATCGATGTCTTGTTTTAAGAGGTCTTCAAGCACCAACACCTGAGTGCGTACGTCTTGGTAATCGGCCGCCCCGTCATACAAACAATGGATTTCAGGGTGAGATTTTGCGTAGTGCAGACAGCCCTTATAGGACTGTTGGTAAAAGCTGTCATTTTTCGTTTTGCCCACAACGGCAATCCGATAGCCGGACTCGGCAACGGCGTTGTTGGTGATAAACATCACCAACATGAGGCTCAGTAAACGAAAAAAAGCACAACCCATGGTCAGTAAATTGAACGATAATTATTTGATTATTAAGCTTTAATCAGTCTACCTAAGCACTGGAATAACACAACACTAATCTGTGCCTCTCATATTCAGCCAGGCGATGGCCTCTTCCGGTTCTGTAAAACTCTTTATCCTTAGCTGGTTTCGAGCGGCGAAGGTTTCGATTAAATCATTACGAAAGTCCGACAAGTTGATCACTCTTGCCAGACTCACCTGCTTAAACAGCTCGGCCAGTTTTCCTGTAATTTCAAGCACTTTGTCCGGTGAATAATTGAGCTGCAGTGCTGTAGCGTTCAGTAACACCTTCTCGAGCTGAAGCGAGGCAAGCTGTTGGCCGACGTCGTCATACATGGCGATAACCTGCTCGGGCGATGCGTCGCCGCTGGCCACGATCATCAAGACAGCGTTTTCTTCATCAATTTGAGTATGAAACGAAAATGGCAGACTCACAGTAGTAAACTCCGACAACAGTGCATTACAGATGTTGTTCTCTCTACGAGTCGAACCACAAGAAAGCTCGATTCATACTGTTATGGCTTGATACCTCAGTATAGCATTCCATACTGGGGGCGGGGCGTTCAAACACACCAAGGACTTAACACGATGAAAACCGGTCTTTTTACGACACTATTGATGGTATTGGCGGCGTTATATTCGCTGAGCAGTTTGGCGGCAGAGTCGACGCTATCCGTATCCGTCCAAATTCATGATGAGGCTTTCACCCAGCAGTGGGGACAATTGAAAGAAGCGCGTATTCTCGGGCGAGGTTATCAATGGACTGAGGGACCGCTTTGGGATGAAAAGACTCAGACACTCTATTTTAATGATGTGGCGGCCAGTAAGCTCTATAGTTGGCAGCAGAAATCTGGAGTAACCGAGGTATTATCGCCCTCGGGAGTTGCCCGGGGAACAGAAGGGATCGCCGATAGTGGCATCGGGGGCTTGCACCGATACAAACATGGTACGTTTGTGGCGACGGTGGCGGGGCGCCGGGCAGTCGAGGTGTTGACGCCGGGGAGTTGGGAGCGCCGAACGCTTGTGGATGAAGTGGATGGCCAACGACTAAACAGTCCGAACGATATTGTGGTGAGTCGGTCGGGAGGCGTGCTGTTCACCGACCCTCCGTATGGGCTAAAGGAACGCGACCAGTCTTCTTTAAAGGAAATGGCTGTTAACGGGGTATGGCACTGGCGACCCGGTCAGGCCGTTAGGTTGATTGATGACTCTCTCACTCGCCCCAACGGGATTGCCTTGTCCAACGATGAACAGACCTTGTATGTTTCTGTCTCTGACCCGGAAAACGCGGTAGTGATGCGCTATCAGCGTAATGCCCAGGGAGAGTTCGAATCAGGCCAGCCGTGGTTTGATATGTCGGGGTGGGTGTCCGGCCCTCAATGGAATGGGGCGCCCGATGGGATGAAAGTGTCATCACAAGACTGGTTGTTTGCCACTGGGCCGGGCGGAGTGTTTATCATTTCATCTCAGGGGCAGCTGATGGCAAGAGTTGGTCTGGACCGGTTTGCTGCAAATGTGGCACTGGATGAAGCCAACCATCGTCTGTTTTTAACCAACTGGGATCGGGTGCTGATGCTGACTTTTTCTGGTCGCGTCACAAAAGAGTAGATCGGGGCAAAGGGGAGCTTTGAGGATGATGTCAGCCAGATAAAAAATAAACCAACCCGCCATACAGATAAATCCGAACTATCCTTATTAAACAGAGGAAATCTTATCAGGGATGACCGCACCGGGGTCTACCCACTACCTTTTGATAAGAGCTATGTGCAGTCTGATACTTCGCCGGTTAACCGCATTGATGTTTTATCTTGGGCTCGCTGTTATGTCCGGGCCCCTCCTGGCTGATGTTGTCAGCTTTGTTGACTTCACCAGCCTCTACAAAAATCCCAACAACCGTTATTTTATTGAACTTCTGGATAAAGCAATGCAGGCCTCGCAGGAAAGGTATGGCACCTATAAACTTCAGCCTCTGCAGATCCACATTACTCAGTCCCGCCAGCTGAAAGAGCTTAACAAAGGTACCATTGATGTCTTTTGGAGTGTGGCAACCGAGCGTCGTGAGTCACAGGTGTTGGCAGTGAATTTTCCGCTGATCAAGGGCGCTTATGGTATTCGCCTCTTGGTGGTAAACATGCTGGATAAAGACCGGTTTGAGAGCGTTGACAGCTTAGCTGCATTGCGGCTCATCCCAATACTGGTTGGAAGAGACTGGCCTGACGCTGAACTGCTGATGCTGCATGGCTTTAATTTAGACACTTCAATTGAGGATCGGCTAAAGTATCAGTCCTTAAGCGTACGGGGCAATAAGCTGTATCCACGGGGGCTTTTTGAGGCGATGAATGAGCTGGACGAACAGTCTTTTTCCAACCTGACAATTTTGCAACGTCATGTCATCTGTTATCCGCAAGTGGTGAAATACTTTGTCGCAAAGCATAATCGGCGTTTGTCGGACCGTCTGCTGTATGGCCTTAAGCGGTTAAAGGAAAGTGGTGAGTTTGATCGATTTTTTGCCGCCTTCCCAGCGCATAAAAATGTGTTGGAGCATCTGGTATTGAGAGACTCAATGCTGCACCGACTGTCTAATCCTTACCTTCCTGCCTCTGTAGATATTGATGTTGTGCAAGAAGAGCAAAATCAATTACTGCAGCTCATGGGGCAGTGACCTGCAATTCCCTTGTCGCTATGGCAATATCAGTCAGATGAATTACTTGGCCCACCTTTACCTGGCACAACCGACGGCCGATTCTCACTTTGGGAACCTGCTGGGAGATTTCTGTCGTGGACTGGATACCTCCGTTTATTCGCAGCCGGTATTGGCCGGATTGAATAACCATCGTCGGGTGGATCGGTTCACCGACGCCCATCCCGAAGTACTGGCCGCCAAAAGTGTGTTCAGTCGCCGGCGCCGTCGCTTTGCCGGTATTGCTTTGGATGTTCTGTTTGATCATTTTCTTATCCGGCATTGGGCTC
Source organism: Saliniradius amylolyticus (assembly GCF_003143555.1). Classification (NCBI taxonomy): domain Bacteria; kingdom Pseudomonadati; phylum Pseudomonadota; class Gammaproteobacteria; order Alteromonadales; family Alteromonadaceae; genus Saliniradius; species Saliniradius amylolyticus. The sequence goes on from NZ_CP029347.1 coordinate 685,641, forward strand.
AATACAATGATCAGGCTTTTGATGACTTTTGTCAGCAGGCCTATGCCCGTCTGGAGCGGCGACTGCCCATGATGCCGCCAAGAATGCAGCGAGTGGTAAGTATGATGATCCAGCATCACTGGATGGCGCATTATCGGACGTTGGAAGGCGTCGGGCAGGCGCTGGATCGCATCGCCGATCGGATCCGTTTTCAACACCAGTTCTATGGCAGTGTCGAAGAGTTGGCGTGTCATTATGACCAGCTCGAAAGCCGTTTTTTGCGTTTTTTTCCTGAGCTGGTTGACCATATTGACCCTAACACCCGGGCCTCAAAATCGGTATAATCCGCCGCTTATTTTTTCTTCAATGAGTGAATTAAGGGTGAACTATGTTGGAGCGGCTGTTTAACCTGCAGGCCAATGGCACCGATGTTAAAACGGAGGTGTTGGCGGGGCTGACCACTTTCTTAACCATGGCCTACATCATTTTCGTAAACCCATCCATCCTGGCCGAGGCGGGCATGGATGAAGGCGCGGTGTTTGTGGCTACTTGTATCGCCGCTGCTATTGGTTGTCTGATTATGGGCTTTGTGGCCAATTACCCCATTGCCCTTGCACCCGGCATGGGGCTGAACGCTTTTTTCACTTATGGTGTGGTACTGGGTATGGGCCATAGCTGGCAGACGGCCCTGGGCGCAGTATTTTTATCCGGTATCATCTTCTTACTGCTGAGCTTGTTTAAGGTGCGGGAGTGGATTATCAATGCCATTCCCAGGACCTTAAAACTGGGTATCGCCACCGGCATCGGCGCTTTTTTGGCGATGATCGCGCTGAAAAACGCTGGCATTATTGTGGATCATCCGGCCACGCTGGTGGCTTTGGGGGATATCACCGCTTTCGTGCCGCTGATGAGTGTGATCGGCTTTTTTGTGATTGCCGCACTGACTGCCCGTAATCTGCCTGGGGCGGTGATGATCGCCATTCTGCTGATGACGGTCATTGGCATTATGGTGGGGGACGTGGATTACAACGGCATCGTATCGGCGCCGCCCTCGTTAGCCCCCACTTTCCTGCAAATGGACCTGGCGGGCGCCTTCGATGTTGCCATGCTCAGTGTGGTGTTCGCCTTCCTGTTTGTGGATCTGTTCGACACTTCAGGCACTCTCATCGCCGTTACCCAAAAAGCGGGACTGACCGACAAAGACGGCAATGTGGCGCGCATCGGCAAGGCTTTATCCAGTGACAGTATTGCCACACTTTCCGGCGCGGCGCTGGGCACCTCCACCACCACCAGTTATATCGAAAGTGCTGCCGGTGTGGCGGCCGGAGGTCGCACCGGACTGACGGCAGTGGTCGTTGGTGTACTGTTTTTACTGAGCATGTTTTTTGCGCCGCTGGCCGGTATGATCCCAGTTTATGCAACCGCCGGGGCCATCTTCTATGTGGCCATCCTGATGTTGTTTAACCTCAAAAACATTGACTGGAATGATATTACCGAGGCTGCGCCGGTCACCGTGGTGTTGCTGTTTACCCCGCTGACTTTTTCCATTGCCCACGGCATTACCCTGGCCTTTATCACCTACACCTTTACCAAAGCCACTTGCGGCAAGGCCGACGAGGTCAGTAAGAGCGTGTGGTTCTTAACCGCGGTATTTATCGCCAAGATTGTGTGGGTGGGGTAGGGATATTTACATCCTGGCAGATGGCTTGAACCAGACTGCCACATCAATCTGTGCGGATGTGGCAGTCAATCTTCATTATAATATCAAACAGTTACACCAGTAAGTGTTGAATGTCTCTTAACTCTTCCTTACCTTCGATTAGCTCTTCGGCCGTCAGCCCCGACAGTTCGTGAGGGAACACCAGCCATTCGTCGGACTTTTGCACGTAGTAATCGGGCATAATATCTACCTGGCGGGCGGTCTCTTTGTACCAGGGACAGGCAACACGAATATCATGTGGTGTGTTCTTACGGGAGAGAGCCTTAACCTGCTTTATCAGGGCGTCTACGCTGCGACCGGAATCAAACACATCGTCCACAATCAGCAGCTTGTCATCGGCATTGGCGTTTTCAATCAGGTAATGCAGGCCGTGCACCCGAATCTCTTTGGATTGTTTGCCGATGCCGTAATAGCTGGAAGTACGAACGGCAATATGGTCGGTATCCACGCCCTTAAAATCAAAATACTCCTGCACCGCAATGCCGATGGGGGCGCCACCGCGCCAGATGCCGACGATAAAGTCCGGCTTAAAGCCGTCTTTGAGGATCTGATCGGCCAGTAAGAAGGAGTCTTTCAGTAATTCCTGTGAGGTAATAAAGCGTTTTGGGGTCATAAAATCACTACGGCAACTTCATCAATCGCGTTATTGTACCTGAGGATCTAACAGAGGTCCCGCGCGCCATTTTCCGGTATTGAGTCAGTATCATTGAACTCGGATAATCAGTAAAATTACGCCACTAAGAAAGATTACCGCCCAGACGAAGGTGCGGACTCGGGCCGCTTAGCCCATCAATAGCAAGGAATTCTATGGCCGGATTACAACGCATTATCCTCGTCGCTACTCACTTACCGGGGGTGGTGGAGCTGAAGCTCGACGGCCACACCAATGTGTGTGGCACCAATGCCTCGGGTAAGACCACACTGCAGCGCCTTATCCCGGTGTTTTACGGTGAACTGCCCAGTAAGGTGGTGCCCCGAACCCGTAAAAAATTCAGCGAATTTTATCTGCCCCACAACAACAGCTACCTGATCTACGAATATCAGCGCGAAGATGGTCGCACCTGCCAGGCGGTGGTTATGCCGAAAGACAGCGATTCGGTACAGTACCGTTTCGTGGATGGCCCCTTCGAACCTGAACAGGTGCTGGTGAAAGAGGGCGACGGCCATGTGGCGCTGACGCCGGATAAGTGGTTGCAGCGGTTGAAAGCGCTGGATTTGGATTACTCCAATAAGATCCATTCCACCAGTGAATATCGCAGTGTGATCCAAAACGATGCCAGCGTGGGGCGCGCTAACAGTCGTGACAATACCCGGCTGCGCCAGCTCGCCGCCCGCTATAGTCTGGTCAGCCCGACCCGGCGCATTCGCCATATGGAAAAGCTGGTCAGTGCGGTGCACGCCAAAGAGGGCAAGATGGATACCCTGCGTACCATGCTGGCGGCCATTTTCGAAGAGGACGGCCTGGTGCAGCCCGCCACTCAGGTGCGCAGCGCTAAGGTGCGCGAATGGATAAGCCAGATGCGCCAGAGCCGTCGCCTGTCCGGTTTGCATGAAGATTTCCACCGGCTAAAACAGCAGGCCGAGGAAATGGTGCGCCTGGAGCAGCAGCTTTATCAGTTAAAGCCCTTGCTGGGATCGGACTTTCAGCGCCTGAAGACCGAGCGCGCCGATGACGACAAGCGGCTTAAGGATTTAAAGGAGCAGCTTAGTCAGCGTAAGCAGCAGTATCAGGATCAAAGCGACAGCATTCACGATAAGAGCAGTGAGATCGGTGCCGAACTGAGCACTACGGAAAAGCAGCTAGAGTGGTTACAAAGCCAGTATGACCGTTATCTGGACGCGGACATGGAAGGACTGGCGCAGGACGTGGAGTCTTTGCCAGTCTGGCGGGATAACCTGCAGCATAAGGAAGAGCAGCATCGCCTGTTGTTGGAGCAGCATCAGGATATGGAACGGGAGTTACTGGCGCAGAAAACCAAACTCGCCGATGCTCTGGAGCGACTGCGGGCCAGGCACGAAGCCAGTATCGCCGATATCGAACAGAACAAGGAAGCGCTGCGTCACGCTCAACACGATAAAGAACAAACCCTGCGCAATGACTATGAGCAGCGCCGCAGCGATCAGCAACAGCAGTTTGAACAGGTGCTGACCGAACTGCAACGCCAGCGTCTGGAACAGGAAAATCAGGCTAACCAGCCGCAGTTGACCGAATCCGAGCAGGAGCAGATGGCGCAGGCCGAGGAGCGCCTGGAACAGTTACAGCAACTCTGGCAGCAGGCGCTGGAAGCCAAGGACAGCGCCGAGCGGCAGTGGCAAAAAGCCAGAACTGAGCGTGAGCGCTGCGATCAGGCGCTGAATGACGCACGCCAACGGGCCCGGCAGGCCCGTGACAGGCTCAATGTCCTGGAAAATCAACTAAAGCCTGCCGAGGGCAGCTTGCGCCAGTATTTGCGCGAACATATGGACGGCTGGGAGCACCGCCTGGGTAAGGTGATCCACGCGCCCTTGCTGGAGCGCAAAGATCTGGCTCCTGAGGTGTTGGCGTCGGCAGACGAGACCCTTATGGGCCTGAAGCTGGAACTGGGGGCCATTGATCTGCCCGATTATGCTCAGGATGAAGCTACCCTTAAGCAGCGTCTGACTCAGGCTAAGGAGCAGTTGGCCCACTGCCTGCAGGTAGAGGCGGAGGCCGAAGAAAAGCTGCAGCAGGCTCATGAATTGGCAGAGCAACAGCGAGCGGTGGTGGACGATTGTCTTCACCGTCAGCAGCAGGCCAAAGATGATATGGGTTATGCCCGCGATGCTCGCCAGCGCTTGCAGCAGGAACATAAGCAGCGCTTAAAACAGCGCCGTGAACAGGCCGAGCAGGAGGTTAAACGCCTGCACCAGCAGCTCGAACAAAAGCAACAGGAGCAAGCCGAGACCCTGAGTCAGCTCAAGCAAGACTTTCAGCAGCAATTGCTGGAATATCAAAGCGGTTGGCAGGCCGAGCTCGATCAGCAGGATGACAAGATCCGCCACCTAAGGGCACAGGTTGAGGATAAGCGCCAGCAGAACGCGCAGCAGATGACCGAGTTGGAAGCGGCTTTTAATCAGCAACTGGCAGAGCAGGATATTGACCCTAAAACTCTCAGTGACCTGAAACAGGCCATTGCCGAGTTGCAGCGGCACATTCAGCAAATCGCCGAACGCCAGGATGAGCTGAGCGCCTACCGGCGTTTTATGCAGGTGGAATGGCAGCAGCGGCCCGAGCTGTTGGATAAGGAATCGGGCCTGCGCCACCAGTTGCAGCAGTTAAAGCAACAAAAGCGAAGCCTGAGGGATGAATTCGAGGCCTTTAAGATCGACTTTAACCGGCAAAAGCAGACTCTGGATGAACGCATCGAACACCATGGCCGGTTGCTGTTCGAGCTGGAGCCACTGCTAAAACAGTTAGGGGCTTTGACCCTCACGCCCGCCAGTACAAAGGACAAGATGGACAGCGGCGATCAGGCCGAACGCATCAGCCGCTGTAACGAAGCCCTGGGGGTGCGTCACCGCCTGGAGCGGCAGTTAAAGGACGCGCTGACCGAATTTGAAAATCAACTGACCCGGGATGCGGGCAAAGACTTTTTGGATACCCTGGAGCACGGCCTGGCCGATTTAGGCGAGGATGCCAGCGTCAATCAGCGCCTGACCGTATTTGAGCGGCTGTTGCAGATTCTTGAATCCCGTACCCGCCAGATTGTGGAGCAGGGCGAGACCATCGGCGGCGACCTGCATAACTTCTTTACCGTGTTTGCCGACATTAACCGTAGGATTGCCAGTCAGTCTAAACGCCTTACCGACGAGGTGGCCGACGACCTGACTCTGGATGGCATCCATCGCTCCGAGGTGCGCATTGTCTCCACCGTGGATGAGCTTAACTTCTGGCAGCCGCTACAGGTTTTTGCCAGGGCCTGGAAACAGTGGCGAGAGTCGGGCCGGGAGATGCCCGACGAGGCCTATCTGGAAGCGCTGGGCGATGTGGTGGATGTATTACCGTCCGACGCGCGCTTTAATATCGAGTCTTTACTGCGACTGGAGCTGCGCCTGAACGAAGGTGGCTCGGATCTGGTGATCAAAAATGATCGTCAGTTGCTGGAGTCCTCCAGTCATGGCATGGCCTATCTTATTTTGTGTAAATTCCTGCTGGCCTTTACCCGACTGTTAAGGGGCCAGGCCGAAGTGGGCATTCACTGGCCCATCGACGAAATCGGCACCCTGGCCTATCACAATGTGGAGAAGCTGTTTAATGCCTGTGACGCCAACGGCATCTGCATTATGGGCGCCTTCCCCAACCCGGAATCGGATGTGTTAATGCTGTTCCGACATCGTTATCTGATCGATAAGGAAAAACGGCAGCTACAGCAGATCCAGCCTAAGGTCAGCCCCATTCGCGAAAAACTTAAGGCCCGACAGCAGGAGGTGAGCGCATGATGGAACACGGCCCCTTACTGGAACGCTTGCTGGCCGGTGACTTTATCTGTGCGGTTACCGACGAGCATCATTTTCATAAGTTGCAGCGCGATGCCTTGCGCGAGCAGCTTAATGACTATCTAAAACCTTTAAACCGGCGCATTGCCTGTTCGGAAGACGGCAGTGTGTATTTTCTGGCGTATGACCAGATAACGCCCGAGGCCAGAGAGGCCCTCAGTCAGCAATTTAGCCAGACCCTGCAGTCTCTGCTGCCCATGCTGGAGTGGATGCAATTGGTGCAGGAGGCGCTGGGTAAAGATGGTGCCCTGACGGCAGGCGATACCATCAAGCTGCAGGAGTTTTCCATGAAGGTGGAAGACAACCGCTCCTTGCGCCAGCGCCTGCAATCTCTGGTGGCCGAGCGCCTGTTTAAATCCACCAGTGACAAGAGCGACCAGCAGATCAAGCAGCTGTTCAAGCGCATCTGCGAACTGGGCTATCTGAGCCAGCCTCATAAAGATCGCTTGTATTTTGTGGTGACCGGCAAGATAGAACACCTTATTGAACTGGTACGCTTTATCAAAGACGAGGAGCACCTGCCGCTGGATGATCCAGAACCTCAGCAGGAGAGCATGTTGTGAGCGAGGTGGGCAGCCTGTTTCAACTGGGGCGCCAGCGCCTGGCGCTGATTGGTCGGCATACGGATTTGCTGATGAAGGCCTACCTCAATGGCTATGTGGATGAAACCGCTTTGTCGGAAAAGGCCTTACAGAGCCTTATCGAAGCGCGCATCCTCTATCGGCCCGACGAGTACTCACCGCTGATACTAAAGTCGGTGGTCAGCGAGCTGGTGGCTTCCCTGGTGCAGGATGAGCGCAAGCGTCAGCTTAACGCCGATGTGGCCGAGCATCTGGATCAGATCCGCACCCGGGTGCATCAATATCGTCATGCCCGGGCCAAGGGGGACTTTGTGGCTGGTGAGCACCATATGCAGCTGCTCACCGAACGGGTGCATGATATGCACGGTCAGTTTGGCGAGGCCATCGAAAGCCTGTGGCACCGGCTGAATACGGAATTTGGTTTTGTCAGCAGCCTGGATGACAAGATCGGCGAGATTGAACTGGCGCAAAAGCAGCTCAGAAGGTTGTTGGATGGCTTCGAGGCGGTGGATTTTGACGAGCTGATCGAGCTGGCAGGTTCCGATGGCGGCCTGCGTAAGCTGTTGGTGACCCGCTTACAATCCCGGTTGTCTGAGCACTCAGCCTCGCTACTGGAAGTGCAAAAGCGATTGGTGGAGCTGATGGCGCGTTTTCGTCGCCAGCAACATCGTGCCCAGCTAATCAGTCGGATGGCGTCCTTCTTGCGCCAGCATCCGGGCTTTGAGGTGGGGGATTACCCCTATCGCAGTCAGGTGCCCGAACTGATTAATCAGGCCGCGCCATTGAAACCCGCCGCCGCCACGGCGCTGGATCGCCCTCAGGACGAAGCCGTGCTGGCCCACATTGCCCGTTCTATACCCAGACCCACGACAGGTACAGAGCCTGAGGCCAGTACCGAGACTATTGAGGTACGCGCCCCGGCCACCATTCAAAGTGCTCACAAGCAACTGGTGGCCGATGTGGAAAGCTTCTTTATGGCGGTGATCGATTCTGGCCGCGATAGCGCACTGGATTATCTGGCACGCCAGCAGCTGGAATGGGACGCCGAGATCTGGCTGTTTCAGGTGATCGCGCTTTACGAAGGCATGAACAGAGAAGACAAGGCCGCCTTTGTGTTGGACAAAGCGCCGGGGCAGGCCCCTGACTGGCAAAGCCTGGGCGTGATCCAGGATGTACATTTGCATGTGCCGTTGATGGGTGAAGCTCAGTAATTGGCCATCAATCTGGGCATAAGGGTTCTGGGCCATCGCTGGTGCAACTACTGCTGAAGCGAGGACCATTGCCATAAAAAGCCTGTCTAAACTCATGGGCCGCCTTTTCTGTCAATGTATTTGCACACTGACTGGTGAGCAGTAGCGCAGGCTGCGCGGCATTTATGGCTACCTCAACTCCGCTAGTTAAAGACAGTATCAATTTGTTTGTTTTGGGGACGAATAGTGTTTCAGCAAAGCTCTTCTATACTTTGCTGACTTATCACATGTTGTGATGAGCCTACAGGAGACAAAGTGATGAAAACCACGATCTTTGCTCTTGGTTTGCTGCTTCTGTGCGGTACTGCAACAGCCAACGCGCAACAACTGGAAGTTTACAAAGACTATGAGCCCGGCTCCCAAATCATCATGATGACCACGGTGAAGGTGGACCCGAATATGACCGACCTGTATCTGGCCGGTATTAGAGACACCTGGGTGAAAGCGGTCCGGATGCAAAAGGAAATGGGGTACATCAAGGACTGGAAGATCTTGAGCAGTGACTTGCCCTTAGCCGGTGACTTCAATCTGGTGTTAATGGTGACCTTTGAGAAGGCGAGCGACTTAGAGCCTAACAAAGAGCGCTACCAAGCCTTTATGAAGCAATGGGGTGAGGCGAACCGCAAGCGTTCTGAGGAACTGGTAAAGACGTATCCCGAGGTTCGTACTCTCACCGGAGAATATCGTCTCAGGGAAGTTATGATGAAATAGTCATAAGCGAGGCACCGGCCTCGCTTTTTCAGGCTGCGGTATCCTCTCGTATCAGGTTGGCATCGTAGTGGCCCACCACATCCAGAATCAGGGTGTTGACCAGATCCCACCAATGTTCTCCTTCCTTTGCATAACCATTGGCAGCCACCACCATAGTGACTCCGACCGACTCAATATGCACCAGTATGCTTTTATATCCGCTCAGAGTGCCGGTATGGCCGTAGTGAACCACACCATAATCATTCCACAGACGAGTGCCGAGTCCGTAAGCCTCGTTAAACGGTGTGGGTTTAAGCAGCGCTTGGGTGTGTGCCGGGCTTAACAGATTACCGTTATAGATCTGATGACCGAGGCGGGCCAGTTCCAGTGGCTGGCCGACAAAGTTACCGGCAGCGCCAATCGCGTCGCGGTGGTACTCATAGGCCCGTTCGTTTTCGGCCAGATCCAGCACCGGAATACCGGCATTACTAAAATCGTCCGGGAAGACATGATGAACCCCCGTGGGCTTGCCGATAAACTGCTCAAATAATTGGCTCAGAGGCTGACCGGTGGCGTTTTCCAGCACTTCTCCCAATACGTAGAAGCCAGTGTTGGAGTAGCTGTAATCGCTGCCGGGGGCAAAGTCTGGACCCGCTTCGACGGCGTAACTGAGAATCTCGTTCAGTGTCCAGCGCTTATTCGGGTTATCCAGAGCGCGGCTGAAAAAATCATTATCTCCATTGATGTAGTCATACAGACCGGCGGTGTTGGCCATCAATTGCTCAACGGTAATGGCTTCGGAGTCAGGTAACGGGCCTAAATCTACATAGTCGGTAGCTGAGTCACTCAGCATCAGAGGGGTTTGTTCGATAAGCTTTAAGGCCAGTACCGAGGTCAGATGCTTAGAAATGCTTGCCAGCCGAAACCGATGGTAAGGCTGAAGTGCCTCGCCGGTATGCACATTAGCGACGCCACGGGTGAGTGTGATTTCGTGTTGATGAGGCGTGATTAAGGCCAATGACACGCCGGGTACTTGTAACCGGGGAAAATGGCTGTCCAGTGACTGTTGTAGCCTTTGTTTTAGAGTGCCAGGGTCTTGATTCTGCTGGAAAAAAAAGATTAAGGAAATAACCAGCAGGGTAATCAGAGATATTCTTGTTATTCTCATTTCTGGAATACTTTATTTGTTTAGCCTAAGGGTATGTGTGTCGAAGCGACATGGCAAGTCATCGATACGGGCCTTAAAAATAAAAGTGAGAAAAAGGTATCGCTAAGCTTAAAAACTGTTATAGTGCGCCCTGGCCTAAGGTCAGATATTTATATTGTTTTGTTCTTCGCTTCATGTCTATAGAGCTACATCCGCTGTCAAACAGCACCTGTATGTCGTTTCTCTCATAAGCCGCACACGCAACATAAGTAACTCGAACACCAGGCTTTAATGCGCAATTTCGCGCCGAATTTTATTTTATGAGGAAGACACATGTCTCAATCTACCGGTACTGTTAAGTGGTTCAACGAAGATAAAGGTTTTGGTTTTATTACTCAGGACGACGGCGGTAAGGACGTATTCGTTCATTTCCGTTCTATCCAGGGTGACGGTTTCAAGACTCTGGCTGAAGGCCAGGCAGTAACCTTCACTGTTGAACAAGGCCAAAAAGGTCTGCAGGCGGCTAACGTAGTTCCGGCGTAACGTCGAACGCGATTAGCGAGTCTGAAGAAAAAGCGAGCTACGGCTCGCTTTTTTGTGTTCAAAATTCGCCACGGAAGTGACTGAGTGTCATACAAATTTAATCAAAATATTGCTAGTTTTCTGCTCAAGCCGTGCTAGTATTGCTTTCGGCCTCTGGTCGGAACTATCTACAGTGTTATTGCTTCATCGTAACCTCAAGATTTGCTCTGCAATTCGGAACACGCGTTTTTAAGCTACACCCTAAGATACATCCCCGGACCGTCGTAGAGGCTGAATGGAAGCGTGAAAACGCGATTGTTTAATTTTAGAAATATTGAGGTCAAAGATGTCTCAGACAACTGGCACTGTAAAGTGGTTTAACGAAGACAAAGGTTATGGTTTCATCACTCAGGATAATGGCGGTAAGGACGTATTCGTTCACTTCCGTGCTATCCAGGGCGACGGTTTCCGTACTCTGAAAGAAGGTCAAAAAGTGACTTTCGACGTTGAAGAAGGTCAAAAAGGCCTGCAAGCAGCAAACGTTAACGCTGCTTAATTAACGCTCTGTCGTTAAAACCAAAAAGCGAGCCGAGGCTCGCTTTTTTTGTGTCTGAGCTTTGAGTATCAGGCTCGTTGGCGCACCAAAATTAATCCCACTAATCCTAAGCCGAGCAGGAGTACAGATTGTGGTCCTGGAACGCTGACCGCAAAGCGGCTCTCGCTGTATTGGGAGTAGGGCTCGTCCCCGACTAATAAATCGCGATTATTGTACGCCCAGTTGTCCATATTTAAAGCGAAATCAAAGGCATAGAAGCCAGCATTTGTATCCGTTGTATTTTCAAATACCCCTGACAATGAGCCAGTGACGCTTGCCGGATCACCATTGGCAACGATCCACCCTCCTTGCTCGCTACCCTGTAACCCAGTTGCCGTAAGCATCACATTTAACGAGTGGAAAAGACCACTGTCATCAACGTTACCCGGCGCGCTTAAGCGGCTGTAGGTGTCGGCATATGCAGCATTGCTGACATCCAGCAGGTAGTCGAACTGAGTCCAGTGGGTGCCATCAAAGTTGCTGAACTGATACTGGCTTTGGGAGGTGTAACCGTTTTCAGTGCTAAGGGGATCGTTGTAGTTGTAATACTGCATAAAACCAGCACCGGTGTTGCCATGGGTATTGCCCCAACCTGCGCCCCTTGGATTGCCTTGATCATCCACGGCGGTCGAAAACCACCAGGAGCCCATGGCGACAGCATGGTCTATATCGTTGATCTGAGCATTATTACTGGCGCTCAGGTAGAGGTCTCTCTTGCTGATCGAGATTTCATCAACGATTGTGGTTAAATCAGCATCCGCATAGCGTGTTACTGTGCCCTCATAACCGAACCGGGCCGACTCAATCCACCCTGATGACATAAAACCTGCCTGAGCTGTGGCGGCGCAAAATCCCAACGCTACCGATATGGTTACTGCTGTTTTTCTCATAACTATTCCTCGTCGTGTCGAATAAACGAGGGGGGCTTAAGCAGGGTTAATACCAGGTTTTTAACTTATTGAATTATAATGATTTTCTCATCGACTTTCATGAGCGAATTGACAAAGTGTAAAAAAATCAGACAGTTAGTGTTGAATGTCCACGGCGGCCTGCATTTCTTCTTCCAGCTTGGCGCTTTCGTCGGCTCTGGGTTTGGTTAGCCGGGCCAGAGCCAGGTAAACCACCGGCGTCAGATAGAGGGTAAAGAGCACCGCCAGACCCAAGCCGCCGAAGACAACCCAGCCGATGGCATTACGAGCTTCGGCACCGGCGCCGGTGGACAAGATCAGCGGCAGACTGCCGAAGATGGTAGAGATCAAGGTCATAGCAATAGGCCGCAGGCGGATCTGAGCGGCATTTTCTACCGCTTCACGCACCGATAATCCTTTGTCTCTGAGCTGGTCGGCAAATTCCACCAAGAGGATGGCATTTTTGGCCAGCAAACCTATCAGCATCACCAGTCCAATCTGGGAATAGATATTGATGGACGTACCGGTTAAAAACAACGCAAGCAGGGCTGCGGCTATGCCGAAGGGCACAGTAATCATCACCACTACGGCACTATTGACGCTCTCAAACTGAGCGGCCAAAACCAAAAGCACAATAATAAAGGCCAGAACATAGGTGAGCGTGACTTGCTGAGCCGTTTCCTCGTAGGCTTCTGCTTCTCCCTGGAAAATCAGGCCAACGCCGTCGGGCAGGCTTTCCTGAGCCAGGCTACGCAGTTGCTCTACCGCCTGTTCGATAGGAACATCCGCGGGGAGTTCCATATCGATCTCGATGGCGCGACGCTGGGCATGGCGTTCCAGTTCAGCCGCCACTCCTTCCTCGGAAATGGAGGCCAGGCTGGACAGGGGAATAAGATTCCCGTCCCGGGAACCGACATAGAGATTGCTCAGATCCGATGGGTCGTTCACCAGACTGCGGTTAGCCTGCAACATGATGGGGATCGATTGGTCCCCCACATTGAGGTCGGCGATGTCATCACCATTGATGGCGGCGCGTAATGTGGTGGCAATATCGCTCAGAGGTACCTTGAGTTCCTCGGCCCGCTGGCGGTCAATATTCACTCTGAGCTGGGGCTGAGTAGGCTGGTAGGAAATATCCGGCGTGCCTAATTCGGGTAACTGTCGTTCGATTTCAGCGCTAAACTGCTTGGCCGCCTCAAAGATGCCCTCGTAGGTTTCGCCGGTCAGTGCCAACTCCAGACCGCCACCTTGCCCACGCAGGTTAAGACTATTGGAGCCAAAGGCCCGGGCCGGAGCGCCGGGGATGTCGCCCAGGGGGCCGCGGATCTCATTGATGATCTCTTGCTGGGACTTATCCCGCTCGCTCCAGGGCTTTAACGGCACGCGAATAAACACAATGTTCGGGTCCCATTGGCCTACAACCGTATAGATTGACTCAATATTGCCGCCACCATCGCCTTGAGCGTAGGGCAGCAGTACTTGCTCCATCTTTTGGGCCTGGCGGTCCATAAAGTTCAGGCCCACACCATCAGGCCCCCGGGCAAATACGCGTATGTTGCCCCGATCTTCGGTGGGCAGCAGTTGATTTTCCAGTTGAGGGTAGAGACTGGCCGCGCCAATGGCCGCCACCAGACAAAGGGCGAAGCTTAGCCAGGCGTGATCCAGCACCCAGTGCAGCGAGCGTTTGTAAATCCCAAGTAGCCATTGGCCCAGGCGAGCCAAGGCCCCATTGTCCTGTTGCTTCTTCAGGGGCAAACGCGCCGTCAGAGCCGGAACGATGGACAAGGCCACAAATGAGGAGATGATCACCGCCCCGGCCAATACGCCGCCGAACTCCCGGAACAAACGTCCGGCCGTTGAAGGCAGAAAAGCGATGGGGATAAATACCGCCGCCAGTACCGCCGTGGTGGCGACCACAGCAAAAAATACTTCCCGGGTACCGATCACAGCGGCCGCGCGCGAACCGAGTCCCATGGACCGGCGGCGCTGAATGTTTTCCGACACTACGATGGCGTCATCCACGATAAGCCCGGTGGCCAGCACCAGAGCCAGTAAGGTCAGTATGTTGATGGAAAAGCCCATCAGCCAGATAACCCCGATGGCACCCATGAGTGCCACTGGAATCGATAAAGCCGGAATAATGGTAGCCCGGCCCGAGCCGATAAACAGCCATAGCGTGACGATCACCAGCAAGATGGTAAAGGCCAGCGAGGTAATCACCTGTTCCACCGAGTTACGGATAAACAGGGCGTCATCGGAGGTGACGCGGATATCCACCTCTGGGAAGCGCTTATCCAGCAGCGACACCATGGCTAAGACTTCATCGGAAATCTCAATGGTATTGGAGCTGGCCTGGCGAATAACACCGACACCGATAACGGTTTTGCCATCCAACCGCACCATAGAACGGGCATCGGCAGGGCCAAAATACACATCGGCCACATCGCCGACACGAATGCCCTCTTTTATCACGATGGCCTTAACCTGCTCGGCGGTTACCGAAGTCGCATCGGCGCGCACAATTAGCTGCTGATCGGTGGAGCGCAGACTGCCGGCCGGAACATCGAAGGGGGCCTGACGTAATACACCGGCCACATCGGTGACGGACAGATTGTAGCTGGTCAGTTGCAGTGGATCTAAGATGACTCGGAGAACCCGCTCACGGTCGCCATCCAGGCGCACATCGGCCACCCCGGGAATGCTGAGAAACAGCGGCGCAATGTCCGTTTCCACCCGCTCGGTCAGGCTTTCCAAATTCAGGCTGTTGCTGGAAATGGCCAGGCTGACCACTGACTGGGCGTCGTTGTCGGCCTTAACGATGGACACCCGTTCTACCTCTTCGGGTAGCTCTCGTTGCAAGCGGGCAACCGACTCGCGGGTCTCGTTGGCGGCATCGTCGATGTTGGTTCCGGGGCGAAATTCCACCACGATGCGAGCGCTGTTCTCTTCCGACTGGGCGCGGATCGATTTTACCCCGCTTACCCGCGCCACTGCTCCCTCGAGACGACTGGTGACTTCAGTATCAACGGTCTCCGGTGAAGCGCCGGGGAAGCTGGCGCTGACAGTCAGTAACGGGCGGTCCACATCTGGCAGCTCGCGCACTTCCACGCCGTTAACCGCAGCAAAGCCTGCAATGATGATCAAAAGGTTCAGCACCACGATCAGCACCGGTCGGCGGATCGACAGTGACGGCAGATCGCTGGTTTGCAGTTGTTGTTGCAGGCTCATCAGTAATTACCCTTGCGACTGTCATTCGCAGTAGGCTGACGATAGGCAATGGCCTGGCCTGCCCGCACGTTTTGTACGCCTTCGGTGATCAGCAGATCGTCAGCCTGCACATCAGCATCCACTAATACCCGGCCTCGCAGGCGCTGTTTAATGTTCACATCCACTCGGTGCGCTTCGCCGTCGTCGGCCAGCCAGATATAGGCCCCTGTGGCATCCCACAGCAATGCGGCTTCCGGAACCACGATATATCGTTCACCCTCAATACTCAGGTTGACCCGAAAGCTCATTCCGGGACGAAATGCATCGTCGGCATTGTTGAGCAGGGCACGGGCGCTAACGGTACGGGTATCGCTGTTAATTCTGGAGTCCAGTTGGACTAACCGGGCCGACATCTGCTGCTCAGGAGCATGCCAGGGGGTCATTGTTAGGCGGGGTTTCTGATTGAGCAGACCAAATGCCGATTCGGGCGCTTCAAAATTAACGTACAGGTTATTGCGCTGATCGATGGACGTAATCGCGGTATCTGGACCAATGCGGTCGCCTACCTCCACCTCAGTCAGGCCTACAACGCCATCAAAAGGGGCCCGTACACGACGGTCCTCTAAGGCTACCCGAGCCGCTTCAACCGCGACTTGAGCCAGGTCCCGCTGGGTAATGGCATCGTCCAGTTCACTCTGAGGAATGGCACCCCGCTCGCGACTGTCAGACAGGCGTTTGACCCGGCGTTCGGCATCGCTTAGTACGATGCGCGCACGTTTGAGTGCTGCCTGTTCGACCCGGGCGTCCAGGGCCAGCAGAATATCTTCTTTTGCTACAGTCTGACCAGGCTCGAAGTTAACCGTGACCACTCGCTCGGCCACGGCAGGGTAGAGTGTCACCGACTGCAGTGCTTCGGCAGTGCCAACCACATCCACACGTTTCTGCTGTCGCTCAAAATGAATCTCCGATACCACGACCTGAGTCGGCGGACGCTGACCGCGGTCCTGGGCCAATCCGGTAAATGAAAGGGTTGTGAGTAAAGCGCAAGCTAGCCCGCGAAGGATGGGCATTGATAGTCCTGAATTCATATTTATTGGTGGCTTCGAATACGTTGATAAAGGCACAGGCGATCAGTGTAAGTGAGCCAGCATCCAGGCCGGAATCGTTAAGATTATGATCGCATTGAATGATTTGACCATACACTATACTAAGTGAATGAAACGGAGGCACGGCATTGAACGTTTTTTACCTGCCGCCGAACGAATTGGAGTGTTTATGAAGAAAGGGTTAACGATCTTGTTGGTGTTGGCGGTGGTCGTGGCGTCAGCGGTCTGGCTGAGTCAAAGCGTTCCTTCAGCGCCGGACTTCACGCAGTACGAAGCCGGAGAGGAGCGCAAGCAGGTTTTCTTCAACTATTTTCTGCCGTTGGTGCGCGAGCACAATGCCACCATTCGTGAGCGCCGTAGTCAGATTCAACAATGGGCCGACAGCCAGGAGCTTAGCTGGTGGGATGAGCGCACCTTGAATGAATGGCTTGAGATGTACCGGGTAGAGGATTTTGACCCTGAACAGCCCGATGACTGGCAGCGCTTGCTGCGCAAGGTCGATATCGTGCCCCCGTCTTTGGCGTTGGCGCAGGCGGCTAATGAGAGTGCCTGGGGGACTTCCCGCTTCGCTCGCAAGGCCAATAATTACTACGGCCAATGGTGTTTTAGTGATGGCTGCGGCCTGGTGCCGCAAAGTCGTGATGCAGGCGCCAATCACGAAGTGGCAGCGTTCGACTCGCCGCAACAGTCGGTGCAGCGTTACATGCTCAATCTCAATCGTCATCACGCCTATCAGGAGTTACGCCAAATACGCGCGCAATTGAGAGCCAAGGACAAACCCATAACTGGGCTGGTGCTGGCCGAAGGGTTACAAAGTTACTCTGAGCGGGGCCAGGAATACATCGACGAGTTACGTTCCATGATCCGTTATAACGAACTGGATGAGTATGATCATCAAAACTTAGCGGCCCGATAGGTTATAACCACTGAAAATCAGTTAGTTGGTATCGATCCTCGACTGTGATAAATGTTAAGGAACACACAACACAGCAGGACAATACAATGAAAAAATGGTTAACAGGTTTCTTGATGCTGGTGGCAAGTGCCGCCAGTGGAGCTTCTGATAAAGGCAGTCTGGTGATTGCCGGGGGCGCTATCAGTAGCAACAGCGTTGATATCCTCACCACCTTTGCCGATCTGGCGGGCGGCACAGACGCACGCATCGGAGTGGTACCCGCAGCGACCAGCTCAGTGGACAAGCAGTTTAAGCTGTTAGAGCAGATTTTCAGCGCTCACGGGGTTCCTGTTGAGCAAGTGGTATTGCTGCCACTGGCGGTGAAAGACGACAAAGACACCGAGGTGGATGAGTCCAGTTGGAAGCACAACGCAAAAGACCGGCAACTGGCTGATGCTATTGCTGAACTGAGCGCCATCTGGTTTATCGGTGGTGACCAGACTCTGATTACCCAGTCACTGCTTAATGAGGATGGTTCGGATACGCCGGTGCTTAAAGCCATGCGCACACTCTACGCCAATGGCGGCACTTTAGGGGGAACCAGTGCTGGAGCGGCGATTATGTCTCAGCTGATGATCGCCGGTGGTAATAGCCAGGGCGCCTTATTTGAGGGCTTTAAACAAGACTTCAGTAGCATGAATGAACAGGAGTATGGCCCTGTAGTGACCTCCAGAGGTTTGGGCTTTTTCACTAATGGCGTCATCGACCAGCACTTCGATCGCAAGGCTCGCCTGGGCCGTTTGATTGTCACCCTGCTAAACGATGATGCGAACATTGGCTACGGCGTCGATGAAGGCTCTGCCATGGTGGTTTCGGGCAATGGCTTTCAGGTTATCGGTGAAAGCGGCGTGACTGTGGTAGACACCCGAGACGTGTCCGACTTTAAACAGGGACGCTACCCCCTGAGTGTGAAAGGCATCCGTCTGAGCTTTGTTCAGTCCGGTGACAGCTATGACATGGCTGCGCATCAATACTATCCCAGAGACGGCGCCGCCGAGGTGGTGGGCAATGAATATTTTGATGTTCCGGCCCAGCACATTGCCGGCATTCTGAATGCCAACCGGGATCTGGACCAGTTTATCGGTTATAACCTGCTGGATAATCAGGCCACCGATACCGTTCACTCCTGGGTCAGGCAAAACGCTCAGGCCAAAATCAACCTGATCTTTACTCAGGATGCGCAAAGCCAGGGCTATTGGAGTCAGGATTTGACTGCCGACGTGTACAGTTTTACCAATGTCCGCCTGGATATTGTGCCGATGAAGGGTAATTAACCAAACAGGATGAGCATTATGAAGCAAGCGATTCAATGGGTACTGGCACTAGTGTGCCTCAGTCTGAGCCTGTCTTCTCAGGCGCAGACTGAAGAATTAGTGATCGGCACTAAGGTGGCTCCCCCGTTTGTTATTAAGGATGATAATGGCGATCTCAGTGGTATCAGTATTGAGTTGTGGCAGCAGGCGGCGACCGAGCTGGGACTAAAATATCGCTTCGAAGAAACGGATCTGGAAGGCTTGCTTGATGGTCTGAAACAAGGTCGTTTCGATGCCTCGGTTGCTGCGCTGACGGTGAATGCTAAGCGTGAGGCCGAGGTGGATTTTACCCATCCGTTCTATACCACAGGTCTGGCAATTGCGGTGCCTAAGGGCGACAGTGCGGCACTGGCAGCGGTGAAGGGACTGTTCTCCTGGGAGTTCTTCGCTGCCCTGGGCGGGCTCTGCGGACTCTTGTTATTGGTGGGCTTCATTCTGTGGTTGTTTGAGCGCAAAAAGAATACGGAGATGTTTGGTGGCTCGGCTGCCGAGGGGATCGGCGCCAGCTTCTGGTGGGCGGCTGTCACCATGACGACAGTCGGCTACGGTGATAAAGCGCCGACCACTTTAGGGGGGCGAATCGTTGGTTTTATATGGATGTTTGCTGCTATCATTCTGATCAGTAGTTTTACCGCCGCGATAGCGACCAGTCTGACGGTCAGTAAACTGGAAACCTCGGTACAAGGGGTGAAAGACTTACCCAATGTCAAAGTGGTAACCCTGGCGAATTCGGCCAGTGCTCACTATCTGGAGCGAAAGGGGGTGGGGCATGTTCGGCGTAGTAGCCTGGACGAAGCGTTAACCCCCATGACTCAGGGGCAGTTCGATGCTCTGGTTTACGATAAACCGATCCTCCAGTATGTGACGAAAGAACACTATCCCGGACAGGTTCAGATTCTGCCGGAGGTCATTGAGCGTCAGGACTACGCCATCGCGTTGCCGGAAAAGAGCCTGCTTCGTGAACCCCTGAATTACAAGCTACTGGAAATCATTGCAAGGGACGACTGGCAAGTCACCTTGCAACGCTACCTGGGGGATGACGCCCGTTAACCCCCGTTGTGCTCTAAGGCGCACCGCTTGTAGTGCGCCGCTCCCATCAGGCGAATGCCTTTAAGTGAGCATCGAAGCGTTCCAGGTCACTCTGAATATTAGGGTTTTTAAGCACATCAAAACTGGCAAAGGTGGGCAGAGCTGTCATACCGAAAAAGCGTAAATTCATATGCATCGGAAAAAATAGATCGTCTACGCTCTTACCCTCAAACAGGTACTGGTCTTTATCATCAAACGCTTCTTTCGGGGCGTTAAACGTCAGGGACAACATGTATCGAGTCGATGTTTGAGTGCCTCCTGAGCCATATTGGGCTTGAGGCGCCTGGCGGCTGCGTCCATCACCATTGCACAGTTCACCGCCCATTCCTGCGGTGTAGACTTCATCCATATATTTTTTAAAGAGCCAGGGCACCCCCATCCAGTTTACCGGCATCTGAATTAAGATCAGGTCGGCCCACTCGTGCAGTGCCAGTTGCTGCTCTATATCAAAGGGTTGCTCCATATAGTCCTGAAGGTGGACGTAACGCGTTTCTTTTTGCTGCGCAGCGAAATAGCTCATGGCCCTATCGGCAAAGCTCTGGTTTAACGTGCCTTCCGAAAAGCCGGGATAGACCTGGTGAGCATTAATGATCAGTACGTTTTGCATGATGACCTCTGGTTAACAATAAACAACAGGTGGAGAATGATCGCGATTAAAGTTACAATAATCAACCAGTTTACTTTTTGTAACCTTGCGGTCTAATCAGTAACTAACTGAATATTTTGGGTTTATGATGAGTGATAAAAAAATCCCCGTTTGCACAGAGCCTTGTCCTATCGAGCGCGGAATGCGGGTGATCGGGGGCAAGTGGAAAGGTTCTATTCTTTGGCATTTGCAGGATGGGCCCGTGCGCTTCAACGAACTGTCGCGACAATTGGGTGGTGCCAGCAAAAAGATGCTGGTACAACGGTTAACAGAGATGGAGCAGCAAGGCCTGGTAAAGCGAGAGGTCATCAGCGAGAGGCCCATTGCGGTGACCTATGAGATCACGGGTTTTGGCCGAACGGCTCTGGGAGTGCTTGAGCAATTAAAGGACTGGGCAATTGAATACGATATTTAGATTGGTCAGTTACGACACTTAGCAAAAGGAAACGGTATGAGCGCAATAGGCACGGGAATCGCATTATTAGGAGCGGCCGTGGTGGCGGTGCCAATTTTCAAAAAGCTCAAACTGGGGGCCATTCTGGGCTACTTGGTGGCGGGCTTGTTAATTGGCCCTGCGGTGCTGAACCTGGTCAGTGATCCCAAAACCTTGTTGCACACTGCTGAGCTTGGTGTGGTCTTGTTGCTATTTATTATCGGCCTGGAGCTCGAGCCTCAAAAACTGTGGCGGATGCGTAACCAAATTCTGTTGAGCGGTGGCGGGCAGCTGGTTATCACGGCGTTTGTCATTACCGCCGTACTCTATTTCGTACTGTCGCTGTCGTTGACTGTTAGTCTGGTGATAGGTCTGGCATTAGCGCTGTCTTCAACCGCCTTTGCCATCCAACTAATGAGTGAGCACCGCATCCTGAAAAACCCTCCGGGTCAGCAGGGCTTTAGTATGTTGCTGATGCAGGATCTGGCTGTGATACCCATTCTGCTATTAGTGGCTGAACTGGCTCCTGAGCAGGTGAGCGTGGCCCCAGCCTGGTGGGTGAGTTTACTGGCGATCATCGGCGTTCTGGCCGTGGGACGTTATCTGCTCAATCCTTTCTTACGTCTGGTGTCCAAATACGGCAGTGAAGAGGTTATGACCGCTGCCGCATTACTGATTGTGTTGGCCATCGCCATGTCGATGGCTGAGGCAGGGTTGTCTATGGGGATGGGCGCCTTCCTGGCCGGTATGCTGCTGGCTAATTCCAGCTTCAAACACCAGCTTGAGGCGGAGATCGAGCCTTTCAAAGGCTTGTTGTTGGGGATGTTCTTTATTGCTATCGGCATGAATCTGGATATCGGCTTGTTGGCGGCTCAGCCACTGATGATAACCGGACTTGCCGTTGCGCTGGTGGCGGTTAAGGGAGCGATCATTTTTGGCTTACTGAGAGCTAATGGTCAAAGCAATACGGACAGCGTTCGGATCGCTTTGATGTTGTCTCAGGGCGGTGAGTTTGCCTTCGTGGTGATGACTCAGGCCGCAGGCACTGACCTTATCCCTGCGGTGCTGGCGAATCAGGTAACGCTGGTGGTGGGCCTGTCTATGGCGTTAACCTCTCCGCTGGTCATCGCCCACAGCCAATGGTTTAGCACTAAAAACTGTCCCAAGGTCTACGACACTCAGCGGGACGCTGACGAACCGGCGGTGATCATTGCCGGTTTCGGGCGCTTCGGGCAGATCACCGGTCGTATTCTGACCGCCAATGGCATTCCTTTTACCGCGCTGGACAAAAGCGCCGAACATATTGAGCTTGTGAAGCACTTCGGCAATAAGACTTTCTATGGCGATGCAACCCGCATGGATCTGTTAAAACATGCCGGCATTGAGCATGCCCGAGTGCTATTAATTGCCATAGACGACGAGGAAGACACTATTACAGTAGCCGAACAAGTGCGTCATTCTTTCCCTCATGTGCGCATCGTGGCGCGGGCTCATAACCGCTTTACCGTGCGCCGGCTCTACAATCTGGGGGTTCATACCTCAATGCGGGAGTTATTCGGCAGCAGCCTGGATGCGGCCGATCAGGTATTGCAAGGATTTGGTATGAGTGAAGCCGAAGCCAAGAACCTAGTGCATACCTTCCGGGTGCATGACCAGGCCGCGTTAGAAAGCTCCTTAGAAGTGAGTGAGGATGAACTCATTCAGGAGGCGCAGCGTAACCGCGAGGAATTAGCGTCGTTGTTTAACAAGGATAAATCGGTATCATAAAAACGATCAGAAAAAGGAAAATAACCATGAATAAAACCGTGATAAAAGTGATTAGTCTGGTGCTGTTGGTAATCGGAGCAGGCCTGATTTATTGGGGCTACCAGCAAGCTGGCTCGGTCGAGTCCCAGGTCAGTGAAGCGCTGACCGGTGCCAAGACCGATGAAGTCATGCAAATGTATATCGGTGGTGCCGTGTGCCTGGTTGTGGGCTTGTTTATGTTCTTTCGTAGGTAAAGCGCTCACTGGTGCCTCCTGATTTTCATTCAGGGGGCGCCTGACATCATCGTTTCCTGACCCCTTAACGTGTCACCAAACCGTCGTGGTTTGTTCATCGGCTTGTCATGGCCGCTCCCTAGCATGTCTCTTGCACACAATTTATTGTATAACCGCAGAGGGACATCATGCTCACACAATATTCATCCCGCTCCTCGCTGACGCGCAAGCACAGTGCCGTCCATAAGGTCTACGTTCCGGCCAGCGCCCGCCAAAACCAATACTTACTGGTGGTGCTTAAGCTTGATGAAGCTATGTCGAATATGGCCCGACAGATGAATAAGGCCGACGGTGACTATGACGGTTTTTACCGATTTATTGGCAACGGTTTTCTCTCGCTGTGTCGCCAGCAGCAACTAAACAATGTGAGTTTTATCGCCAGGGATAAGCTGGTACGAGTGCGTTATGCTGAAGAGCCGCAAATGATAGAGACTCAGCAACAGCTGCTGTTCTTCTACAACCCGGCCCGGCACAGCGGTGTGCGGTCCATTTACGATCCTAACCAGCTATGCGACAAGCTGGAGTTCCTGTTTCTGGCCACCGGTGATGCGCTGCGCAACCAGGCTTCCAGCTTTCACCGGCAGGTGGTGGAACTGCTGCCGAAGCTGGCGGAAAGGCTGAATGTGACTGTGAGCCAGTTTAAACTCAAGGACCATCAGCATCTTACCTATGACATCTTCTCAGCCGCAAAAGGCGATAAGGCCACGAGGACCCATGGCTTTCGTCACTTGTCGGAGCGTTACCGTCAGCAGTCGATGTTATTACCGGCGACGGCCAACAGTCAGACTTTCGCTATTGCCAGATTGCCGGTTGATAACCGTATCCTGGCTCAGTTTGATTCCGTTCCTCAGGCAGAAGAACGATATAACCTCGTCTATACACGTATCTCGGAGGTGTTTTTCGCCGCCGCCAGGCAGTTTAACCTCAAGCACCTGGCGATCATTGCCAATGGCAAGATTCCCGTGGTGAGAGCAGCATCGGATGGCAGTTATATCAGGCCGGAAGGCGAATTACTGCACCTGGGCTTTGATACTGCCAATACCGGTGGTGACTATGTCAGCCAGTGGCACAATCAGCGATTAGCCGATTCGGTACAACTGGTGTTCTACGCCGCGGACACCGATATTAATCGCAAGGGGTATGGCCGATTTGTGAATCAGGTCAGCGATTGTCTGAAAATGGTCTGCCGTGAGCTGGGTTACCAAAATCAGCGCGATGCGGTCATGATGCGTTTCTACCAGCATCTGTCTTATTCTCTGCCGGAACGGAGTTAGAATCTCCAGGTGACACTGGCCGTCCACTGTCTTTGAGTGACATTGGGTGACCAGTTATACCACTGCTGACGGTTGGCCTGATAGGTATCCATCCACAGATATTCGAGCCCCAGCTGCCATTGTGGGGACAGTTGGTAGCGGTAATAGGCGGTGAAAGCGCGGCCATCGCCGTTATTGTCGTCATAGGGCGTGGCGTCCAGATCCTTAGTGATAAAACGTTCCAGTCTCAGGCTGGTAAGGTGGTCATCCTGTTTATAGGCCAGGGTGGTGTAAATGGCGCTAAAATCCACATCCACGATATCAGCGCCCATCAGGGTATTGCCGCTGATGCCTTGAGCCACCCATCGCCACTGCCCGTTAAAACGGTACTGCCAGGCCAGGCTGTGATAGCGGGTGTCCCAGGCATACTGTCCGCCCCGGCCCAGGACCAAGGGGTCGCCGTTGTTATCGTAATAGAAATACCGCAGTTTGCTCTGGCCGCGATAATCCCATTCGGCGCCCCAGTAGCTACCGATTCGATGATCAATTTCCCGGTAAGGTTCTACCCAGGCGGCCTGTTTTTCCAGTGGCATGCCCGGTCCTAAGGATGGGTAACGGGCAAAACCGAGTGTTTCGTTTAGCACACTCTGACGGTCATGTACCGCAAAGCCGCGCCAGGCCAGCAATGTGCCTAGGGTGTCATTGGCCTTAAACAGGGCTCCGGTCAGACTGAAGCTATGAGGGCTGCGGGCGCGCCTGCCGCCAAAGCTGACCCGGGCCTCAACACCTACGGTGCGCTGCTCTTCTGCCATCCAACTGTTCACGGCTGAAAAGCTGGTGCCGTAAGGCGATAACCAGCCCGTATCGACATTTTCAAAGGCCATTTCGGGATAAAACAGTCCGGCGCGGACTCTAAGCTGATAGTTGGGCGAGATTAAGGGGGTGTACTGGCCATATAGCTGACTAAAGTTAATGCTGTGATTCTGATCGGCGACGCCATTGAGCACGCCTTTCAGGCTGAGCCCAGAGCCAAGGTCCAGTTTGGTGGCGACAATCGCCTGACCCAGTTCCAGACCGTGAGTGTCGTCATAGCGGCTTTGCCCTGTGCCGCGGCGCATCCAGCTTTTCAGCCAGGGCTCAGAAGCATCGGCTTCCACCCAATGCCACTGCGCCAGCCCCTTGAGTTCGACCCGCGGAGAGGCGAGGCAAGGGAGCACGGTCAATAGCAGCAGTGTTATGAACAGGCGCATGGGGCGGTCCGTGTTGTTTGTGATACGTCCAGCATGATCCTTATCTTAGAAGCTGGTGAGCCCGTGTGTCGAGTAAAAGAGGCGATAAAACAATGCGATATATATGGATGCTGCTAGCTGCAGTCCTCTCTGGGCCCGTTGTCGCGCAGGGCTATTTGGTTAAGGGCTTGTCTCAGTTTTCTGCCTCTGAGCAGGCAATGCTACGGGCTTGGCTGGATAGTGGTGAGGCAGCCATGCATCGGTTGCTTGGCCCTTTACCCTTTGTCACCCATATTCATCTTTATCCGCGCCGGGGTGCTGAACCGGTGCCCTGGGCACACACCTGGAAAGGTGCCAGGAAAAGCCTGCACCTGT
Source organism: Saliniradius amylolyticus (assembly GCF_003143555.1). Lineage (NCBI taxonomy): Bacteria > Pseudomonadati > Pseudomonadota > Gammaproteobacteria > Alteromonadales > Alteromonadaceae > Saliniradius > Saliniradius amylolyticus. Next base: position 711,193 of record NZ_CP029347.1, read on the forward strand.
ATGTCGATACGGACTTCGGCGCTAACGATTTTACTCATGACTGGACTTTGTACCATGAGTGGAGTCACTTGGCTTTACCCTACCTGGGGGAACAGCATCGCTGGTGGGCCGAGGGCTTTGCCAGCTATATGCAATATCATTTAATGGAGCAGGTAGGGGTGCTAAGGGGCAGCGCTGAGGGGCAGTTACAGCGGCGCTGGCGGCAATATCAGCACTATTTTCATTCCAACGAGCCCTTGGGGGTTCAGGCTCAAAGTCTGATTCAGCAGGGGCAATATCCACCTGCCTATTGGGCTGGTGCGCAGTACTTCATACGGGTACAGCAACGTTTGCCCCATAAGGACTTAATGTCACTTGTGGCGAAATATACTCGGGAACATTACAACGCCGCACACGGCCTGAAAAATGTGCTGGAAATACTAGATCGCCTGGCTGGAAAGCCAGTATTCAGTAATACCTATCGACAGATGACGGAGGGTTAGCATAGAGTTTTTATTTGCAAATAAGAATAATTATTATTAGCATGTGCGTCGAATTTCTCAACCTGGACACACACTATGTCGTATTCTTATTCTCGTCTTTGCGTCGCTGTTATGACGGCACTAAGCACGTTGTCTGCTCCTGTTTTAGCACAACAAACCGAATCCAATGCCCAATCCAAAGATGGCATTGAGAGAGTATCGGTATTGGGGCGTGCTACCCAGTTTTATCGTATGGATGAGTCGGCTATGGCCACCAAGACTCCGACGAATTTTATGGATATCCCGCAGTCGATACAGGTTCTTAGTGAGGAGCTGATTGAGGATCAAGCTGCACGACAGACGACGGATCTCTACCGGTCAATTTCCGGGGTATCTCAGTTCAGTTACTCAGGCGTAACGGCTCGCGGCTTTCGTCAGGACCAGGTGCGTTACGACGGTGTCCAGGGTGACCCCTACTCCGGTTTTTCCATTCCCCAGCTGTTTAACATCGAGCGAGTGGAAGTTTTAAAAGGTCCCTCCAGCATGTTGTACGGCGGCGGTGAGCCGGGCGCGTTGATTAATTATGTCACCAAAAAGCCAGAATTTGACGACAAAGTTGAAACCGCGCTATTTCTGGGTAACTACAGCCAGAAAGGGGCGTCGGTGGATGCCACCGGCTCCATGAGCGACAGCTCGGCGTTTCGTCTCGGCACCTTTTATCAGGACAGAGAAACCTTCCGCAAAAACACCGATGAACAGAACCTGCAATTATCTGCCAGCGCCACCTGGTTGGTGGGCAACAGGACGGATCTGACCCTGCAGTGGGATCATATCAACCAGGACTTGGGCGGACATCGTTTGCGTGGTGTGCCGGTAGACGATCAGGGCAACTTCCTGACCGACATCAGCTATAACGCCAACGAGCCGGGCGATTCGCAAAAGCTTAAGGCCGACGTGCTGCAGCTCATCTCCAATCATATGTTCGACAATGGCATGACTAACCGCACCATGGTGCGGGTGCTGGACAATGAACGGACTCAGCAATATCACGACAACCGTGGCTTACTGGACGATGGCCGCAGCATGATCCGCGAATACCGTGACCAGCTGCGTGAAAATCAGGAAGTCAGCCTGACCACCGACTTTGTCTATGAGACCGAGCTGGGCGGCCTTCAACACACCCTTCTGGTGGGCGGCGACGCCTTCCTAGTGGACTATCATTTCGAATACAAAGTAGGGCGCGGTGAGTCTTCCAATGTCCCTGACCTGGATATTCTAAACCCGCAATACGGCGCCGATCCTTCAAACTATTTGCTGACTAGCCGTCCGAATCGGGACAACGAGTTTGAGCGCTTTGGTTTTTATATCCAGGATCAGATTCACTTTAATAAAGAGTGGCTGGGGTTAGTAGGCGCTCGCTATGACAATTTTAAAGACGAGGTGCTGGGCGGTTCGGCTTATAGCGTCAGCGACAGTCAGTGGACACCTCGGGTTGGGGTGATTTACCAGCCAACGAGCGATACCTCGCTGTTTGCCAATATTACCCAGGGCTTTAATCCTCAGTCCACCGGCAGTCAGGCCAGCGCCGAACTGGATTCCGATTTTGGAGCTTTGCTTGAGCCGGAAGAGTCCCGTCAGTATGAAGTGGGCGTTAAAAACCAATGGTTGGATAACCGCATATTATCGACGCTAACCGCCTATGAAATCACTAAATCCAATGTCACCCTGGCTAATCCTGCCGATACCGGCTTTGGCGATGGTATTCCCTCGGTGACTCAGATTGGCGAGGTCACCAGTGAAGGCATAGAACTGGATGTAGTGGGGGATATTACCAAGAACTGGACAGGGACCTTTAACTACGCTTACAACGATACGGTGATCACCGGCGGCGGTGATGGCAGCATCCGTAACTCTGTGGGCAGCAAGTTTGCCAATGCACCTGAACATACGGTGGGTTTGTGGACCCGGTTTGATTTTCCTGCCATTGCCTCGGCGTTTTCCTTCGGTATGGAATACGTGGGTGAGCGTATTAGCCTGAGCGATCAGGTGGTGCAGTCTTACACGGTTTGGGATGCCAGCTGGCGCAGTGAGATTCAGGGTTTTGACCTACAGATCAATGTACGTAACCTGTTCGACAAGGAATATGCCTCCAGTGGATTTAGTGCCCACAACGGCCATTTCCCAGGTGAGCCGAGGACGGTATTGGTGCAGCTCAGTAGAACTTTTTAATTTCCTCTGACGTTAAGGTGAACCGTTGAACAGGGCAAAGTGGTATCAATGGCATAGCTGGGTAGGGCTGAAACTGGCCATCCTGATCTGCTTTGTGCTGGTCACGGGCACTTTCGCTACGGTTTCTCACGAATTGGACTGGTTGACCAATCCGGCTATGCGAGTCAGCCAAATTGAGAACAATAGCGTTAACTGGAGCGCGATTTACTCAGCGGCAAGAGCACAAGATCCGCAGGCGCAAATTGAAGCCATCAATGGCCCTGTCGATCCCTGGTTCGCCGCCGAGGTGGTTTACCGCTTGCCCGATGGCAACCGGGGTCGTTGGTTTTTTCATCCCGAGACCGCTCAATTTCAGGGGCAGGGCCGTTGGTATAACTGGCAGCGCTTTTTTCGCATGACTCACCGGCACCTGATGATGCCTATCCCCATAGGGGTCACCCTGGTATCGCTGACGGCGCTTTTAATGCTGACTTCGCTGGTTACCGGCCTCGGATTGCATAAGAAGTGGTGGAAAGGATTGTGGCGGTTGCCGCGACGCAACAATGCCAAAGTGTTCTGGGGCGACCTGCATCGCTTACTGGGTCTCTGGGGTAGTTGGTTGTTATTGCTTCTCTGCGTCACCGGCATTTGGTATTTGCTAGAGCAGTGGGGATTGAGGGCTGACTATCCGGACGATGGCCGACCTGTTACTGAACTTGCCAAAGAGCAGAGGGTATTGCCTCGGCCCGAGGTGTTCGCATTGATGTTGAGGGAGCTTGGTCAGCAGCGCCCGGATATGCGTATTGGGAGGGTGTTGATGCCCTTCGCTATGGACAGAGGTGTGCGTATTGAAGGGCAGGCCGGACAGTTACTGGTGCGCGACAGGGCCAACAATATGGTGTTCGACCCGGTCAGTGGTGCCGCATTATCCAGTCGTTACGGCGGAGAGCTTGGATTGCATGTGCGCATTTCCGAAGCCGCCGATCCCTTACACTTTGGTACTTTTGGTGGCCTACCCACCAAGATTCTGTACTTTGTGTTTGGTGCTGTATTGAGCACTCTGGCGCTAAGTGGAACCTATATTTATGGCATGCGAGCGGCACGGATCTCACGACGCAGTGACAAACCGATTAGCCAAAGCTGGTCTGCGACCTGGCAAGGGATGGGAGGCTGGCGCTGGGTAACGGTGGGGCTGTTGTTCGTATTTCTGATGTTGATACCCACCTCCTTTGCGTGACCCAGATGATGATCTTTGTCCCACTGAGAGCGTAGAACACCTGTACATTATGTTTGGTTGTGGCGAGGCGCTGTTCCTCGTTACGTTTGACCGGGGAATATTATGATCTTTACCCACCGCCGCCAGCTCACGCTATTAAAAACACTGATTCAGAATGCTCAGCAGGCCGCTATCCTGATTCAGGGGGATAGCCATATTCTTGCAGCAAACACCGCTGCCATGCAGCTGCTGCAGTTGCCGCAAGAGGCCAATGGTCCCAAAGGCCTGCATCACACAGTAGACGGCCAGTCACTGAGTGCCTTGTTAAAAGGCCGCGAAGAAGTTTGTCTCGGAGAACAGCAGCAATATTGTCGGGTTACTCAATCCCAGGTGCTTGAGGGGAATCAAAGTCTGGGGTTGTACTTCCTGGAGCCATCCGGTGTATCGCGTGTCGACGAGCAGCTTTATCGCAGCGTGCTGGATGAATTACAGGAAGCGGTTGTGGTTATGGATGAATCGGAGCACGTGATAGTCGCAAACCAGCGGGCGCTTGAACTTTTCCAGAGTCACGATCCTCAGGAGCTCAAAGCTCGACTGCCCGGATATATTAAAGACATGCAGCCCGATGCGCCGTTGTCGATCAATGTGAACGGTGAAGAGCGGGTATTAAGCTTTAACCCCCGGACTGTGAATCTGGATAACGGTAACTATACTGCCGTGGTGATCCGCGACGTGACCCGAGAGGCAAGGAAGACTCAGGAGCTATCTTTGCTTTCTACGGTAGTCAGTAATACCAGTACATCGGTGTTGATCACTGACCCTCATGGCGGCATTCAGTATGTGAATCCGGGCTTCGAGTCGCTAACCGGCTATTCGTTGGACGAAGTGCGCGGTAAGAAACCGGGCAGCTTTTTACAAGGCGATGGAACGGATCCAGAAACCGTGAAACGCATTGCTGCCAAAATTAAGAATCGCGAGCCCTTCTATGAAGAAATCCTGAACTACGATCGCAACGGTGTGCCTTATTGGATCATTCTGGCGGTGAATCCCACCTATGACGAAAGCGGTAACCATACCGGCTTTGTAGGGGTAAGTTCGGACATCCGTGAAATCAAGCAGCAGAGTCTGAAGCAACTCAATCAGATGGAAGCCATCGACGGACATTCAGCGGTCATCGAATTTGATCCTCAGGGGCAAGTTATTCGCTGCAATCAACACTGTCTGGAACAGACCAGTCACGGTGACAGCCAGCGGTTTTCCAAGGCTGTTAAGAATCTGTTTGAATTCACCGAGTCCGAGGTGGCCGAGCGGATCCGTCAGGGGCGCTCCGAACAGGTGGTGTTGAAGATTCCCGACGGCGACTCCCAGGTGGTGCTGGATTGTATCGTTTCACCACTGAAAGACTTCGACGGCAATGTGGAGAAGTTTGTGGTCTATGGCAACAACGTGTCCGAGCGTAACCAGCTGATAGAGAATACCCACAGTGCCATGTCGCAAGTACTGGATCGCATACAGGGTATTGTGACCTCTATAAACGGGGTCTCAGAGCAGACCAATTTGCTGGCGCTGAATGCGGCTATCGAGGCGGCCCGTGCCGGTGAAGCTGGCCGGGGCTTTGCCGTGGTCGCCGATGAAGTACGCACCCTGGCTCATAACTCTAATGAGGCTGCGGACAAGATCGGTGAACTGATTAACGAAACTAAGACTCACGTTCAGGATCTGTCGACCTTCTTAAATTAGTCCCATCAGGCCGTCATAGCACGGCCTTCCCTCTTCAAACTTATAGCACTATGGTACTAAGGGCGTAGCAGCCTGTTTGAGGTAGGCTAGACTCATTCGGTTAGCCTGAGTTTTGCCTATGAATATTGCCCGGTTACTCTGTGAGTCTGGGGACACCTATGCCCATCGTCCGGCGGTGACCCTTGGCACTCATACCCAACAAACCTATGCTCAACTTGCCAGACACAGTGCCGTTATGGCCGGTCAGTTGCGAGCTCTTGGTCTGCAACCTGGCGATAGGGTGGCGATCATTAGCGCCAACTGCCCCGAGTACGTGCAGCTCTATTTTGCCATATGGCATGCCGGGTTGGTGGTGGTGCCGGTTAATGCCAAGCTCCATGCCAGTGATTTCAGCTACATTCTAAAACACAGTGGGGCCCGGGCTGTGTTTGTCAGCAACAAACTGGCCGATGTTGTTTGTGTTGTCGAGGGGCCGGAGTATCGCTTTGTCATTGGCAGCGAAGATTATCAGGCCCTAAACCAGGGCCAGCCGTTGGAATTAGTCTCACGCGCCGGTGATGAGCCGGCCTGGTTGTTTTACACCAGTGGCACCACTGGCAGACCTAAAGGGGCGATGCAAAGTCACCGTAACCTGCTGACCATGACCCAGTGCTACTTTTCCGATGTTGATAGCATCCAACCGGGGGATGCCGTGTTTCACCCGGCGCCCATGTCCCACGGTGGTGGCTATTATATTCTGCCACACATCGCTCACGGCGGTGTCAATGTGGTGCCAAAAAGTGGCGGCTTTGATCCTGAAGAATTGATGGCGCTGATGCCTCACTATCAGCAAATATCCTTTTTCGCTGCGCCCACGATGGTGAAACGATTGGTGGAATCAGCCAAGGGCAACGCTTCGGCCTTTAAAAACCTAAAAACCATTATTTATGGTGGCGGCCCTATGTATCAGCGAGACTTAACGGCCGCGCACGATCTTCTGGGCTACCGGCTGGCGCAGATTTACGGTCAGGGTGAATGTCCCATGAGCATTACCGCATTGCCGAAATACCTGCACGCTGACTCTCAGCAGCCTAATTATCGAGAACGTATGGCCTCAGTAGGCAAGCCGATGCTGGGCATTGAACTGCGCTTGGCCGACGAGCAGGGTAATGAAGTGGATCCGGGTGAACCAGGGGAGATACAGGTGCGTGGCAGCGCAGTGATGCTGGGCTATTTCAATAACCCAGAGGCAACGGAAGACACCATCGTCGATGGTTGGCTTAGGACCGGCGATATGGCCAAGCGATGTGGTGACGGTTTTATCACTCTGGTGGACCGAGCCAAGGACGTGATCATCAGTGGGGGGACCAATATCTACCCGCGTGAGATTGAAGAAGTACTGAATCAGCACCCCCAGGTACTGGAGAGTTCAGTGATTGGCAAGGAGGATCCAGACTGGGGGGAAATTGTGGTGGCTGTTGTGGTCACTCAGCCAGGGCAGTTGCTGAGCGAACAGCAGCTGGATGAATATTGCCTGGACACCATGGCCCGTTTTAAACGGCCCAAGCACTATATTTTTACCGACCAACTACCGAAGAACAGCACCGGTAAGATCCTGAAAACCGAGTTGCGCCGTCAGTTTGCCGCTTCTGAACAGGAGAATGTCCAATGAGACTCACCCGAACCGGCATCAAGGGCTGGGGCCATACGCCTTTTGGCAAGCACGAAAAGAGTCTGGAAGCCTTGATGGTGGACGCTATTGATGAGGCTTTAAAGCATGCTCAAGTGGACGGGCAGGATATTGATCAGGTGTTTCTGGGCCATTTTAACGCTGGTTTTTGTGAGCAGGATTTTACCGCCTCCTTGGTATTACAGCATCCGTCTTTAGCACGCTTTATGCCCGTTACCCGGTTGGAGAATGCCTGTGCTACCGGCAGTGCGGCGGTTCACGCAGCCGCTAAAGCCATCGAAAGTGGCGAGTCCACACGGGTGCTGGTGGTGGGCGCAGAGAAAATGACCCATCGACCCGGCGCTGAGGTGGGGCGCATTCTGGCTAGGGCGAGCTATGTGGCGGAGGAGTCGGCATATGGAAGCTTTGCCGATGTCTTTGCGTATATTGCCCGGCAATACGAAGAAAAATTTGGCGATGCCAGCGAGGCTCGGGCACTGATTGCGGCTAAGAATCATGCCAATGGGCTGAAAAATCCTCTGGCCCATCTGCAAAAAGCGCTCGATGTGGGCTTTTGTCGGCAGGTTTCGGAGAAAAATCCTCGAGTTAGTGAACCCTTGCTTCGGTCAGACTGTTCGCCGATATCTGACGGTGCGGTGGCAATGGTGTTGTCTGATGCTTCCGATTGCACCGTGGCGATCAAGGCACTGGCCCAGGCGAGCGACTATCTGCCTATGAGTCGCCGGGATATGAGTGAGTTGGCTGGATGTCGCCGGGTTTGGCAACAGGGGCTAGGCGATGCCGAATGGTCATTAGATGACCTGGATCTGGTGGAAACCCATGACTGCTTCACCATAGCCGAGTTGATGCAATACGAAGCCATGGGACTGACGCCAACCGGCCAGGGCTTGAGAGCCCTGCAAGAAGGTTGGGTCTATCCGGACGGTAAGTTACCGGTGAATGTGTCTGGCGGTCTTAAGGCCAAAGGTCATCCCATTGGGGCGACCGGTGTGTCGATGCATGTGATGGCCGCTCGCCAATTAGCCGGCGAGGCAGACGATATGCAACTTTCCAGTGCCAACCGGGCTGGAGTATTTAATATGGGCGGCACGGCGGTGGCCAACTATGTGTCGCTGCTAGAGCGAATCGAATAGGAGAACAACATGACGTTAAAAGGCAAAGTGGCTGTGATCACCGGCTCCACCAGTGGCATTGGTTTAGCCACGGCCAGGGTGCTGGCACAAAACGGGGCCGATATTATGTTGCATGGCTTGATGAGTCAGCAGGATGGCGAGGCGCTGGCGAGCGAACTGGCCAGTGAGTTTGGCGTTAAGGTTTGTTTTGACGATGCGGATATGCGCGACCCGGCGGCCACCAAGGCCCTGTTGGAACGTACGGTGGCCAAGTTGGGTTCGGTGGATATTCTGGTGAATAACGCCGGTATCCAGCATACCGAGACGGTGGACAATTTCCCGGAACAAAAATGGCATGACATCATCGCCATTAATTTAAGTGCTGCTTTCTTCACGACACAAAAGGCCTTGCCGGTGATGAAGAAAAAAGGCTGGGGGCGGATTGTGAATATCGCCTCGGTGCATGGCCTGGTAGGCTCGGTGAAAAAGTCGGCCTATTGTGCGGCAAAACATGGCATCGTGGGGCTGACCAAGGTTACGGCGCTGGAAAATGCTGATCAGGGTATTACCGTTAATGCCATCTGCCCCGGATGGGTGAATACGCCAATCCTACAGGCGCAGGTGGATGATATGGCGGCCAGTAAAGGTATTGATAAGGAGACCGCTAAGCGGGCGCTGGTCACCACCAAGCAGCCACTGCCAGAGATGATGGAGCCCTCGCAAATTGGCGAGCTGATCCTGTTTTTATGCTCTGACGCGGCCCGCTCAATTACTGGAGCCAGCCTGCCTATCGACGGCGCCTGGACCGCTCAGTAAATCATCGCTGATAGTTCCATATGCTGGTCACGCCGGTCTCCGAGCCGGTGTCCAGCTCAAGCGCAGTGACTCCAAAGCTAAGATCCCACACCGTGCAAAGGTAAATCAAGGCTAGCTTCTTATTGATACTCACCGCCGCTGTTAGTTCGTCATTCCTGCCCCTGAGCAGGAATCCACTGCTTAAGATGACTTAGGTGTGTCGGGTAGCGCTTAAGTAACATTATCTGGTTCCCTATGGATACCTGCTTCGCAGGCATGACGGTGTTGGTGTAGCCCGTGCAGTTAATTCAGCTTTTAATAAGTCATTCCTGCCCCCGAGCAGGAATCCACGGCTTAAGATGACTTGGGTGTGTCGGGTAGCGCTTAAGTAACATTATCTTGGCTTCCTATGGATATCTGCTTTCGCTGGCATAACAACTAAAGAAGAGCGAGACTTGGGTGGAAAAAATAAAAAAGCGCCGCTCAAATGAGCGGCGCGAAAGATCCATCGAGAGGGCACTCAGATGGACACAGGACCAGGACCAGGGAGTCCAACCCGTTAACTAGAACTTCACTGACACGCCAGCGTAAGCGCGGCGCCCATAGTTGTATTCGGACAGCAGTGCACGAGTGCCTTGCTCCGATTCAACAAAGGTTTTCTGATTCTCATCGGTCAGGTTCAGTACCTGCAATGTCACCGAGACATTGTCGTTGATGTCGTAGCCGAAGTTGGCATCCCACTGACCGTAGTCGTCGGTGTAACGGTCGATATGACGGGCGAGGCCAGCGTAGTATTCACTGCGGAACGTGTAAGATAACCGGGCCAGAATACCACCGGCCTCATAGTAACCGCTGAGGTTATAGGTATCCTCTGAGTTATTCGGTAATACCGCGCCTTCCTCGTCCATATCGGCTTTCTGATAGGTGTAATTAGCCAAGGCGCCAAAGCCGTTACCAAAATCATGCTGGAAATTGATTTCCACCCCTTTATTGGTGCCGCCGGAACCGTTAACCGGGGTTCTTAGCTCCATCTGAGAGATGCTGTAACCCACGCCTTCTTCGTCCAACACATTGACGTTCTCATCATCTGGGAGCAGCACATTAGTCTCGACCATTTCCTCGGTCACATAAGATTTAATGTTCTTGTGGAAGTAGGCCACCGACAGAATGGAGGCATCGGAGAAATAATATTCCGCCGAGAGATCGTACTGGTCGGCCTCGGTAGGGTTCAGGTGAGGGTTACCCTGAATGCCGCCAGTGCGCGAGTAAATTTTACGCTGTGCCAGTAAGTCGTAATCCGGACGGGACATGACGCTGGCGGCGGCAAAGCGGATAATCACCTCATCGCTCCAGTCGTAAGAAATATTCAGACTTGGCAACACATCGGTGTAATCGCGATCGACCGTAACTGGAGATTGCGCTTCGGCCAGTCTGTCGCCGGGGAACCAACCGTCCGGCTTAAGAATGTCAAAGCCGATGCTTTGCTGGTCGGTTTTCGCCACTCGAACCCCGAAGTTACCCTGCCACTTGTCATGGTCGAAGTTGGCCTGAACGTAGGCACTGGTGACTTTTTCGTTGATGTTTAAGGCGTAAGCGGGATGCCAGTAGCTTCTTAGCAGGCCGACTTCCTCAAACGCACCGTCCATTGCGTTAAAGTCAAAGGCATATAAATAGGGCTGTTGACCACTGCCCATAAAGTCATTCACTGTACCATTGGCGTAACCATTGAGATCGATGGACTGTACCCCAAAGCCGGGGTACAGGCTTTCCAGATAGGCCGAACCACTGTACTCCTCGTTATAAGAGAACCACGGATAATGCTCGTTTAGCTGTACCCGGGAGGTCTTGTCATGGTCGCTGTATCTTAAGCCCGCATCGATGGACGTAAACCAGCTGTGATTTAGCAGGTAGTTAAAGTCAGTCTGGAAGTAGACCTCTTCTTCGTCGTTGACGTAATTCTTATCGGCAATGTAAACGCCCACATAGTCTTCGGCAGTGGTATCCGGGCTCAGAGTGAAGTCGATCTGATCACCGCTCATATCGAAGCTGGCCTGGCTTTGGGCCTCAAAATCCAGCGCACGAATGGAGATAGCGCCATCGGCCTTGGTTACACCGGCCTGAGCTGTGAGGGTAAAATCAGTGGCGTTCCACTCAAACTTCAGGTCGTGTACCCGGGTGTCGTAAGCGCCTTTCTCACGGGTTGAGCGATAACGTGATTCCAGAAAGTTACCATAATGATGCCATCTGGGATCGGCATTGAGGTCGTTATTGTTGGGCGACAGGTTGCCTGAAGTCATAATATCACCGTCAAGCTGTCCGCTCAGGTCGGCAAAGCTACTCTCGCCGATCCATACGCCATTGGCAAAAAACTGATTGGTTTTATCGGCACTGGAATAAAGATTATTAAAGGTCAGCAACTTGTCATCGTCGAACGCATACTGGATTGCCGAGGAAAAGGTGGTGAGCTCTTTATTCGCGTTATAGCGAGACGCGTTCACGTCACGCGGGGTATAAACAGTCTGGCCATCGATTTCATGTAAGTAATTGAAGCCTGTACCGCCCAGCCCATCGCGCTGAGTGGTGGTTTCTTTGAGCACACCGCCAAGGTTAAAGCCAAGGCGCTCATCCTCACTTTTCCAGGTATAAAAACCGGACAGGGTCGGACTGTGTTCGCCGGTGGTTTCCTGATAGGTGTCCTTGATGGAAAACGCCACCGAGTTGGCCTCGGCATCTAAAGGACGACGAGTCTTCACAATCACAGTGCCCCCCAGGGAGCCTTCCTGAACTTTGGCTTGTGCCGATTTGTGGACTTCCAGTGTATCGATAAGCTCAGTGGGCAATAGTGAGTAGTTAAAGCCACGAGAGGCTTTAACGATTGAGGCCGATGCCGTTGCAGAAGCCACACTTTGGCCATTAAGCAAAGTCAGGTTCAGGTGAGGCGCGGTACCCCGAATACTGACCCGGTCACTCTCGCCTTCAGACCGCTGCACCTGTACCCCAGCCACTCGCTGCAGTGCGTCGGCGACCGTTTGGTCGGGGAATTTACCGATGTCTTCCGCCGAGATGGCGTCGACGATGGTATCGGAAAAGCGCTTGATGTTCAGACTCCGTTGCACTGACGCTCGATAGCCTTTGACTTCAACAATCTCGACATCTTTCTTGGCATCTTTGTTGTCTTCGTTATCTGACTGTTGTGCGTAAGTTGCACCGTGAACTCCGGCACTTAGCAATAGAGCGACCCTGATGGCGCTGGCGGTTTTTTTCAATGCGTGTGACTTCATACGCTTTCCCTCGAGTTGGAAACAGGTTGTTAACGAGGTCAACAAAACTAAAACAATGAATAAATAATTTCAAATAAATTTTATAATAAAGAATATATGATTCTTTCTGTGGTAGGGATTTATCGATGAATGACAGCGCAGGGCGCATGGGTCTCAAGAAGCGCAGAGTCTGCATAGCGCTTTACTTTAATGGTTCGGAGATGGAAGAGAGAATGGAATAAAAAAAACGCCGCTCAGTTGAGCGGCGTTTTGAAGTGAATGGCTTTACGAATACTTAGAACCGATATCCTACGGTCAGGTGAACGGTGCGCGGATCGCCGTAGTAACCTATCAAGGTGGTATCACCACCTAAGCCTGGCAGGTAGCTGCCATCTTCGGCTACACCGACAAAGTCGTAACCGCCGACCAGGTATTCCTCATCTGTCAGGTTTTTGCCGTGCAGGCCTGCATACCATTTACCGTCCATGCTTTCCCAGGTAACGCTGAGGTTAACCGTTCCATAGGCATCTTGAAGTAGCAGGTCACTGGTTTCAAACAACCGGTAATCGCCACGGTGATAGTAGTTGGCATTCCAGATAAGCGGGCCAAAATCGGTATCCATATAGTAGCTTGCCGAGATGTTGGCAGTGAGATCGGGTGTATTCGACAGGCCTAACAGAGGTGGAACAGCGTTGTTTTCCTCAATTTCACCATCCAGATAACCCAGAGCAAGGTCGAGCGTCAGGTTGTCGGTTGCCGCATAGGTGATCTCGGCTTCAACCCCTTTTGCAGATGATTCTGCCACATTCGACAGGAACTGGTTCAATGCCGATGCGTCGTTTGGATCGCCGACAATACCCACATACTGACGATCTTTGTGATCCAGTGAGAACAGAGTGATGTTGGTACGCCACACATTGCCCCAGTCCTTCTTCATGCCCACTTCGAAAGAATCAACTACTTCAGGGTCTGCAGCAGGCTCATTGAGTGTAGCCCTTGGATTAAAGGTACCGGACTTGAACCCTTGTGAGTAACTGGCAAAGAAAAGCGTGTCTTTGTCTAGCTGATATTCAACTCCTAAACGAGGAGTAAAGCGTGACCAGGTCTCGGACTTAGGTGCATCGATAGTCCCATCGCCATCGGTGTCGGTACCCAACACCATTGGAACCAAGTCGTCAGAACCTATAACACCGTCTTGACCAGTCCCCGGGCGTTCATAGCCGGGGATCCAGCCACTGGAGGGATAAACATTATCAAATACCAGACCGTTACTCACCCAGGCTTCTTTCTCTTCCTCGGTATAGCGCGCACCCAGAGTCAGGGAGAATTTGTCGGTAAAGTCGATAGTGGTTTGAGCATAGGCCGCTACACTATCACTGTTGTTACATCCGTTCACTTCGCGAGTTAAACCCGGCGCTGCACCTGCAGTGAGAGCCCGGCCTAAAACACCCAGAATCGCATCGAAGCGTCCGCAAGACTCACCCTCATAGGCATACAGGCCACCGACGACCTTATAGTTGCGACCAAAATAGCTTGCCTGTAGCTCGTGGGAGGTGTTTTCATCATCGTAAAAGGCGGGCACATCGAAGATATCCAGCGGCGTGTTGTCAAAGTCGATGTTGATGGGGGAATCCCCCTCACGAGAGGCACCAATGTATTTCACAGAGAAATAGTCGGTGACATCCCAGTTAACGGTTAAGCTGTAGCCTTCCAACTCTACACGGGTGCTGGTGGGTAAGCTGGTGTAAGAGTCGTACTTGCTATCCGGAACGGGCGCATCGGTTAACAGGCTGGGTAACAGTCGGTAACCTCCCTTGGAGTTCGATTTATCGTCGGTACGATCCCAGGCAAAACGCATAAAAATATCATCGGAGGGGCGGTACTCCAGTGTGAGGCGGTAGGCTTCTAAGTCCTTGTTGTAGTTTTCTTTGTCCTGATTGGGTAATGCAGAAACAAGGAACTCGCCAAAACCATCGCGGTTAAGATTGCCGTAGCCATAACCCAGATATAAAGTGTCATCCACTAACGGAATCTGACCGGTGACTTTTAAATCACGTTGATTATAAGAGCCTACCGTTCCTTCAACATTAAGCTGCATGTCGCCGGTCATTTCTTTGGTGACGTATTTAACCGCGCCGCCAATGGTATTCTTACCATACAGGGTCCCCTGTGGACCACGCAAAACCTCAATGCGCTGAACGTCAAGCAAGTCCAGTACCGCTCCCTGCGGGCGAGCCATATAAACATCGTCAATATAAATCCCCACACCCGGCTCATAGCCCCAAAGCGGATCTTGCTGGCCCACCCCGCGGATAAAAGCAGTCAGTGTTGAGTTAGTAGCCCGACTCGTTTGTAGGGTGGTGTTGGGTGAAAACTGCTGCACTTCCGTAAGTACTGAAATACCGTTTTCTTTTAACTCCATCTCGCCGACGGAGGTTACAGCAACGGGCACCTCCTGAAGGCTCTCTACGGTTTTACGGGCCGTGACTTCGATGCGCTCGAGGCCCTTGCCTTTTTTGTCGTCGTTCTGTTGATCATTACTGTTGTCTTGAGCCAGAGCCTGACCGCTAATAGCGGTGGCCATGGCCAATGCGAGAGTACTGAGTTTTAGGCTGTGCTGTTGCATAGCGTGTGTCCTTTGCATTGTTGTTATGGTGTTAACAGGAGGTAAATATCATTTCGAATCTGACTCTAGCCTAAAACGGGTAAAAAATACTCTGTACTATAGTGTTATGCTTTGGGATAGCAGGAGTGAGGAACAGCCAGGCCGCAGGGGATCGTTACCACCGATACCACCTGCGGCTGTTAGAGGAATGAGTGTCGGAGCAGCATTGGTTAATCAGGTGATACCGAAGCTCACCAAGGTTTCAGCAACGCGTTTAAAGCCGGCAATATTGGCGCCTTTTACATAGTCTATGTGTTCGTGCTCCTGACCGAACTCGACACATTGCTGGTGAATGCGCCGCATAATCTCTTCAAGGCGCTGTTCAAGGTGGTCTCGTTGGTAGCTCATGCCCATCCGATTCTGAGTGATCTCTAACCCCGAAATCGCCACACCGCCTGCATTACTGGCCTTGCCGGGGGCATAAAGAATTCCCTTATCCTGAAACAGTCGCTGAGCCTTATCTGTACAGGGCATGTTAGCGCCCTCTGCGACCAGCCAACAGCCATTGTCCAGTAATTTATTGGCACTGCTCTCGTCCAGTTCGTTCTGTGTCGCGCAGGGCAGGGCGATATCGCAGGGCACAGACCAGGGCTGCTCATTCTTATGCCATTTGGCCTGGTCGTTGTTCATAAAGCTCTCAAGCGAGTGGCGACCACTTTTAAGCTCATGGATGGCATCCAGATCATCGGCGGTAAAACCGGCTTCACAGGTTAAGGTGCCATGACTGTCGGACAGAGCGACGACTTTACCGCCCAGTGTGCGCACCTTATCAGCCGCGTGCAGCGCAACGTTACCGGCGCCGGAAATGACCACTTTTTTATCCTGAAGATGATCATCAATGCGCTCCAGCATATTGACCACAAAGAGCACCAGTCCGTAGCCGGTGGCCTCCAGTCGCAGCTCACTACCGCCGCTACTGGGGGGCTTGCCGGTTAATACCGAACCGGTGTTGTTTTTAATCCGTTGGAAGGCGCCTTTCAGGTAGCCAATTTCTTTGGGGCCGACATTGATATCGCCAGCGGGAATATCCACATCCGCGCCCAAATGGCGGTGCAGCTCCAGCATATAAGCCTGGCAGAAGCGCATGATCTCGCGGTCTGATTTGCCGTGGGGGTCAAAGTCGGCGCCGCCTTTGCCGCTGCCCATGGGTAAGCCGGTGAGTGCATTTTTGAAGGTTTGCTCGAAGGCCAGAAACTTTAACACGGACTCATTGACCGAGGGGTGAAAACGCAGCCCGCCTTTGTAAGGACCAAGAGCGTTGGACAACTGAACCCGATAGCCGCGATTGACCCGGACCTCACCATTGTCGTCTTCCCAGCACACCCGGAAGCTGATGGTGCGGTCAGGCTCGGTGAGTCGCTCCAAAACCCTAAAACTATGATATCTGGGATGCGCTTCCAACTCGGGCCAGATACAGCGGGCCACCTCCATAACGGCCTGCTGAAACTCAGGCGCGTTGGGGTTGCGCTGCTCAAACCATTGTTGAAAATCTTCAAGGCTCTGACTCATGCTACCTCCGTTGATGGTTTCGGATGGCTACGGCGTTAGGCTGTAAAAAGATTACTGTATACTGGAGTAAGAAAATGGGCGGCCCGGACTTGGCCGCCCAATGTGAAATAGCCTGGCCATTTATTGTGCCGCAGGTTTAACAAATTTTAAGGTCATGCGGTCACTCTCACCGATGGCAAGATACTTATTCTTATCCTGCTCTCCCAGGCGCAGCGAGGGTGGCAGTGTCCAGACGCCGCGAGGATGGTCGGCGCTGTCTTTGGGGTTGGCGTTGATTTCTGACGTAGCCGCCAGTTTAAAGCCGGCCTTCTGAGCAATGTCGATCACATAATCCTGTTTCATATAGCCGGACTTATCCTGAGCATCTAGAGTCCGCCCATCGGGCAGCCGGTGGTCGACCACTCCCAGCACACCGCCTGGTTTCAGCGCGTCGTAAAAGGCGCTAAACGCCGCCAGTAGCGTCTCTTCGCCGCGACCGTTCATGTACCAGTTGTGCACATTACGGAAGGTCAGCACCCGATCGGCACTGCCTTCAGGCGCAATCGCCAATTTTTCCGGCGGAGCAAAGGTGGTCACCTCTACGTCGCCATAGACCTCTGGGTTGGCATCGAGCTTTTGCATAAATTTTTTGTAATTGCGTACGAAGTAATCCACATCTGAATTGGGATCGAACTGGGCCGCATAAAGCTTGCCGTTGTCTTTCAGGTAAGGGGCCAGAATTTCGGTGTACCAGCCGCCACCACCGGGCCAGATTTCCACTACCGTCATATCTGGCTTAACCCCGAAGAACTCTAAGGTCTGTTCGGGGTGACGGTATTCGTCACGCTGTGTGTATGCCGGGGTGCGGTGTTCGCCATTAATGGCGTTATGTAGGGGTGACTCATGGGCGTTCGCCAATGGGTTGACCAACAATCCCAGCGTCAATCCAATGGTAGCGAGTGACTTCATACAGACTCCTGTATTTTTAAATAAGGTTAGGCTTTAATTACGTCCATTAACCATATGGGATCTTAATCGTTTAGCAAGTAAAACAATTATTTAACCGACAATGTCTGATATTCCTCGAGGGCAAACTGGTCGGTCATGCCGCTGACCATATCCAGTAACAATCGGCAGCGGTAATAACTTTCCCACAGTGCAAAATCCACAGCCTCTGTCGTTAGCCTTTGTAAGGCGTTGTGATAAGCGCGCACATGCTTGCGTGGCAGCCGTTTGGCCAACCGGGATTCGACCAGGTATCCGCGGGCTCCCTGAGCCAGAACCGCCTGGAAGGTGTCGGCATCCAACTCAAGCAATGGCCGGTAATAGTTCAGCAGACCGGTGATGATCTGGTAGCCCTGAAGCTCCAGGGTTTCCACCTCTGAGACACTGAAAATATGCTTGATGGCGACTCTCTTGAAGGTGTCGATGATGCGGTGGTTGAGCGACTCGTCTTCCAACAAGGCGCGATTCAGCTTGCCGTGGTAGACGGCCTCGATGTTGTCGATAAAGCTGTCGGCGGCGTGATTGACCAGAGGGTGAATCAGATTGACGCGCAGCCAGACAAAAAACTCATGTTCCTTGTTCACAGCTTCTTCGTTGGCCCGCTTAAGCGCGTATTCTACAACTTGTCGGAAGCTGCGCTCGCCATGACTCCCCAAGAAGGTTTGTTCTGCCAGATTGCTATCGTCGTCAAAGGTTTGAATCAATAACTCGGCCAGCCGGGTATAGCTGAGCAGGCCTTTTTCGACACCATCCTCAAGATCGGCCAGACAATAGGATATATCGTCGGCAGCTTCCATCAGGTAGCTGCTGGGGTGACGGTGTCCCTCGCTCATGTTGAGGGTTTGCCCAAGCTCTCGGATGAAATCTTGCTCGGAAAGATAGTAGCCCGGCTTTTTCTGCAGATAAGACAGAGGTTCGGAGGCTTGTGGTTTTGCAGTGGTAGCCGGGCGGGTATATTTTAAAATGCCCGCCGTCTGCAGGTAAGTCAGGTTCAGGTTGAGCAGGTGATGCACTAAGCGTATGGCCTGGGCATTGCCTTCGAATTGGCAGAGATCACGTATCAAGTCGCTTTTCAGCTGACTGTCGCTGGTGCTCCTGAAGGCACCGAGTTGGTCAATGTGCTGCTCAAACCAGCGAATAAAGGCGGCTTCGCCGAAGTGCCCGAAAGGCGGGTTGCCGATGTCGTGCATCAGGCAGGCCATTTCCACCTGAGATTCTAACAATCGCTCCAATCCGTCCAGACCGTAGCGCTCTGTCTCGGGTCCCAGTTTGTCGAAGATGGTACGGACAATAAAACGGCCGGTTTGTTGTACTTCCAGCGAGTGGGTCAGTCGGCTGCGCACCGCGGCATTGCGTTCTAACGGAAAAACTTGCGTCTTTTGCTGCAGACGGCGGATGGCGGCGGAGTTGATAATTCGTCCGCGATCACTTTCCAGTGCCCGTTCGAGTGCTTTTAAACTGTCCGCATCCTTAGGTGGTCGAGAAGGTGGGTGCGGGCGCTGAAGGCTAAACTTATTGCGAAAGTTGATGGTCACAGATAGTTCCCTATTCTGGGCTCCAGGTTGATAAAAAAGACAGGGTAAATACCGTCGATAATCGGAGTGCTGATGTTGGTCGCTACACGGTAGCGTCTTTCATCGCCTTTTATGTCGGTGATTCGAGCATCAACGCTGACCTTATCCTGTTCGCTATCAGCCGCAAGCTGATACTCCAGCTCCCACTGTCGCTCGACGGCTTCCCGGTAGTCCGGATCGGGGTAGGCTTTTTCCCACCAACGTTGTTTATCCGGGATATCTTCCTGTGTGTAACCGAACTCCTGTGTGAACAGTGGATTCAGGTGATGAACAAGATGGGTATCGTCTTTATCTACTTTCACCAGAAGTGCTGGGATAGGCAAGCTGTCGACAAAGCGTTGGTAGTCTGCGAAGTCCATGACATTGCTCGAATAGTGGTTGAGTCTTCTAGCCTAAACCAGAAATGATTGGGTTAAAAGCAATCGACTTGTGAGATGGTGCGTCTATCCGTATGATCCCTCTCGCTTGTGAGCGTCAGTCCGATTAAAACAACAATAGCCTACCGACTGCTGTCGGCGTCCTGCCGCTACGCTCCCTTTTAATTTTCAGTCTGGCTTTATTAAGCACCGACTGGCTGACTCATTAACATAGAACGGGTATCGCATGTTATTCAGTTCCACCAAACAAGACTGGCTGGGCAACATCCGGGGCGACGTGCTCTCTGGATTGGTTGTTGCTCTGGCATTGATTCCAGAGGCTATCGCCTTTTCCATTATTGCCGGGGTTGACCCTAAAATTGGCTTGTATGCTTCTTTTTGTATTGCGGTGATCATCGCTATCGTGGGTGGTCGGCCGGGCATGATTTCGGCGGCGACCGGCGCTATGGCGTTGGTGATGGTGACGCTGGTGAAAGAGCATGGATTGCAGTACCTTCTGGCTGCCACTATCTTGACCGGTATTTTGCAGATTCTGGCGGGCTATCTGAAGCTGGGTGAGCTGATGTCCTTTGTGTCTCGCTCGGTGGTAACGGGCTTTGTGAACGCATTGGCGATTCTTATTTTTATGGCTCAGCTACCGGAGCTGACCAATGTTACCTGGCATGTCTATGCCTTAACTGCGGCGGGTTTAGGTATTATCTATTTGTTCCCCTATGTACCTAAGCTGGGCAAGGTACTGCCTTCGCCACTGGTCTGTATCCTGGTGATCACGGCAGTAACCCTGAGCTTGGGACTGGATATTCGCACGGTGGGCGATATGGGAGAGCTGCCCGATACCCTGCCGGTATTCTTACTGCCCGATGTCCCTCTGAACTTCGAGACACTGGCGATTATATTTCCTTACTCGGCCGCCCTGGCGGTAGTGGGGATTCTCGAATCACTGATGACGGCCACCATTGTGGATGATCTGACCGACACAGAAAGTGATCGTAACCGCGAATGTAAAGGCCAGGGCGTGGCGAATATTGGCGCGGGATTGCTTGGTGGCATGGCAGGCTGTGCCATGATCGGTCAGTCTATTATTAATGTGAAATCCGGCGGCCGCGGCCGCTTGTCGACCTTCTGTGCCGGTATCTTTCTGCTGATTATGGTGGTGTTTGTCAGTGACTGGCTCAAGCAGATCCCAATGGCGGCGTTGGTAGCGGTGATGATCATGGTATCCATCGGAACCTTTAGCTGGGACTCGATCAAGAACCTCAAATCCCATCCGTTGTCTTTTAATGTCAGTATGTTGGCGACAGTGGCGGTGACGGTCTACACCCATAACCTGGCTTACGGGGTGTTTGTGGGTGTTCTGTTGGCCTCGGTGTTTTTTGCCAACAAGGTCAGCCACTTTTTGTATGTCACTTCTACAACCAGTAAAGATGGTGGTACGCGCACCTACTCGGTGATCGGTCAGGTCTTCTTTAACTCGGCGGACAAGTTTGCCGACAGCTTTGATTTTAAACAGGTGGTTGATAAAGTGATTATCGACCTGCACCGGGCCCACTTCTGGGATGTGTCGGCGGTGGAAGCGCTGGATAAGGTGGTGATCAAATTCCGCCGTGAAGGGGCTGATGTGGAACTGATTGGCCTGAACGAAGCCAGTGAGACAATTGTGGATCGCTTCGGTGTGCACGATAAGCCGGAAGAAATTGAAAAAGTTGTGGGAGGCCACTAATGGCGGCAACAGACCAACCTAAAGTATTGGCAGGCATCGATGGCTCCAGCATTAGTGCCTCAGTGACCGATTACGCCGCCTGGATAAGCCAGCGGGTCGGAGTGCCTCTGAAATTACTGCATAACATCGAACACAGGGACACGCCTGCGGTGGCGGACTTATCCGGGAGCATCGGGCTGGGCAGCCGGGAAATGCTGCTCGAAGAACTGACCGAGATGGAGTCGCGCCGCAGCAAGATCATGATGGAGCAGGGTAAGGCCATGCTCACTGCTGCCACCGAAAGGGCGCAGTCTCAGGGTGTGACTGAGATTGAGCAGTGCCAGCGCCACGGTGGCCTTGCCGAGACCCTTGTAGAACTTGAAGAGCAGATCCGGGTGCTGGTGTTAGGCATCCGCGGAGAAGAGCACGACGAACAGTCCGGCAAACTGGGGCATCAACTGGAAACGGTGATCCGAGCCCTTCACCGTCCGGTGCTGGTAGCCAATTGCGACTTTGTTGCCCCTCAGCGACTGTTACTGGCTTATGACGGAAGCGAGGCGGCCGACAAGGCTCTGGAAATGCTCGCGACCAGCCCGCTGTATAAAGGCATTCATTGCCATGTGGCCCATGTTTGCAAAGACGATAAGCAAGCGGATGCACTATTGAATAAGGCCTCTGAGCGTCTGAAACAGGCTGGTCTGGAAGTGACGACCGCCAGGCTCAATGGTCTGCCGGAAGAAGAGTTGCTTAACTATCAACAGCAGCAGGATATTCATCTGATCGTGATGGGGTCGTTTGGCCACAGCCGTTTGCGGGAGCTGCTGCTTGGGAGCTTTACCTTAAAAATGCTGATGAAGGCTAAAATTCCCTTGCTGTTGCTTCGTTAGAGGTAACTGCGATGAGAAAGTGCAACGCTGTCTTCTTATATAACGGATTGTTAGGTGCTTAACGAAAGAAAAACTAAGTATCTGAGGTAAGTAAGCTATTTGTATATACTTACAGAGAAGCTTATAGGACGGATACTGTGCGTTGGGTATTATTTGTTTTAATACTGGCTGCGTCGGTTGCTCACGCAAAGCAGTTGGTCGTGGCCTTTGGACAGGATAAGCCCCCCTTTGTAATAGGGAAAACTCGCACAGGCCTTGAGGTAGAAATATTTCGTGCCGCATTGAGTGCAAGTGACTATAGGATGGTCATTGTACACATGCCCAACAACAGGTTGCACAGGGCTGTGCAGAATATGCCGAATATTGACGCGGTTGCGTCGGTGTCAAAAACGGTGGAGTCTAAGAACTTTGTCGAGAAGTTCATTTACTTTCACAACTATGCGATTTCAAAAAAGCAAGATGGTGTTGTTTTAAACCAGATACCGGATCTTAGAAACTATTCCGTGGTGGCCTGGCAAGAGGCCTACTTAGTGCTTGGCAATCTATTCCGTCAACATTTCCACCCCCAAAAGAATAAGCATTTCAATAACTATTACCGGGAGCTGGCGAGCCAGAAGAGTCAAAACGCCATGTTTTGGCTCGGACGAGCCCAGGTCATCCTGGTGGATAAAACGATTTTCCGTTGGTACCGCGAACAGTTGTCTATTTCGATGGATACGGGGGATGAAGTGGTCTATCACGACTTGTTCCCTGGTAAGACCTGGTATGGCGCTGAGTTTAGGCACCCTGAGGATAAACAGGTTTTTGAAAAAGGTCTTGAAAGTATCAAGTCTTCCGGCTTGTATGATCTGCTCTATCAAACGTCAACTCAGCTAGACGCTGAAGATTCTCAAGAACTTAACAACAAGCTCACAGATACCACCCCCTAAAGCTTTTTGCATGGACCCATGAAAGTTTTGTGACAACGCCGTGGTGTAACAAAACTGTCACCATGCTCCGTTAGGCTCTCTCCCGAATTTTTAAATTACGACCAAAATTCAATTTGGAGAGCTCGATGGAACTTACTTCTTTATTTAAAGCATCAGCAGTCGCCGCCGCTCTGGCCCTGGCTGGCTGTGGTGGTGATATCAATATTAGCGAAGGCGATATTGATAACAGTGTGACTAATAACAACACTGGTGGTGACTCTGGTAGTGGCGGTGACACCGGTGGTGATTCTGGCAGCGGCACTGATTCTGCACCCGGTACCAGCAGTGACTTCTTGTCGGGTCAGGTGTCTGATGCTTTAGGTCAAGACGTTGAAGTTCGTGTATTGTCGGGCCGCTTGACCGCCGACTCTGGTACTTCATCCAAATCCGCTGGGGTGACTGCGGTTCCGGATAACACGATTACCTTGACCAACGATACGGTATGGGCGTTGGAAGGTCCGGTGTTTGTTGGTAACGATAAAGCCGACAGCGTCAACCTGGTGATTGAGCCCGGCACGATTATTTTTGGTCGTACCGGTGCTGATTACATGGTAGTCAGCCGTGATTCCGCCATCACCGCAGAAGGTACGGCGGAAAACCCAATCATCATGACCTCCTACAACGATGTTCTGGGCGATGAAGTCGGCGCCGGTCAGTGGGGCGGTCTGGTGATTCTGGGTAATGCGCCCTCAACTAAGTGCCCTCAGGACGGTTCAGATTGTGCTCTGCAAGTTGAAGGCGCCGAAGAAGGTGCCGTATTTGGCGGCACTGACACCGAGGATACGTCAGGTACTCTGAAATACGTTGTGGTTAAGTATGCTGGCTTTGAAATCGCACCAGATAACGAACTCAACGGCATTACCTTCGGCGGTGTGGGTGCGGGTACCACCGTTGATTATGTTCAGGTGCACTCTAACGCCGATGATGGTGTCGAATTCTTCGGTGGTAACGTCAATGCCAAGCACCTGGTGCTAACGGCGAACCGTGATGATTCGGTAGACTGGGACAACGGCTATCAAGGTAAGCTGCAGTACGTTTACGTCGAGCACGCCAAGAATAACGGCGAAGGTAACCGCGGCATCGAAGGCGATGGTGACGGCGGTGATGGTACCAACTTCTCTAATCCTATGGTGTCCAACCTGACCATCATTGGTAACGACTACGACACCGCAGACAAAGACTCAGAGGGTGTTCTGCTGCGCGACCAGACTGGTGCTCAGATTATGAACATGCTGATCACAGGTTCTGCCGGTATGGGTGAGTGTCTGGAGATGGATACGGACGAAACGGTACAGGCGAACCTGACCGACGGTGGCCTGACCATCAGCAACTCAGTGATTTCCTGTAATGAACCTTTCAAATTTGAAGACGGTAATGTGGATCTGAATGACTGGTTTGTGAATCAGCAAGATAACAACCAGCTTATCGCTTACGAAAACCGTGCCAACCTGGGTCTGAATCAGGACGGAACTCTGACGTCCGAGAGCAGCCTGCTGGAAGCCGGTGGTGACCCGGCGCAGATGATGGATAACTTCTTCGAGTCGAACACCTTCGTGGGTGCGGTTAGCACCAGCGGCAACGACTGGCGTCAAGGCTGGGCCTTTGGTTTCGGCGGTGGCGAAGTGGGTGTGGTTGAGTCTGCATCAGGCTGCCCGGAAGGAACCACCACCATCACGTCTGTTGATGGCAGCACCACCACCTGTCAGGTTTCTGGAAAGATTACCGCTGACTTAACGCTGACCGAAGGCAACCTGTATGCCATTTCGGGTGCAGTATTCGTGGGAGGTGACAATACCGACAGTGCTACCCTGACCGTTGAACCGGGTGTGACCGTATTTGGTGAGTCGGGTAATGACTACCTGGTGGTGAGTCGTGGCTCCAAACTGGAAGCCAATGGTATGGCCGATAAGCCCATCACCTTTACGTCTCGTCAGCATGTTGTCAGTGGTCTGGCTGCCGGTGAGGCAGGTCAGTGGGGCGGTATGATCCTGCTGGGTAATGCGCCTTCTACGAAGTGCCCTCAGGATGGCTCTGCCTGTTCACTGCAGGTTGAAGGTGCTCAGGAAGGTGCCGTATTTGGTGGTACTGACACCGAAGATAACTCCGGTACGCTGCGCTATGTTCGCGTGATGCACGGTGGTTTCGAAATCGCGCCTGATAATGAGTTAAATGGTATTACTTTCGGCGGTGTGGGTTCAGGTACTACGGTTGAGTATCTGCAGGTACACAAAAACGCCGACGATGGTGTTGAGTTCTTTGGCGGTAACGTACAGGCCAAATATCTGGTTCTGACCGGTATCCGTGACGACTCGGTAGACTGGGATAACGGCTTTAAAGGCAAGATGCAGTACGTGCTGGTTAAGCACGATGCCAATGACGGCGAAGCCAACCGCGGTATTGAGGGTGACGGCGATGGCGGTGATGGCACCGACTTCTCTAACCCCATCGTGGCGAATATGACCATCATTGGTAACGCTTACGACTCGGCAGACAAAGACTCAGAGGGTGTACTGTTGCGTGACCAGACCAACGCTCAACTGTACAACTTCGTTGTTACTGGCCCTGCAGGCATGGGTGAGTGTTTTGAAGCTGACCTGAGCGACGGCGATACCACGCTGGAGCAAAACATGGACGGCACTCGCAGCCCGCAAATGGTGTTCCAAAACTCGGTACTGGCCTGTTCTGAGACCATTAAGAACTCTGGCGACTTCGACCAACAGGCCTGGTTCACCGGTCAGGAAGGCAACAGCCTGCTGACAGAGTCGGATGCCGTTGTAAATGGTATTTACACTACTGATAGCACCACTCCTGCTGACGTCAACGCTGTTGATAGCTTCTTCGACACCGTCGACTTCATCGGTGCAGTGAAAGACGCTGACAATGACTGGACAGCAGACTGGACAGTTGGTCTGCAGGACTAACGCCGACTGAGTAACCAGCATAAGGCAAGTACGTTGCATCTGTGGCGTACTTGCTTTCATTTATGCACCTGGCGTATCACGCGCCGATTAAGAAACGCTATCGAATGAGGTTGAGATATGAAAAGGCCTGCTAACAGGTTCCTTCTGAAACCACTGAATCTGGCTGTGATCGCAGGACTGTGCGTTCCAGCAGCGACCGCCTTAGCCCAGTCTGAGGAAGATAAAGTCATCGAAGAGGTTGTCGCTACCGGCACTCGTCTGAAAGGCACTGCGTCAGCGGTGATGCAAGAGCGTAAAAACCAGGCCTTTGTGGCCGACATTATGGGCGCCGAACAAATTTCTCGCACCGGTGACGGTGATGCCGCCTCGGCGCTGCGTCGTGTGACCGGCCTGACGCTGGTGGATGGTAAGTTTATTTATGTCCGTGGCCTGGGTGAGCGCTACTCGAGTACCCAGCTCAATGGTGCCAGTGTGCCAAGCCCCGATCCGACCCGAAATGTTATCCCACTCGACTTGTTCCCGGCTGATATTATCGAGAGTCTGTCGGTGCAAAAATCGTTCTCTCCGTCCATGCCCGCTTCTTTTGGTGGCGGTAATGTGGATGTCCGCCTGAAGTCGATTCCGACCGAA
This sequence comes from Saliniradius amylolyticus, assembly GCF_003143555.1. NCBI lineage: Bacteria > Pseudomonadati > Pseudomonadota > Gammaproteobacteria > Alteromonadales > Alteromonadaceae > Saliniradius > Saliniradius amylolyticus. Next base: position 737,868 of record NZ_CP029347.1, read on the forward strand.
TCAGTGCTGAACTTCTCGCTTAGCACCGGTTACAACTCCGAAAACTCCGATAATGGCCTGACTTACAATGGCGGTGACGATGACTGGCTGGGCAAAGATGACGGTACCCGTGCCGCTCCCGAGGCCATTTTAGAGCGCTGGGAGTCGAAAGACTTTTTGGACAATCTCGACCAGGCCACTGCGTTGGATTTGTTCTCGCAGGTGAAGCGCAGCTATGGCCCTAAAGAAGACAGCATTGGCCCGGATGCCGGCTTTAGTCTTACCGCCGGTGACAGCGTGGACTTGACCGACAAATGGCGTGTCGGTTACCTGTTAACCTCGGCCTATGACTCTGAAACGGAGGTGTCGCAAGAATACGAGCTGCAGCAAGCAGACAGAGTGCAGGACGACATCATCATTTCTCGCTTCTTCGATGAGATTAACACCACCGAGCGCACCGTGCAGTGGTCCACATTGCTGAACCTGGGTATCGACTATGACCGCAAGCACCGTATCGATTACAGCTTGATCGTACTGAACGACACCAAGGACGAGATCAGTGAAAAGTTCGGCCACACCGAGAATCTCAGCGTGTCTGAAGGTGTGCGTATTCGGGATATGGAAGTACAGTACGAGGAACGGACGCTGTACACCAATCAGTTTAAGGGGATGCATACGTTCCCTGAGCTGAACTTTGCCGGGCTGGACTGGTATTACTCGCTGGGCCGCTCTGTGCGTTATGCGCCGGGTAGCATGGAAGCGCGGTTTATTATTGAGGACCAGGATCAGGATGGCCTGTTTGGGGGCTCAGACCCTATCTCTCTGATCGATGCCCAGACCGCCGGACGTTACTCGTTCCAGAACCTGCATGATCGGGTCGAGAACTATGGTTATAACTTCAACTACCCGATGACCCTGGGGCGCTGGGAAACCGAGTTTAAGTTTGGGGCTGATTTTGTCACCAAGACGCGTACCGCCGAAAACCGTCGTTTCGACGTCAATACTCTGGCCTTTGCCAATCGTGAAGATTTACTGGGGGATAATTTCGGCGACATCCTGAGTGACGATGTACTGGCCAACGGCGAGTTTAACGACAACCGCCCCATTATTCGCGATACCACCATTGCCGGGGATGATTATGTGGCCGGGCAAAAGCTGGACGCTTACTACTTCGAAGCGGATTTCTTCTTCGATAATAAGTGGCGCTTTACCGGCGGTGTGCGTTGGGAGGACTTCCGTCAGGTCGTCGCCCCCTTTGACCCGCGCAGCAACCAGATCGATATCGACGATGAAGCGGATCGCTCACAGCTGGCCTTCGAGGAAGATGCCTTCTACCCGGCCTTAGCGCTAACCTACTTCCTCAATGACGATATGCAGCTGCGTGCCAGTGTTGGTGAAACCGTTGTGCGGCCCGATCTTCGGGAAGTGTCCTCGGCCACCTATATCGATCCCCTGACCGAATTTCCCATCGCCGGGACACCCGGTCTGAAAACCACGGACATCGTTAACTATGATCTGCGTTGGGAATGGTACCGTGAAGCGGGCAATAACCTGTCGGTGGCGTTATTCTACAAAGATATGACCTCACCCATTGAGTCGGTGCAGTCGCCGGCGCAGGATGGTCCGCCGCTGATTCGGATCGCTAATGCCGAATCCGGTGAAGTGCTGGGTGTGGAAGTGGAATTCCTACAGGGCTTGGAGATCTTCGGAGACGGTATCTGGGATAACCTGTTTACCTCGGGCAACATCACCATCAGTGACTCTGAGATTGTACTGGATCGCCAGAATATCGTTGAGCAAACCGGTGTATCGACAGCGATCACTAATACCACTCGCCGTTTGACCGGTCACTCCGAGTATGTGGTGAACCTACAGCTTGGTTATGACTCCGACAACGGTGAACACTCCGCCTCCTTGGTATACAACGTGTTTGGCGAGCGTATCCTAATCCCGGGTATCGATGGTTTTGACGATAATTATGAAAAGCCATTCCACTCGCTGGATACGGTGTACAAGTACTATCCGGACTTCAACACCACGATTACCCTGAAGCTCAAGAACATTTTGGGTGAGGAAAAGGAAATCGAGTTTGAAGACACGCTGCTGCGCTCTGAAACCAAGGGCACGGAAATTAGCTTGTCGTATAAGTACAATTTCTAGTCAGTACTTACTATCTATGAAAAGGCCGGTCCCAGAGACCGGCTTATTTTTGCGTGAAACACTCAGCCTTACTAGCAGGTGATCTCGGTGGTCGGATTGCGTTAGATATCGTCATACCAGCGTAAGCAGGTATCCATTGGTTAAGTCCGGCTTAGTTCTCCGCTCGACTCACTCTCAGCAGGCGGCCTTGCTTATCGTCGGTGAGTAAGTAGAGTTCCCCCTGATGACCAATATCAATATCCCGGAGCCGCTCGCCGATTTCGGAAAATAAACTCTCCTGAGACGTCATCTCCAGCCCGTCCAGTCGCACTCGGCGAACCTCTTTGTATTTTAGTGCGGTGGAGAGCAGGTCACCGGTGAGTTCGGGAAACATCTCGCCGTAATAAATCACCAAAGAGGAGGGCGCAATGGATGGTGTCCAGTCCACAAAGGGCTGTTCCATACCCGGGTACTCGGTGTGTGGGGTGATCTGGGCACCGGAATAATCAACCCCATAAGTAATCACCGGCCAGCCATAATTGTTACCCGCTTCAATGATGTTAATCTCATCGCCGCCCTTTGGCCCATGTTCGTTGGAAAATAGCGTCTTACGTTTTGGATCCCAGGCCATGCCCTGAGGGTTGCGATGACCGATACTGTAAATCTCTTTTAAACTGTTTTCTGCAGGCCACGAGGGGTTGTCGCTCGGTACGCTGCCATCGTCATTCAGACGGATAAGCTTGCCGAAATGGTTGTTGGTCTTCTGGGCTTGTTCCCGAAAGTCGAAGCCATCGCCCATGGAGAACACCAGGCTGTTGTCGGGTAGAAACGCCATGCGGCCGCCGTAATGCACCGGTGTGTCTTTGGCGGGCTGTGAGGTAAAAAGAATCTGGATGTCAGCCAGCTTGTCGTCGTCCAGTTGTGCTCGAATCAGTCGAAGATGATTGGCGTCATCGTTGCCATGGGCATAACTTAGGTATAGCCAGCCATTGTTGGCATAATCGGGGTGCAGACGAACATCCATTAGTCCCCCCTGGCTTTTAAAAAATACCGGTGGAATATTGTGTATCTGGGTCTTGGCACCGCGGGTGCTTACCCGATATAGCTGACCACTTTTTTCAGTGATCAATAGATCGCCATCGGGCAGTTGCTCGACGGCCCAGGGATAGTGGAAATTCGTCGCCACCTCGATGATGGAATAGGCTGTAAAGTTGGCCCCGGGCGCACCTTGAGCCAGTCCCCCCGACGTCATCAACACGCTACATATCGCGGTAGCTCGGGTTAGGCAACGAATCATGCTACCTCCTTAACAGAGTAAAAAATGTTATTTCTTAAACACTTGTGTAAGATGATGCTAGTATTTTAGCAGGTATCGGCGTTGGGGGCGCAATGGGGAAGTTGGTTCGGTTCATTATAGCGGCATTGGTGTGTTTTACCCTTGCCAGTATCGCGCACACGCAGTTTGTTTTGGCGGAAATGGCCTCGGTTGATGTCACGATCCAGTGGTCAGAGCGCCTGCAAATGACGTTCAAGGACTGGCTGGGCCTGCTGCCTACCTATGGAATCATCATCGGTCTCGGCCTGTTATTGGCATTTTTGGTTGCGGGTGGAATTGAGAAAGCAACCAGACCCATGCCAGCGGCTTTCTATGGCCTGGCGGGGTTTGTGGCGTTATTGGCAATTCATGCCGCGATGCAACCCATTATGGGCATTACCCTGATTGCTGGCGCAAGAACACTGGCGGGGTTGCTTACTCAGGCTGTTGCCGGTTTTGTGGGCGGTTGGCTGTTTGTGCAAATGCGTCCAGCGCCACGGCGCTGGTTTTAACTCCTTTACGAAATTAATTCTTCATTGCCACCGTCTCAGACTGGCGTCTGCCGTACGTTGGCAATGCCCTTACTCCCTAACTGAGTCGTACCTGCTCGTATGCAGCAATGATAGAAGAGCCCATAATGCTAACCCTCCTCAGATGCTTGTTTTACCTTCTCGATATCGGTTTGCTTTATGTGCTTACTGCAAAGCTGGTGATAAATCGGCTTTAGCACCAATGGGTAGCATAGTAGTGCAACGATGACCCCAAAAATGGCTCGCCAGTCTTCGGCCACCCGATACAGGCACACAAAGCCACCGATAATCGCCAGTAGTTTGATCAGGTTGAGTGTGAGCCGCTCAATGCCGGTCAGTCGTTGAGCTGCTATCTCGATTACGGCCAAACGTTGACGAAAGCTGAGCGATTCCAGCCCGGGGAGTGTACGTGTCGATATGTGGTAACTCATAGTTAGTCACAGAGTCCAATGCAGAGCCGCTTTGAATTCTAGTACGGCGAAAATGAAAAAGGCGTTTATAGTAGCAATCAAATTAAAAGCTGTCGTCCTATGCGAAGCTCGAATCCGATGGTGTGAAAATCCGATTGTCCAGCTTCGACAATCTTCGGTAGAATAACGCGGCTTTAAATGACTGTTTGACGAATAAAAACTGGGCGAATTTTTCAATGAGTTTACTACGGACTGTAACAACGCTTCTTATCCCTTTGCTGCTGATTTCCGGTGCTGCAAATGCTCAGACGCTGTCTCAGGAGCAAATGCAGCGCTTTAAGAATATGTCTGCGCAGGAACGTCAGCGAATGGCTTCCCAGCTTGGGATCGACATGTCTTCACTTGGCAATATGAACCAGCAAGGTTCAGAGGCGGGCCAGGGCCAACAGCAGCAGGGCATGTATCCACGTGGTACCCAGTTTGATCAGTTTGGTAATCCGATTGAATCACAGGAAGATGAACAGGAAAAAGAGCTGGAAGAGCAGGAAAAAGACAAAGAACTTAAACTTTACGGGGCACAGTTGTTTTCGGGTGAGCCCTCTACCTTTACGCCGATGATTAATGCACCGGTTCCCGCCCACTACATTGTCGGGCCCGGTGATACGGTGAATTTGCAGCTTTACGGTAAGGAAAACCAGGAATATCAGTTGCCAGTGAACCGCGATGGCACAGTCAAAATTCCTCAGATCGGCCCACTTAGTGTGGCGGGAATGAGCTTTTCAGAGGTTAAGCAATTTCTGGCCAATCAGATAAAGAAACAAATCATCGGTGTGGACGTTGCTGTGACTATGGGGGAGTTGCGCACGATTCAGGTGTTTGTGATGGGCGAGGCTTATAAGCCCGGCGCTTACAACGTCAGTTCCTTGTCCACCATTACCCATGCCTTATTTGTCAGTGGTGGTGTGTCTGATATTGCCTCGCTGCGTAATATTCAGTTAAAGCGTGCGGGGAAACTGGTTAACACGCTGGATCTTTATGACCTTCTCAATGCCGGTGACAGCTCCGATGATGTGTTGCTGCAGTCCGGCGATGTAGTGTTTATCCCAGCCGTTGAAAACACGGTTACCGTCGATGGTGAAGTGCGCCGTCCGGCTATTTATGAGTTGAAAAATGAGCAGGATCTGTCTGAGGTTATCGCGCTGGCGGGTGGCATAAAGCCCAATGGCTATGCCAAAGCCATTAGTGTCAAACGTTATAAAGAAGGGGTGCAAGTTCAGCTTACCGGCAATCTGTCTGATAACAATATTGATGTCAGAAGTGGTGACGAAATCCGTGTACCGAGAGTATCGCCCCATGTCGCGAACGCTGTGACGCTGATCGGTGCTGTCGCTAGGCCCGGGAAATATCAGTGGCACTCTGGTCTTCGAGTATCCTCGATTCTCGGGGATATCCGTTCAGACTTGCTGGAGTCAGCGGACCTCAGTTATGTACTCATTTTGCGTGAAAAGAATGCCAATGGTGATCTCAATGCACTGCAGGTAGACCTGACCGAGATAACGGCAGGCCAATCAGGCTCCGACCCGCTCCTTAAACAAAATGATCGGATACTGGTTTTCTCCAGAAACGAAAGTGAGGCCATGGGGGACGTTAATCTGGAAGATTTGGCCTACACCCGCGAAGAGCTGGATGAAAACGAAAAGGAAAAGTGGGAAAAGCGCATTGAGGAAAAGCTTTTTTGGCAACAATTGGGCTTAAACGAAGATGCTGAGGATGATCGCTACAGCGACGAAGAACTGGAAGCGCTGGCCAATCAGACGTTGATTGAACTGACCGAAGCAGAAAAGGAAAGTATTTTAGAGTTTAAAGATGCAACCTATTTCTCCCGCAAGCGTATGCTGGCCCCAGTCATTGCCAAGCTCAGAGAACAGGCAAGGCTAGGTGAGCCTCTCCAACTGGTTGAGATTGTGGGAGAGGTTAAGGTGCCCGGCGTTTACCCGCTGCCAGTTAATGGCTCTATAGTCGATCTGGTAAAGGCCGCCGGAGGCTTAACCGAGTCGTCCTATGAAACAAATTCGGAAATTACCCGGACGGTACTAAATCAGGACGGCCAGGCAGATGTAAAACACATAAACTTCAATCTCGGCAAGGTATTAGCCGGGAACCAAAAAGACATAGAGCTTGTCAGTCGTGATCGGATTAACATTTTTACGATTCCGGACTGGCAAGAAAACCTTACCGTAGAGGTTAGAGGCGAGGTTAAATTCCCCGGCGAGTATACGATTCGTCGCGGTGAAACCATGACCGACTTGTTGACGCGTGTCGGAGGGTTGACCAACTACGCTGACCCAAAGGCCGCAATCTTTACCCGGGAAGACTTGAAGGAACAGGAGAAGGAAAACCTCATCAAACTCACCGAAGAGCTGCGCAAGCAAATCGCTTCGGAAAGCTTGCGCAAACAGGCCGGTGCGGGCGAGATGGTCAGTTACGATGAGGCCAAAAAGTTACTGCGAGATTTAACCCGGGTTGAGGCTGTGGGACGTTTGGTTATTGACCTACCGGGTATTATTCAGGGAAGTGATGAGAAAGACGTTATCTTAGAGGATGGAGACACCCTGTATGTACCAGGCGAAAGTCAGTCAGTCAGCGTAATTGGTGAGGTTTATGTTCCCACGTCGCACCTGTACAGTCAGAATGTCTCTTATGAGGATTACATTAACAAAAGCGGTGGTTACAAGGAGCTGGCCGCACAGGAGCGGACGTACATTATTCGTGCCGATGGCTCAGTGGTGGTGCCCGGACGTGATGGCGGCTTCTGGTTTTCAGGCGGGGCCGGAGATAGCCAGATTCAGCCGGGGGACACCATTGTGGTACCCTTTGACTCCAGTCATATGGATAACCTGACATTATGGTCCAGCGCGACCCAAATTGTTTATCAGATCGCAGTGTCTATCGCGGCGATTGGAAGTATATAGAGGTAGATATGTTACTAAAACAGCGTCGTGAGAGCGTTAAAACTCAAAGTGGCTTTACATTGGTAGAGCTGCTGATTGTTATTGTTATTATTGGGTTGCTTGGTTCATTGGTTGCGCCTGAGATGTTTTCAAAGGTCGGCTCATCCAAGCAGAGTACCGCCAAGGCTCAGATGCAGATGTTGGAGACATCACTGGACACCTATTATCTGGATATCGGTCAATACCCAGAGAGTCTGGATGAGCTATGGCAAAGTGATAAAGAAGGCTGGGACGGTCCTTATGTGCGTAAACAGGTTCCTAATGACCCTTGGGGAAACCCATACATCCTTGAAGTGCCAGGACCCAATGGTATGGCCTATCAAATCCGGTCGCTGGGCAAAGACGGCCGGGTTGGTGGTGAAGATGAAAATGCGGACATAGAAGTGGGCCGATGAGTCTGGAAACGATATTACAAGTTCACTTTGGCGTTTCTGGCATTGACCTGGAAAAAGCTAAGGCCTATCAAGCCAAGCATGGGGGACGACTTGAGAAAATCCTGGTCAATATAGGCAGTATTTCTCAAGAGCAGCTGGTCGATATTTATGCGCATTTATTAGGCGCCCAGATCCTCTCTGAAGAGGACCTGGAACATCAGCAGTCTCAAACGGATTTGCCGGAGAGTCTGGTTTCCCAGTTCATTGATCTCGGTTGGGTTCCTCATTCAAAAGAGCATGAGCAGTATCGCTTTGTTACCAACGACCCTCTGTGCTGGGAGGCGAATCAGCTCGCGTTGCTGAAGGGGATTACGGCCAAGCCTCTTCTGGCCCGAAAAGCCGTCGTTGATGCGCTGGCGGCGAGCATTAAGTCTCAGCAAACTGACAGCAGCACTGATTCGGTGCTGTCTGAACTTGAAGAAGATAAGCTAAGAGAGCTTGCGACAGAAGCGCCCACGGTGAATCTTCTTAACGGGCTGATTGCCAAAGGGGTAAGTTTAGGCGCCTCTGATATGCACATCGAGCCTGAAAAAGGGAAGTTCCGGGTTCGCTATCGAGTGGATGGGGTGTTAAAAAAAGAAAGTTACCTGCCAGCAACATTGCAAATGGCGGTGCTTTCCAGAATTAAGATCCTCGCCAATATGGATATCGCCGAGAAGCGCCGTCCTCAGGACGGAAAAATAGAAACCAAGATATCGAATACCGAGTTGGATATTCGGGTCTCCTCGCTTCCGCTGAGCCAGGGGGAAAGTATTGTGATGCGTTTTCTTAAGAAAGACGCCATCACTTACGATATGAACGTATTGGGTATTACTCCGGATTTACGAGCAAGGATTGAGGAAGACTTGCAGACCACCGCCGGGGTTATCTTACTGACTGGCCCGACGGGCAGTGGTAAAACAACCAGTTTGTATACCTTTTTGCATGAGCTTAACCGCGAAGAGGTGAAAATTATCACACTGGAAGACCCGGTTGAGTATCAACTTCCAGGGATTAATCAGGTGCAAGTGAATGCGGAAATCGGCTTCGATTTTGCCGCGGGATTGAGAAGTATTGTTCGACAGGATCCAGACATCATTATGTTGGGTGAGATCAGGGACAAAATCACGGCACAAATTGCTATGCAGTCGGCACTCACCGGGCATTTGGTTTTCAGTACCGTTCACACCAATGACGCGCCGAGCGCTTATACACGTTTGATTGACCTAGGCGTTGAAGAGTTTTTGCTCAACGCGGCCATCGTGTCAGTGATCGCTCAGCGGCTAGTGCGCAAAGTCTGCTCTCACTGCAGTGAGCCTGTTGCTTTGGAAGCATTGCCGTTGGCTGATCGAGTTCGGGCAATCATCGAAGACTTTCAGGTCGAGTCTCCTAACCTTGTTGCTGCAAGAGGGTGTGAAGAATGCGGACACACGGGCTACAAGGGACGTTTGGCGATCTTGGAATATATGCGCTGCGATGATGACATCCGCAATCTTAATAAAGACGATTACTTTATCCCCAAGGCAAGAGAGATAAATAAAAAACAGGGTGGAAGGACACTCATGGAAGATGGCCTGTTAAAGGCGCTGAGGGGGGAAACTACCGTTGAAGAAGTTCTCAGGGTTTGTGCCTGATGCCAATGTTTAAATATACAGCTTATGATGAGGCGGGCGTTAAGCAGCATGATCAGATTCAGGCCTCCAACGTTGAGGATGCAAAACGAGAGTTAGTAAAGCAAGGCCGTCATGTTATTCAGATCAAGGAGTTATCGTCGCGAGCGGGACAGAGTTGGCGGCTATCAGAAGAAAAGGTGAGCCTTGAAGACCTTGAGTTTCTAACCTCTGAGCTGTCTATTCTTTTAAGTAGCGGTGTCAAAATTGATAAGGCACTGGCTATTATTAGCAAGAACAAGGGAGAAGGTCAGCTTCAGCGCCTGGTGGGCGAGATTCATACTAGCCTAAAAAAAGGAGAGAGTCTGGCAGTCGCCTTTTCAAAGCAGAAGAAGGTATTTGATGCTCTGTATATCAACCTGATTCGTATCGGAGAGGCGACAGGGAAACTGCCAGAGGTGTTTGATGGTCTGTCCCGGGATTTGAAGTTCCGGCGGGAGTTACGCTCGAAGGTGATTCAGTCGGTGACTTACCCCGCGGTTATTATGGCTGTTTGTGTTCTTTGCATCATCTTTGTGTTTAATTACATTGTGCCTCAAATGGGCAGTATTTTTACCGACGCCGATGATATTCCCGTATATACCGCTTTCCTTCTTGCAACCAGTGACTGGATGCAAAACTATCAGTGGTTTTTGTATGCAGCGATACTGGCTGGGGCAGCAGCCCTATATATTTCCAGAGACAATCCGGAGTTAAAGAATAAGCTGGCGGACCTCTCAATGAGAGCGCCTCTGTTGTCATCAGTAGTCATCCAGGTTGAGCGTATCCGTTTTAGCTCCGCTATGTCGCTGATGCTAAGTGCCGGGGTGAAGGTTGACGATGCTATCGGTTATGCAGCAGACAGTATCAAAAACCCACTCGTCAGTAAGAGTCTGAGAGCGGCGAGGGATAAGGTCAAAAAAGGCGCTTCTATCACCTCTGCACTCACTGCAACGCCTATCTATGATGCTTTTTATCTTTCTTTGCTGGAGGTGGGTGAAGAAAGTGGTCGTATGGATACCGTCTTTAATGACATTGCCAGCCGCTCAAAAGTGAAGTTTGAGAACTGGACCGAAAAGCTCACCACCATTCTGGAACCCCTGCTTATTCTGGTTATGGGCGGCATTGTCGGCAGTGTCGTTGTCACCATGCTTCTCAGTGTCGTATCTGTCAATGATGTCGGCTTATAGGACATCCAAAGGCTTCACGCTTATTGAGTTATTGGTCGTCATTACCATTATGATGACGGTTGTATCTCTGGTGGGTGGGCTGAGCATTGATATGTTGAGTAAGTATCGCAAGAAGGCTGAAGAGAAGCGCCTAGTCACTATCTTAAGCCAACTGAGTGAATCAGCTATGATTCGTCAGGAGGGGATGGACGTAAACTTGAATCAAGCTCAACTTACGGCCTCTTTTCAAGAAGGGCAACAGGAGTACTACCGCCACACCTTTGAGTTCATCCGTTTTAACCAACAGCGTATCCGAATTAACAGCCAGGGCTTGCCCTCGTTAACCACCATAAACTATCAGTTTGATGGCAGTCGCGAGACTCTTAATGTCGGGAAGGCATTGTTATGAAAAGGCAAAGTGGCTTTACCCTGTTAGAAGTGTTGATTGCAGGTGTCATCCTGTTTGCCGCTATTGCCAGCGCGTCCCTGATTTATTCGTCGTCAGTGGATAACAGCGTGAGAGCCACTCGTTCCGTCAGAATGTCGGGTGTGGTCATGGGACTCGTGGAGAATATTAAGCAGGAGCTAAGGGCCACGAGTGGACTGAGAGAGTTAAGCGGAGAGGGTGAGCAGGCTGGAGTTGGTTATTCCTGGCGGGCTGAGGTGATAGAGCAAAGTAAGCCTGTGGCAGTCTTCTCAAAAGAAGATGAAGGATTTACTCAACTTAATAAAAAGATCTTCCTATGGCGCGTCGACCTTAATCTCTCATTGCAGGAAAAGACGGAGCTATACCAGTTTGTTGTGTCCGGATGGGAGGCCTGATGAATAGAAATCAAGGTTTTTCATTGGTTGAGTTGCTGGTTTCTTTGACACTCCTGTCTTTAATCGTGTTTACCGGAACACTGGCTTATCAGACCTTTTCTGATTATTGGGCCCGAGAGAAAACAGGCTTCAAAGATGCATATAAGCTAGCTAGGGGGGCCAGCCTGCTGCATACCACTCTGGAAGACATTAAACCCTACCTGGTGGTCGAAAATAAGCAGCCTTATTTTTATTTTGAAGGCGGCGAAACGGTGTTGCGGGCGATTCGCCAGCAGGCCGTAACGGCAGAAGGGCCTGCCTTGTTTGAGTTAATTACTAAAAGCAGCGAAACAGGCGAAGGACTGGACTTGATATATTCTGAATTACCTTTGAAGCAGAGTAATTTTCAGAATATCCAGCGGCACACCGACAACTTCAGCTATCAGTTTATTTTAATGACAGGCATACAGGATCTGAGCTTTTCTTTCTTTGGTTGGCCTCATTTTAATGATTTTGCCAATCAATACTCGCAGGATAATCGTATTGATGAACAACAGTGGTTTGGGTTTTATAGTGCTAAAGACACTTGGGTTACCCCTACTCAGGTCCGCGTTGAAGTTGTAATGATGGGAGGTAAAACACTTAAGTTGGATGTTCCCGTGGCCGCATTCCGAGACGATCTCATCGACTATTACTTAACAGGAGAGTAGTTATGGATGAGAGAATACAGCAAAAGCAAGCAGGTGTTGCCTTAGTGCAGGTGCTGTTAATTACAGGCATCATACTGCTGTTAGTTATCCAATTGACGAAAGACACGCAAAGCCAACTGAGATCGGCCCAGCTATGGCAGGACAAGGTCAGTGCAGAGCTTGCGCTGAATAATGCGATAGAAAGAACCCTGTTTGATATTATGACCAAAGAGCGTGTTAAGGGCTCTGGCAGTGAGATTCAGCGTCAGTGGAATTTTTTTAGCAGCCCCTTTGAGATTGAAGTCGGTGGGGAGAAAGGTCGAGTGCAACGCACCGTTCAACTCCGATTGCAGGATATGGCTGGGTTGGCCTCGTTGATGTATTCTCCCGACATCATTGAAAAGTTGCTCTTGCAACAATCACTGTCACCAGCTGAGTCACGTCAGTTAATTAGCTTGCTGCAACAATGGCAGGGGGTTGAGACACCTTCGGCATCTGAGGCCAGGGGAAGCTTCCGTGGGCCGATTCAGTTTTTTGGAGAACTTGATTACATCTCTCCTGGTCTAGAGGCATTACTTGCAAAAAGGTTCGTTACCTATCTACCGGTTGACTACTTTAATCCAGGGACGCTTCCCAAGGAGTTATTGGCACTTATCGCCCCAAATGATAGTCTTGATAACCTTTTAGCCAGACGCCTTTCTGGCAAGTTGGATGAAAGAGAATTCAGGGCATTAAGTGGCATAGACAGTATGGATAGTGTCAGCTTTTATCCCAGTGAAATGATTGCGATTAATGCGGCAGTTAACACAGGCGATTTTAGGGTCTCAAAAAATATAACCATAAAGCTGCAGCCTGACAGAGAACCCCCAATTGTATTTCTTGAGTAACTATAGATGTTAAAAAAGCTGTTTGATAAGTGGTGGAGCCGCCAGGCTTTTTTCTTAGGGAAGCGTTTATACGCCATCAGCGGCTCACGCGCTGAGGAGGCGGAGTGGCATCAACTCGAGGGAGTAACGTTTCCGCTCTTGCTGGTAGGGCGTGAACACTACTCCGAGTACGAAAAGTACTACCCAATTGCTGATAGACGAGAACTGAAGAAAGTCATTACCCACTCATTGAGTGGAACCTATGTCTATAGTGTAGTCTCAGGCGATGAACAGGGTTTCCACGTTCGTTTTTGGGTATTCAACACCGACATTGGCCAGCGTCTTGATGATTTAATCGGGCTTTGGATGCCAGAAACCTATCTTCCTCTAAGCACAGAGTCGAATCAACTCATTACCGTTAAAAGAGCGGGCAATGAGCTGTACCGGCTTGAAGGTGACAAACGTGGCTCAACGATTGCTGAAGGTTTGTATCAGGATGCCGCCTATTTTCTGATGGCGATAGGAGCCGAAGCTGAAGAAAGTCCCAAAGAAACGTTAACAGAGCAAGCGTATCTTTCTCGACTGAAGTGGGCTCTTGAGTCTCTCTCCGTGACAGATTTAGGGGGCTTGCTAAGGCAACAGAAATACGGTGGCAATATTGCTGGCATGGCTTCTTGGCAGAGCGTTGGGCTTGGCGCCGTGGCTGGTTTCATTTTTATGGTTGCGGGGCAGTATGCCTACGTTAAATATCGAATTAACGACATAGAGAACGCTATCCAGTCGACCGATGTGACGGAGACTGTCGAGATACGAAACCGGGTACGGCAAAAAACGGAGCTCGTTGAAACGCTGCAGCGGACTGGTGGCGGTTCAGATTTCAGTAATAGTATGTGGGATGTCATGCTGACATTAATGGAGCAAGAAAAATACGCTATGTTACTGGTCACCGCCGAAGGACGTCAGCTTGAGCTCAGGCTGGAAGCGGACAAAGCCACAGACGCATTGCAACTCATTAATGAACACCCTTTGGTCGCGTCAGCAGAGTTCTCAAGCTCGATTCGAGAAAGCGTCGGCAGAGAGCGGTTTAATATCAGTATGACGCTGAAGCCGGCGGAGGGAGCAGAATAATGAGTCGGCAGAAGGTGATGTTATTGGTCGTAGGCTCTTTGTTGGCTATCAAGTTCGGTGTCCAGCCCCTCTTTGAGCACCTCGAAGAGGAGCAACAGTTATTACTCGACCTCTCAGAAAGACTGCAAAAAGTAGAAGAGCTGGATGCTTCACATGAAGACTATGTCGCAAGAGAGAAACAGCTGAACGCAAAGTTGGAAGAGCTGCGCGCTCGGTACCCGCAGGCACCAGAGGTAAACTTTGCCAAGCTCGACTTTCAAATGAAGTTACAAAATATTGCCGAACGCACCGGGGTGAAGCTGGATAGTGTAGAATGGGTCTCGGTAATAGACGGTCAGCCCACAAAGGCCTCCATATCTGTTCGAGTGGAGTCTCAGCTTGATCAGTTTGCCCGGTTTCATATGGCATTGCTGGAGCTGGGTGACTGGCTAATGGTGGACCGTTTGGAATTACGCATCAAAGACCAGAAAATCCGCTGGGAACAAATGGGGGAAACCTCCGGCAATGTGCTAATCGAAATGTACTTTATGCAGGGGACGATGCAGTGAGTTTGGTATTAAATTGGCGACATTGTCTATATGGAGGGCTGCTTGTTGTTGCAGTCTATGCCGTTCTGATTATCCCAACACTGCCTTCTGGTGTTACTGAGCCATCAGGCTCAGAAGCGCCTCAATGGTCTGATTTGTCTCTGGGGACAAATAGTGACGCCGTTAACTTTGAGGGGGTGCGGGAAAGGCTGAATAAACTTGCCCCGGAGAAAAAAGCAGAAGATGAAGAGCAGCAACAGTCTGCCAAGGATTCCGAATTAGATGCTCAAAAATCTAAACCCAAGGTGCTGCGGCCCAATCACGAGCATTTTGACGAAAACACACAGGTTGCCCTAGTGGGCGTCTTCTCTGCGAAGAAGAATAAACAATTTGCCGTGCTTAGAATGGAGGAGTTTGACTCTGGTCAAAGCCAGTTCGTTAAAGTTAAGCAAGGAGATGCTCTGGGTCCCTATCTGTTGACAGAGTTGGGGCAAAAACAAGTTACGCTAAGTCATCAGAATACCGATAAAGTGATCCGATTAGATATTTTTAAAATTGGAAGCAAGGAATAGATTGTGAAAAAAATAACTGTCACCGTAATACTGAGCACCTTGCTGATAGGTTGTGCGACCAACCAGGAGTCTCACGAAAACCAAAAGCAAGACAACTTTGTGTATGAGTTGAAGAAGTCATACTTATCGGGTGGTGAGCCGGTTCAAGAAGCCACTGAACCCGAGGACACCGATGATGAGGGCAGAAAGAAAGATTTTGAGCCTTTAAAATCGATTACTGCAGATCAAAAAGAAGAAGTCCAGCAGCAGCGAATCGCAGAGACCTTTAGTGCGCAGGAAAAGGCGACCATCGCAGCGGAAAACATGCCACTGACTGAGTTTCTGCATTACGCCTTTGGTGAGATTCTGTCAGAAAACTATGTTGTTGCCCCGGATCTGAAGAATAATAAAACACCGGTTACGGCAAACGTAAAAGAGCCAGTTTCAAAGCGCGAGTTATTCAACATCATAGCTTCGGTGTTGAAGCGTGAACAGGTGAGTGTCGATTATGACAACGGGACGTTTTTCTTCCAGGCCGCCAAGTTGGGTAAAGCCAAGGCAGCTATTGGCATAGGTAATACACCGGAGTCTGTGCCTAACACCAGTGGCCAGATTCTGCAAGTGGTCCCCATTAAGTATGGTATTAAGGTTGCGCTCGAGAGAACGGTCAGGGAGTTAATTAGCGCAACAATCAGAGCCGACTTTGAGCAGAGCTCATTATTTGTAATGGGGGATCGCAGTAATGTCCTTCGAGCGCTGGAACTGATCGATATACTCGATACGCCGGCAAACAGGGGCAAGCATATTGGGCTTATTACGCTGACGTATATTCCCTTGAATGAATTCGTAAACCAGACAAAAACCTTGATGGAGAATGAAGGGCTGAATGTCGGAGTGAATACTGGCTCGAATTCTAACATCGCCTTGGTGCCATTGGAGCACCTTGGTTCTGCAGCGGTATTTGCGACCTCTGAAGAACTACTGGACCGGGTTAAGTACTGGGCGACGATTCTTGATCAGCCAACCCGAGGGGAGAGCGAGCAGTATTTCGTTTACAACCCCAAATACGCCAGGGCAACGGACCTGGGGAAAAGCATCGGTGATTTGATCTCATTAGGCAGCCGCTCCACAGTTTCCAAAAACCAGAGAAGCACGGGTGCCAACGCTGAAGAGTTAAGAAACACCGGCGATAGTGGCTCGACCCTGGTCTCGGCCGAAAAAATGTCCTTCGTGGTGGATGAACGCAGCAACTCTATCATCTTCAGAACCTCAGGTTCCCAGTACCAGACTTTGTTGCCGCTACTCAGAAAACTCGATGTACTGCCCAAACAAGTATTATTGGAAGTGCTGATAGCCGAAGTCACTATGGCTGATGACTTTAAGTATGGTGTTGAGTTTGCGCTGAAAAACAGCAGCAGGCTTTCTGTAACCACACAGGGGTCGTTTGGTGCTGGAGAGACAGGCGGCTTAAACCTAAGCTTTTTGGATGGCGGGGCCGAGGCAGTAGCGTCCTTTTTCAAGGAAAATAAGTTTATCAACGTGTTGTCAAATCCCTCCTTATTAGTCAGAGATGGTGTCGCTGCTAATATCAGCGTAGGAACTGACATACCTGTTGTAGGCGGCACGGTTTCTCAGGATGGTGGTAACGTTACTACCAACATTGAGTATCGCAAAACAGGGGTGGACGTGTCCGTAACGCCCACCATCAACGCGCAGGGTGTGGTCATCATGAGCATTAACCAGCGCATCAGTAACACTGTCGATACAACGGCAGGGAGCAATGGCTCACCGTCGATCTTCGAACGGTCTCTGGATACTGAAGCCGTTGTGGGCAGTGGTAAAACGGTGTTGCTGGGCGGACTGATCAGCGAGGACGTGTCCAATGGAGAGACAAAGGTGCCAGGCTTTGGAGACTTACCATTGGTGGGGCATCTGTTTAAGGGCCGGACCGACTCTCGAAGCAAGACAGAGCTGGTGATGCTGGTTACCCCTAAGGTGATCGAAAGCAACGAGCAGTGGAATAAGCTGATGTCGGATTTTGAAGGCGGGCTTGAAAACATTCGCTTGATTCGTTAAGCATAATAAGCTTAAAGTGGAAGAAGCAGCTATGGTTATTAGATGTTCACTTGCCGGATGCGGGCACTAATTTTTATTTCTAAGTGTTGACAGACACTTAGTCATCAATAAGAATTGCCTTTGGTAAAAAGTTGTCCATGAAGGAAAACTTTTATCATTAACCCTAGCTAGACAGGAAACTAGGAACGGAATATGACACAAGTGTTGTATTCCCAATTTCATGAAATTGGAGAATAAGAAATGAAATCTATTCTTAAGAAAACGTTGATCGCTGCTGCCGTCGCGGGCGCAGCTTCAGCTAACGCAGCAACAATTACCACTGGTGTTACTTCATCAGTGCTAACTGACAGCCCAGATTACCCGCTGATCTCTCAGGAAGGCTTTGACTTGGCCGAATCGATTGATGTGGGCACAGTGTCTGGTACAGATATTGAAGTTCAGATCGCTCCCGGAGCAGACTATGTGGCCGGTGATTTGCTGACCATTACTTTCTCGGGTGCCACTATCGACACTTCTGCTAGCTCTCCAGAGCTTGCTTGTGACGCTACTGATACTAACTGTAGTGCATCTACAGGTTCTGGTGACGTGGCTGGTGACTTCTCTCTGATCGATAGCACAACTTCAACACTGACGTTCCGTGTAACCGCTGACAACAGTGACGAAGAAAATCTGTCATACGATCTGAGCGGTGTGACTCTGGATAGTGTTTCCGGCGGTGCGATTTCTGTAAGCACTCAGGGCACCATCTCTGGATCTGGTACGTCTTTCGATGCTGGTGCAGCCACAACAGTTGCAATGGTTAGCTCTGAGTTCTCCGTTGCTGCTGGTGACTCTTTCGACGGGGTTGTGGATGTAGAGAACGAGCGTAAACAGTTCACCGACGGTACTACCGACAGTGCCACTCTGGACGTAATGTGGGGCGCTGATCTGTTATCGGTCTCCTCTACCGGCGCGACTCTGGCTCTGACTGGCTCAGACCTGGCGTTCCTGAACGATGCTGAAGGCGATCTGGACTCAGGCTCTTACGCTCTGACCGGTGCAACCGAAGACACTGATGAAACAACGTTCGCTGACAACGTGTTGTCACTGACCACCACTGGTGGCCTGACCAGCGGTGCAGACGCAATCGGTGTAACCCTAACGGCAGACGGTGTAAATGATGAAGACGCTCAGGTATTATCTGACCAGTCTTTCTCTGCAGATCTAACGCTGAACTACAGCCGCTTGGTAGGTTCTACCGTTGAAACTGGCAGCATGACCAATGACAACATTGACTTGGGTGCATGGACACTGTCTGGCGCTACTATCAATATTCCATATATCCCATATGGTGCTGGTATCAGCCAAATCATCTACGTTAGCAACGACGGTGGCGTAGACGGTGATATCGAGCTGACCGCTTTTGATGATGCCGGTAACGAGTACGGCCCTGTAACACTGTCTGTGTCCGCTGAAGCTGACAAGATTACCGCTCTGTCGACTTCAATTCGTAATGCTTTGGAAGCAGAAGGTTATGACGGCTCTTCTAAGAAGATGGACATGACGTTGGTGATCAACTCACCATCAGACGACATCGAGCTGTTCACTGCTTACAACGTACGCGGTGACCGTTTAGCCGTGAACAATACCAAATCTAACTAATAGACACGCTCTATTGTGTTAGTTAATAAAGGCGAGGGTAACCTCGCCTTTTTTTTGTTGTTTTTGCCACAACCGGCCCTCTGTACTGTCTGTTACAGCTGTTATTGAATACCCGCCAAAGTTCCATTACTATCCTGTCGCCTTTAACTGGATGGAGACGCTGTTTTGGAGAGACCCGCGTTAATTTTGCTTTATGCGTTGACAATCACTTTGGGGGTGGTTGCGTATTGGCCGTCATTGTCAGTGCCTTTCTATCTGGATGACTTTTCATCGATCGTGGATAACCCACTACTGACCACCGACTGGGGATTGTTAAACCAGCATTATTTTGGTCGGCAACTGACCTACTACAGCTTCGCCCTTACTTATGAGGTGTTCGGGGAAGAACCTCTTGTCTACCACCTGACCAATATGGTTCTCCACCTGGCCGTTGCGGCATCGGTTGCATTATTGTCGAAGCGCCTGGTCACAATCGTGGGCGGTGGAAGGGCGTACCAGCACTATTGCATATTCCTTACCTTTGCTCTGTTCCTGCTCGCACCGCTAAATACGCAGGCGGTGACTTATATTGTGCAGCGGGCGGCGCTTCTCAGTGCCCTATTTTATGTACTGGCATTATGGGCCTACCTCGGGGCCAGAACATACGGTGGTAAACAGCGGCTCATATATACGATTGCCGTGCTGGTGTTTATTTCTATGGGGGCAATCTCAAAGCAAAACATAGTGACACTTCCGGTCGCCTTCTTGTTGCTTGAACTGTTCTTGTTTAAGACGGTATCAAGACTATGGCAGTGGGTTTTATACAGTGTTCTTGCTGTTGGTCTGGCTGGCTTATTTGCCATCGATCTGATACCAAACTTATCGGAACACAGCTTGCTGCATGTGATCGATCAGGCGACCCGATTGCAGACCGAGATGCCGCGATACGAATATTTTGCTCATCAGTTGGTCATCCTGTGGCAATACATCTATAAGTTTTTCGTTCCCTATCCTTTATTACTCGAGTATCCGACAACCGTTTACTCAGCCACAAGCTCGCAAGTATTGCTCTCGGGGGTCGGGCATCTTGCGGTGATTGTTGTTGCGATTTCGCTTAGGCAACGCCTGCCCCTGATTACTGTCTGTGTTGGCCTGTTCTATTTAGCACATTCAGTGGAGTCGGCATTGATACCCATTGTCGACCTGGCTTTTGAGCACCGTACTTACCTGCCGAATGCCTTTTTAGCGGTTCTGGTTGGCTCTTGTCTTGCGGGTTTATTGTCGAGGTACCGGCTGCGTACAGTTGTATTTGTAGCCATTGCACTGACCCTGGTCTTTACCTTCCTGACATACAAAAGAAATGAATTGTGGGGCAAGCCTATTTCTTTTTATCGCCACGAACTGACCCATGTGGGAGATAACTGGCGAAGCTACGCGGCGTTAGGGCTTTTTGAAGCAAAAAGGGGGCGATTCAAGCATGGTGTTAAATGGCTTCGGGTTGCTATTAAAGTGGGATCAGAGCGGGGGCAACTGCAAGCCAAACCCGTCATCGCGTATATGGACCTGCTGCATAAGACCGGAAATACCCCAAGAGCTAAATATATAGGTGTGTTGGCGGCAAAATCCTTTACCCGCAACCAGGATAAATCCATGGTCTGGTCCAAGCTCGCGCAATATCAGGTAGAGCACGGAAATTGTGATTTTGCCAAAGGGTTAATTGAACGCTCTTTGCAGCTCGACAGCAGCAATATCATCGCCCAACGTCTGGCTCGAGCTTGTAGTCCATAAACATGGCTGTTTTATGGCAGCAGTCTAAGCAAGAAAGATAGCTTGATAAAAACCTTGTAAGTTATGGCTAGTAGTTGTTGGTAGTCGTTTCATCATTGCAAGCTATGTTAGAGTTGAGGCCTTGCTGACAATGTTATCTTAAAAATAAGCTGGGCATTGTCACTGTAGGTGAGCTCATTCGTATTGGGAACTTAGGGAAAGGTGTGGCAAGCAGGCGGCGCTTTCGAACCTTGTTGGATATTTAATATATGAATAAAACATTTTTAGTCACCGGCGGTGCCGGTTTTATTGGTTCGGCGGTGATACGGTATCTGCTGAGTAATACAAATAGCCGCGTGGTTAATTATGACAAGCTCACTTATGCGGGTAATCTAAGCTCCCTACAGGTGGTCGCTGATAACCCCAATTACACGTTTATTCAAGCCGATATCAACGACGCTGATGCAGTGGCCGGGGCTCTCTATGCTCATCAACCTGACGTCATTTTGCATCTTGCTGCAGAAAGTCATGTCGATCGCTCAATCGACGGGCCGGCAGAGTTTATTCAAACGAATATTGTTGGTACCTATACGTTATTGGAAAAAGTGAGAGGCTATTGGCTGTGGCTAAAAAAACAGTACCCTGAAAAGGCTAAGGCTTTTCGTTTTCAGCACGTCTCCACAGATGAAGTGTTCGGTGATCTCGAACCGAATGATCCTGCGTTTGATGAAACAACACCCTACAAGCCCAGCTCACCATACTCTGCCAGTAAAGCGAGCTCTGATCACATAGTCCGAGCATGGTATAGAACCTATGGGCTACCCGTTGTTATCACCAATTGCTCTAATAACTATGGGCCCTATCAATACCCGGAAAAATTGATTCCCACCGTTATTGCCAAAGCTTTGGCAAAGGAGCCCATTCCGGTTTACGGCCAGGGGCAGCAGATAAGAGACTGGCTTTATGTTGATGACCATGCCGAAGCGCTGATCACCGTCGCGGAAAGAGGCAAAATAGGTGAGACCTATGCAATTGGTGGCGCGACCAGCGGAACAGAAGAAGTCAGTAATCTAAAATTAGTGGAATTAATGTGCCAATTTATTGGCCGCGAGCTAAACGATGGGTTTGATTATAAGAGACTTATCGAATTTGTCACTGACCGCCCTGGTCACGATTTTCGTTACGCGATTAACAGCCATAAAATACAGAATGAGCTTGGCTGGCAGCCGCGTCACAACTTGGCGTCGGGCTTGCAAAACACCGTCGCCTGGTATTTAACCAATAAAGCCTGGTGGCAGGCGTTGCTATGATATTAGTTCTTGGTAGCAATGGTCAGGTTGGTCACGAGTTAAAAAGACAACTGCTGGAACGTGGCTATGAGTTGCTATCTCCAACTCGTGACGAACTTGATTTGAGCAACCTGGATGCAGTAAAAACTTACCTGCAAGCACATCAGCCGACGTCCATGATCAATGCCGCCGCCTACACACAGGTGGACAAAGCGGAATCTGAGCCTCAATCAGCTGATATGTTAAACCATCGCTTGCCACACACATTGGCAGAGTACAGTCAGCAGACCGGTGCTTACTTATTACATTACTCCACCGATTACGTATACGCTGGACAGGGCACAAAGCCTCAGGATGAAAACGCCCCCCTTATCCCCCAGTCTGTTTACGGAAAAACCAAATTGGCTGGCGAAATGGCGATACAGGCGACGACAAATCGGTACAGCATTTTGCGTACCAGCTGGGTATATAGTTATCGTGGGCATAACTTTATGAACACCATGCTGAAGCTTGCTTCACAGCGTGACGTGCTCACCATCGTTGACGATCAGGTTGGTACCCCGACCTCAGCCGATATCCTCGCTACCTTTAGCATTTTGGCTTACGAAGAGCGGCTAAAGGGCATTTACAATCTCACCCAAGAAGGCGAGGTCAGCTGGTATGGGTTTGCCAAGGCAATTTTTGAACTCGCTCGCAAGAACAAGCGGCTTCCGAACGTGCCTAAGCTCTTACCAATAAAAACCTGTGACTACCCGACCCCAGCTATAAGGCCACTAAACTCTCGTCTGGACTGCGGTAAACTGTTAAAAGCATTAGATGGCGTCAAACTTAGTGACTGGAAAACAGGCTTGTCGAAAGAAATGACCAAACAGCAACTGCCAGGCAACCAGCAAGGAACCAGCCAATGAGGGAGTCAGAAAAGTCAGCCTATAAAGGCATTATTTTGGCTGGTGGCGCGGGCACCCGGTTACATCCCATTACCCTGGGGGTTTCGAAACAGCTGTTGCCCGTTTATGACAAGCCGATGATTTATTATCCGTTATCGGTATTAATGCTGGCCGGTATTCGTGAAGTTCTGATCATCACCACCCCAGAAGACAAAGCTGGCTTCCAAAAGTTGCTTGGCGATGGCAGCCAGTTTGGGATTCAGCTAAGCTACGCGGTCCAGCCAAGTCCCGGTGGATTAGCTCAGGCTTTTCTTATCGGTGAGACGTTTATTGGTGATAGCCCGGTTTGTTTAGTGCTGGGGGATAACATCTTCCACGGACAAGGGTTTACTGGCAAGTTAAAAGAAGCCGTGTCGAATACCCACGGCGCGACTGTTTTTGGTTACTGGGTGAAAGATGCGCAACGTTTTGGTGTCATTGATTTTGACAATAATGGCGTGGCAACCTCAATTGAAGAAAAGCCAGAGCATCCTAAATCAAACTATGCCGTGACAGGACTGTACTTTTACGACAATGATGTGGTTGATATTGCGAAATCAGTGACGCCCTCAAGTCGTGGTGAACTGGAAATCACCAGTGTGAACAACGCCTACCTTGAACGAGGAAAACTGCGGGTGGAAAAGTTTGGACGGGGATTCGCCTGGCTGGATACCGGCACGCACGATAGCCTGATCGAAGCCAGTCAGTACGTGCAAACCATAGAGCACCGGCAGGGCTTAAAAGTCGCGTGCCTGGAAGAGATCGCCTGGTCCAATCACTGGATAGACAGAGAAACACTTCAGACTCAAGCCGAAGCGCTTGCGAAGACTGAGTACGGACAGTATTTAAAGCGTCTGTTGTGACTGTAGTTGAGGCACAAGTGTTAGTAGGTTGTGTCCTGGGCGCGAAAAAGGAACAAAGAAAACTATGTATTACCAACCACAAAAATTAAAGGACCTGGTACTCATAACGCCCGAAGTGCACGAAGACCACCGTGGCTTCTTTATGGAAACGTTTCGTCAGGACGAATTTGAGAAGCATTGCGGAAAGTACCAATTTGTACAAGATAACCACAGCCGCAGTCAAAAAGGCACACTGCGAGGACTGCATTACCAACTAAAACACCCACAGGGCAAGCTGATACGTGTAACACAAGGTGAGGTATATGATGTCGCTGTAGACTGTCGTAAAAACTCGCCTTCCTTTGGTCAATGGCAAGGCTTTACTCTATCGGCAGAAAATAAGCACATGCTGTGGGTGCCACCGGGCTTTGCTCACGGTTTTCTGGTTATGAGTGAAATAGCTGACTTTGTGTACAAGTGTACAAACTATTACGATCCGACTAATGAACGAGGATTTCGATGGGATGATCCAATACTAGACATACAATGGCCTGATATAAAAGTTGATAAAAAAATTTCAGCGAAAGATGAAAGCGGAACTAATTTCTCAGTGCTTTTAGATGAATTGTAGATAGTTAAGTTAAAAAATAATGATGAAAAAAATAGTAGCAATAGGAACAAGCCGTATTCACTGGCCTTTAGAGTATATTAAAAAATATACACGTATAGATGTTGATTTTCTTAATGTCGGGTACTTTCAGTCAGCTGGTCAGATATATGACCTTCTTTTTAGGAGTGAAGAAATTTCACAATCGGAAGTGATAAGGCCCCGATTTTTTAGACGGGATGCTACTCCTGAAAACCCCTTTAATGACAAGGTCTTTCATGATTCTTTGTTTATAAAGAGTGTTATTGAGAAAATTTCATCTGCTGACTATCTATATATAGAGCTTTCGACTCTTCATGAGTTTCAATATGAAGGTATTCACATACAAGGGAACCCTAATTATTACAGGAATGTTCCTTTTTCTAAGATATGGAAAGATGGTTATTATAATATCTATGAACCGGAGTTAAATGTTGTTAGGTATCAACAGTCAAAAAAGTTTATTAATGATTTAGTT
The DNA here is from genome assembly GCF_003143555.1 of Saliniradius amylolyticus. Lineage (NCBI taxonomy): Bacteria > Pseudomonadati > Pseudomonadota > Gammaproteobacteria > Alteromonadales > Alteromonadaceae > Saliniradius > Saliniradius amylolyticus. Next base: position 762,689 of record NZ_CP029347.1, read on the forward strand.
CAGTCCGTGTCTAAAGTATATGATTCAAAGTTGATTTTCACATCACATATATTTTCAAGCGACGCCAGCTTCGGTAGAGAAGTAATTCATAAGTCAGTTAAAGATAGTTGTGATATGTTTGGTTTGACATTTATTGATAAAACTCCATTAGTTGACTCTTTTGGTTTTAGAGTTTCAAGTTCTGGGGAAAGAGATATCCATCATTTAAGTTGGCGGGGTACAAAGGCTGAATCGATTTTATTGAGCGAGTTGATTCTTGGTTATAAAGACAAAGATATTGAAGATAATATTAAAGAAGATGATTTTATAGAAGGATTTTTGTTATGAAGAAATATAATGATCCAAGGGTTTTTGTTGATCAAGGTAATAAGAAAGTAATAGTTGCTAACTTAAAGTGTGGGTATTCAACGATAAATCAATTCTATAAAAATCAAGGAGTTAATGTGTCTCATGACTTCGAAGTTTTTACTAATCAAAATGATTTTGAGTGTGTGATTTTTGTAAGAGAACCATGGGCCCGCTTTAAGTCTTTTTATAAAAACTGGGTGATCGATAAGCAGGTTGACGAATCCTATTCCAATATGTATCTATATAATATTTTCAAGAGAGCTTTTTCAGAAAACTTTTTTAAAAGCCTGTGCTCTTCAACAGTCGAAAAAAAAAGTAGTTCTGAGTTTTTTAATGTTTTTTTTGAGCAGTTTTCAGGTTCTTTATCAGAAGATCGACATACTGTACGACAAGTAGATATATTGAAAGAAATCGATTGCTCTAGTGTAAGCAATCTTTGTGTTTATGATTTTAAGGATAATCAAAAATATTTGGAGAGCTTATATAATGTTTCACCTGTTATTCAAAATGAGACTGGGAGTTGTCGCCTGAATATTAAGTTGAATAAGGAAAATCAAAAGACTTTTAATTCCTTCTACAGTGACGATTTTCAACTTTATGAAAAATCAGAGAGGTTTATTGATGGAAGAACATGAAGTAATACTACATATAGGTATGCCAAAGACGGGTACGACTTCTCTACAGAATTTTTTGAGAGATAACAGGGATTCTCTAGAGCATGTTGGAGTTTACCTTCCTAAGTCAGGAACAGATTCTTCTGGAGCTTGCTGGCCCTTAGTATATGAATTAAACCGAGAATTAGGCGGTGGTTTCGTGCTGGATAACGGTGATGCATTGAGTAATGGGCATTTAGACTCCGTGAAGAATGAAATAATGTCACTCGACAGTGCTAAACGAATCGTTTTTTCTTGTGAAGACCTCTACTATTACAGTGCTGACTATATTTCCAATTTTCTTCGGCGTATTTTTGGATATATGCCAAAAGTTAGAGTATATTTTGTAATTAGAGATCTTGTTGACTATGTGGATTCCTCTCTAAATCAAGTCGTAAAGGACTATCCTGGGCGCTGGGTTGATTTAAAAAAATCATTTAATAATGTTGTCAATGAAAAGCTAGATCTGACTTATCACTTATCTAAGTTTAGAGCGATAAAAGAAGTGGATTCAATTTTTGTTGGATGCTACGAGGTTGTGTGTCAAGAGAAACATGGCGTTATTGCAAGTTTTCTAGATTTCATAGGTGTTGATATTCCTATAAATATTAAGTCAAGTTATAATGCAAATAGTAGAATAAAGACCTATGATGCTATTCTTATAAAGAACTTCATTAATATGCTTCCACTATCTCTTGGGGAAATAAGGAAGTACAAAAGCCTTCTTATAGAGTGGGAGAAATCTCATTTGAATGATAGAGGTGAAAAGTTATTAGATTTTATGAAATTGAATGAAAAGTTTCATCACTTTGCTTTGTCAGTTTATGATAGGTTGCGAGACGAAAAATATATTGATAAAGACACTTATACTTTATATGTTGATAACTTAAAGTCTGCTACTAAAAAAGACGATAATGATGACAAAAAGAGAAGTTTAATTCCAGAGAGATTTTCTGATTTTTTGATATTCGTCGAGTCAAAAGAGCCTAGGTTATATTTATTATTATTGTCGTCTATTTCTGATAGTGTTTCTTCACATTTTTATAATAGTATTCTTCCCCAGGTTCGTGAAGAAAATATGGTGGGAAACCAAACCTATAGGCCGGTATGAAAATGTTAGTTTCGATTATTATTCCAGTTTATAATGTAGAAAAATACATTGACGACTGTTTGCAGAGTGTTTTAGGTCAGACGTATAGCAACTTAGAAGTGATTTGCGTTGATGACTGTGGTAATGATAACTCAGTAGCTATCTGTGAGAAATATGCATCGGAAGATAGTAGGGTAAATATTGTCAAGCATGAATTTAATAAAGGTCTACCGGGGGCTAGGAATACTGGTTTAAAATTAGCTAAAGGCGAATATGTCTATTTTATAGACTCTGATGATATGCTCGGTAATAATGATGCAATAGAAGCTTTGGTGAAGGAATCGGTGCATTCAGAAAGCGATATTGTAACCGGTAGGGTGTTACATTGGTATAGCGATGGTAGCACTACAGAGGATTACTTAGCTGAATGTCAAAAAAAATCATTCTCAGGCCGAAAATTTATAGATGTTCCAGAATTTTGTAGTCACGTAGTTGCTTGGCATAAATTAATTAAGAGAGAGTTTTTAGAGAAAAATAGTATATATTTTATAGAGTACTTGAAAAAACACGAAGACAATCCTTTTACAACAAAAGCCTTTTTCTATAGTGATAAGATAAGCTTTGTAAAAGATAGCCTTTTACTCTATAGGCAGCGTGGAGATTCTGATACGACTTCAATAATGTCTATAGATGACGAAGAGTATAATGCTAAATATAAGTTTCTCTGTTATAAAGAAATTTATGAGTTTCTGTCTGAATTTCCAGAGGAAAATTATACTAGGAATTTATTGTTCTATGAAGCGTCAAAAACTTTGAGCGATCTGGTTAATTGGAAATTTAAAAATATTACACAATCATTAAGGGTTGAGTATCTAAAAGAGCTGGGGTTTTTGATTAGGAAGGTATCTGGGCAAGACTTTAATTATATCTTTTTTGATTGTGCTGATTTCTCAAGCTTTCTTCATCGGCATGGCGTTACCGACTGTGAAAAATTCTATTTTAGAAAGCACCCCAGGCTTAATGTTTGGCAACTCTTTAATCTGTTTTTTCTGATTTTTTATTATAGGATTTTCGATCCTGGTTTCTATATTAGATATAATCCTGAGGTCATGCAGAAAGATAGGTCTCCTACTTTGCACTATCTGCTTTATGGATTACGTCGAGGTCTTGCTCCTAATAAATGTATAAATGATAAGCTCAATAAACTTCCCCATCGAAGTTCCTTCGAATTGAAGATAGCTGTCAAAGATTATATAACTAATAGGAAGAGTAGTAATGTTGATTAGCATCGTATGTCCAGTGTTTAATGCAGCTAATTTTTTAGATGAGTTTTTGGGGTCTTTGTTAAAGCAGACCTCAAAGTCATTTGAGGTTATATTTGTTGACGACTGTTCTTCCGATGATTCTTTAAAAATATTGAGCTCGTTTCAGAGTACTGATTTCAAAGTGAAAGTGGTGCGTAATGAAAAAAATTTAGGACCAGGACCTACTAGAAATATTGGGTTGAATTATGTTAGCGGTGATTATGTTTGTTTTTTTGATCCTGATGATGTTATAGCAACTAATGCAGTAGAAGTTATTTTGAAATATGCTGAGTTTGGAGATTACGATTTATTAAGAGGGAATGGTAAGTACTTTATTCTGGATCAAAGTTCAGAAAAGTATCCGTTGCCAAATATAAAAACTATAAACAATAAATTCTGTGAAAAGGATGAAATCAATGAAGCTCACGGTCTACCCTGGTATCATGTTGTTTTTGCTTTCAAGGTTGAGAAGTTAAAAAGAATTTGCTTGAAATATCCTGATCTGAGAGTTGGCGAAGACCCTGTTTTTTTGTTTAACGCTTTATCTCGATTGAAAAATTGTTATTTTTTTCCTGAGACGATTTATTACTATAGAACAAATCCAGATGAAGTTCGTCATTTTAATACTATAGAAAAGCTAAAAGACTTTTGTGAACATTTAGAGGAAATGAGTCGAATAGCTCAAACGTATTCTCAAATGGATACATTTGAGAGATATTTCCGAGATACTTTTTGGTTTGTATTTGAGAGCTATATTTTATATAACGACGAAGCTTTGTCCGAATGTACATCCTCCATTTCGAAAGTGATTAAGACTGTAAAGAACAAAGCTTCACTTGCAAATGATGAGTTTCATAGGCTCCTGGTTGACTCTCTATTGAGAGAAGACGCTGCTGCTATCAGTTTCATCAGGCATGCAAAGAGAATGCTTGATAATGAGCCTAAAAATCATAGACATGAATCTGCTTTTTCCGGCAATGATATAACGTTTTATTTAACTGTAAGCTGGATGTGCACTAGACCTTTACGTAAGATTTCTAGATTTTACTTTTTAATAAAAGATTATATTTTCTTGAGAACTAATAGAGATCTCAATATTCATGAGTATGTTGATAGTAATCCAGATGTGAAGTCCTATTTTCTTGGGCCGTATTTACACTTTTTGATAAATGGTTCCTATGAAAAAAGAAGCTGGTCGGGCATTTCGAAATTTTATTTTAATGATAGTTTGATACCGGATTCTATTTTTTCTGGGAAAAGGCCATTGTTAAAGAGGAAATAATAGGTAGCTCAATGTTAGTTTCGATAATAACGAGAACTAAAGATCGACTGAAAGTCCTGGACAGGGCAAAATCTTCCGTGTTAGGACAGGACTATGAAAATATCGAATGGGTGTTGATAAATGACGGTGGAGAGGATATTCCAAGTACTTTTTTCAGCGGCCTAGAAAGTTCACTCGCTTCTTTTGTCTATATCAATGTTCCCAAATCAATTGGTATGGAGGCGGCATCTAACAAAGCAATTAGTCGCTCTAATGGGGAATTAATACTCATTCATGATGATGATGATGATTTAAATCCTAAGGCGATCTCCGAAATGGTCACGTTTTTGGAAAATAATTCTGTGTTGTCAGGAGTGATAACAAATTATAATTATAAGGAGGAATGTTTTAGTGACGGGGAATGGGTTACAGTTTCTGAAAGTGAAGTCAAAACCTTAAGCTCAGATTGCTTGCTGCTCATTGATATATTAAAGAATAATATATTTCCGCCTATTAGTTTTATGTTTTATAGACGTGCTTATGACACTATTAGAGGTTATGACGAACGTTTATCTGTCCTTGGTGACTGGGATTTTAATCTAAGGTTTTTATATTGCTTTAGGGTTGGTCACCTTGATAAAAATCTTGCTAATTATTATGTCAGATCGTTAAATGATTTAAGTTCGTACTCAAACTCAGTTGTTAAAGATAGGTGTAAGCATCTTCGAAGTCATGAGGTTGTGATTAATAAATACATTTCAGAGCCTGCATCATATGATTTTCCTGGACTGGGTGGGGCGCTGCTATTAGAATATAGAAACAAAGAACAAGTAAGCTTGCTCGCTGAAGTTTCTAAAAATAGTATTTCTGCCATCTTATCATTCCTTTCTAAGCTTTGGAGTAAAGTATATGGAAAGCGGTTCAAAAATATACGGTAAAAAATTCTACCAGAACCAAAGTGGCGGAAGTTACGAAAGTGCTGTAGCTGTTCTTCAGAGGGTATTTGAGGTCCTACCTGTTAAGGTTGAGCGTGTCGTTGACTTTGGATGTGGTTTAGGAACTTGGTTAGCAGGTTGTAGGCAGTTGGGTGTTAGTCAGCTAATTGGAGTTGAAGGTGATCATGTTAAACATTTGGATAAATATATAGAGGACGAGCACTATATCTATTGTAACTTGGAGAAAAAACGGCCTGCGTTTGAGCAAAGCTTTGACCTCGCTATTTGCCTGGAGGTTGCTGAGCACTTAACTAAACCAGCGGGTTCAGAAGTTGTAAAAGCCCTTACTCTATCATCGGACTATATATTGTTTTCCGCTGCAATACCTTACCAAGGGGGCGATGGTCATATTAATGAAACATGGAGTACCGACTGGGTAAAACTGTTCTCTTATCACAATTATGAATGCTTTGATGTGATTAGGCCTGCAATATGGGATGATTTTACTATCGACTGGTGGTATCGCCAGAACGTAATGTTATTTGTAAAAAATGGCTCTGCTAAATCAACTTATTTCGATGATAAAAAGTCTTTTCACTGCAAAAACCTTGTTCACCCTCAACAGTTTTTGACCGAAGTTCATTCGGCTAGAGACCAAGTAGATAATAGCCTAGGTGAAGATTTTAATTTTTATAAATCATCGGCATGTTTTGAAGAAGGTTTAGTTTGGAAGTCTCAAGAAAATTATATTGCTCAAAAAAGTAGAGTCAGGAAGGGGCAAGCATATAACTTTGATATGCTCAAGGATTCGAGTTTACCAATTATCTATAAGGACGACGAAGTTCCTGTTGAGGACCATGCTATTGATCAGCCTGTGTTGTTGATTGTGGGTGTTCAAAAAGCTGCTACAACTTGGCTTTTTAATTTCCTATCATCTAGGGATACCGCTTTTTATGGTCCTCCAGTGAAAGAGGTGAATTTTTTTAATAGATTGTTTTTTGCTAGAAACTCTGCGTACTCAGGGTTTTGGGCAGATAGGGTTGTGGCGGATAAGTTTAAGGGCAAGCTTAATGATATAAACAATGACAGATGGTCAAAGTATGTCTTTAATATTGTTCATAACTCGCTTAACTTAGCTTGGTATAAGAAGGTTATGACTGAATATTCTAGAGGAAGGGTGGCTATAGACGCGACCCCAGAGTATTGTATGTTGCCATCAAAAGGAATCAATTACCTCTCGGATTCCCTTCTAAATAAAAATATTGTTTTAGTATTGCGCGATCCCGTTGAGAGAGTTATATCACAAGCTAAGGCAGCCCTAAAAGCAGCGGGTATACCTGTATCTGATGAAGATATAATTGAATTTTGTAAGAGGGATAGTGTGATAAAACGCTCTGACTACAGTGAAATATTAAATTCATGGATGCACGAGCTAGAACAAGGGAACCTTACTATCTTACTTGCAGAAAAACTTTGGAAGTCGTACGAGGATGCCTGCGAGGAACTAAATAAGCTCTACCCCGATCACAACTTGTCAAAATGTGAGTGGGAAACTCCTTACAATGCAACTGAAAACTATGGCGTAAGTTCATTGCTCTATGATGAGGTATCACACCTTGTCGATTACCAGAGGCAGCTAAAGGCTGTAAGAGCATATCGACCCGATGTAGATGAATTTTGGGGATTATAGATAGTATACACAGATAGTGTGAGTGTTTTAGCTTGATTAACGTTAAATTATTCTAGCTGAAGGTAAAGTTAACTGTTGCTTTTTGAATCAATGAGTGGTCTGTATTGTTATGTTTTTTCTTTTGCTAAGTGGGTTTGTTTGTAGTTTGGAGAGTCTTTTTAGTGGTTTTTATTAAGAATATATTGTTGATGTTAGAGTAAGTCTGTATCTTCTATTTTGCCTGTTTTAGAGAGGCTGTTCGGTTTTATCAGATTCTTGCATTAGCCAGGTTTTAGTTGTATCAAAGTAGAGTTTCCAAATTGAATGTTTAATCGACTTTTCAAACGTCATTACCCCAGTGTGTTTTTTGTGCATATTCCTAAAACAGCGGGTACCAGTTTTCGCCATGCCCTCGAGCGACAGGTTCCACTTTGGAAAGACTATGGGGAAGAGTCAAAGGTCACAAGTGACGAAGTCAGGAAGAAGGCTTATGCTGAATCTGATTTTTATACATTGAAGGATATGGTTTTTGCATCTAAGCGATCTTTGTGTGGGCATATACCAGCACGTAAATACAGTGATTTTTATCCGTCACATAAGGTGGTGACTTTTTTACGGCATCCATTCCAGCAGGTCTTATCTCACTATAATCATAAGGTAAAGTATGATGGCTTAAATCTAAGCTTGGAAAAGTATCTTGTCAAATCATGCTATCGAAATATACAGTCCCGCTACTTAAAAGGTTTACCGCTGTCTTTATATGGTTTTATCGGCATAACGGAGCGATATGTTGAGAGTGTCGAGTACTTTAATGAGCTATACGGGAGCCAAGTAAAGGCCCTAGAGCGTAATCAAAATCATTCTCCTTCTATTTCCAGCCAATCGGTAGGAGAAAGCCTAAAAGCCCGCTTGCTAGCGTTAAACGAGGAAGATCTCATCTGTTATGGTCAAGCAAAGGCATTGCTTGAGCAGCGCCTTAGTCACATGGAGCATCACTCGGTGAACTCTTGGGTTTATGCCTCGGTTAACATAAATAACAATAATCGCTTAGCTGGCTGTGCGTTTTATCATGGCGGTACACAGCCTGTTAGACTGGTGGTTAAGGTTGGCAATGAGGTGCTGCAAACCCTGACAGCCGATAATTACTTTACCGGATTTCCTCGCTGGTGCTTTCCCCGTCATCGCTACGTGGGCTTTCAAAGCGAGAAGCTACCTCGGACAGAAGGTGACGTTGTTTCGCTAGAGGTGAAGTCTACCGGTCAACTGTTATTCAGACTGAAAATTGAGTAGGAGGCTTCCACTGAGAAGTGTGACTCTGGTAGCATCCGTCTGATCTTTACTACTTTGAACTTGGAACCACCTTAATCAAAGGCGAGTATGTCAAACCTTAACTCTCTTATTGCCGATTATTGTCGGTGGTTTAATCTGCTTACTGCTAAGGTCGCCGAACTGTGCCATGCCCACCTTTATTTATCGGTGGTGTTATTTCTGATCAACCAGGTTAGTCAGGTTCTGGTTGTGTTTATCCCATTAAAGCTACTGATTGTTATCGGCTCAGAGGGTGTGCCGCGTTTTATCAGGCCTTTTATTCCTCAAATAGAGCAGGAAACTTTGATTATTGGGCTGGCTTCCGGGGCCGGTATTGCCTACTTCCTCTACCTGTTGAGCGATATGGCCCTTAATAAGCTGGCAATCAGGGCAGGGCGAAGGATTGTGGAAGGGTCAGACAAGATATCCTTATTTGACAATCAGCAAGAATTTTCAAAGTTAATGTTTACCCGAGTGGCCCGAACCTGGGGTGGTGTACTTATGGTGGTCGGTGGTATGGCCCTGGGGTATTTGCTTGACTGGCGTATTTATGCAGTTTTAACCGGGTTGTTAATACTGGAATACACAGGCATGGTATTTTATTGGCGCTATTTGAGTCAGCCTAGGCAGTCTCTGAATAAAATTTCCTTTATTAACCGTAAGACTACCTATTTGCAGGGGCTGTCAGCGATAAACTTTGGTGTGGTTTTTTTATTTTTGGTTTATTTCTTCTGGGTGGAGAGCTATAGCTTTATTGTCGGTATCATCATCATTCTCCTTACACGTCAGGTGATGATCCGCTTCACTTTGGCCTTTAATGACGCCTTTATTACCCATCAACAGAAAGAAAAAATCAGCGCCTTGTATTTTTCAGACGTGAAGCTGATAGAGGTAAAGAAGCAGCATGAAGTCACCTTTGTTGAGGGGCTGTTGCCGCAAAACTGGCCGCAGACAATAGCAGATCTCAATGCTTGCTCCCATATTGATCTGCTCAGTTACCAGTGGCAATGGGTTGATAGTGGCGTGAGAAATATCGCTTGTTATCTGGGCCAGGCAGAAGGCCATTCAAATGATTACGATCTGCTGCTGAAACTCTATCCACTGCAGCAGGAAAAGAACTATCACTCGGATAAGTTAATCAGAGAAGAACTGGACAGTGATTTTGCTTTAAATACGCGGGTTATTGACTCTGGTGAGTCCGAGGGTAAATATTTTTTGCTGGTTGAGGGGCCTTTCAATTCTTCAGGGAAGCAGAATATCACTAAGACGCTTCTTGATAGCGCAAGGCAGGCATTATGGTGTTATCCATTACCGGAATACCTGCATAGCAAGGTAGCTCGTAGCACCCCAATGGTGCATGAGCGCTTGGAGGTTGATAAGCTCGCGGAGATCCGGGTGTTGGGGGAGAATCCCATACTGGATGAAGTGCTTAGGCTGTATCCTCGCATCTGTCCTTATATTGATAACCTACCAACCTTCTTGTTTAATCGTGCGCTAAATCCCGGTGCTCTTTTAGTTTCTAAAGATGGTGAACCTAAAGTCAGTCACTGGCATGCTCTGGGAGTTGAGCCGTTGGGTATGGGAATGCGGCTGTCTGAACTGGATGAAGTTGGAGAAGAGATTCTGAGTCGATTGAGAGAAACGCGTGAAGACTGTCAGGGGCTGTCCTTGGCGTCATTAAAGCTGGTTTCCACTCTGGCTGTGTTGGAAGGGTTGTTAAATGGGCAGAAATACAGTGAGGCCGCTCAATATATGGAGAAGTTCTCAGTATTAATGAAAGAGTGTCTGGATGGACAATAAAACGATACAAAACGCTAGAGTCGTGGTGCTGTTAGCGACCTATAACGGGGCTTCCTATTTAAAAGAGCAAGTCGACAGCTTACTGGAACAGACTCTTTCGGTAGAGGTCCTTGCACGAGACGATGGCTCCAGGGATGCCACGATGGATATATTGCGCAGTTACGATGATGTTTTATTGCTCAACGATATAGAGGGCGATGATTTTACCCCTGACTCCCCCGCTGCAACTTTCTACCAAGCTAACTATGTAAGAAACTTTTCCATACTATGTGAGTATGCGCTTAAGCACACCGACGCCGAGTATATCTTCTTTTGTGATCAGGATGATGTATGGCACCCGGATAAAGTGGAGTTGACTGTAGAGGCAATACGGCAGGTTGAGGACTCAGAAGGGAAGAATTTTCCGGTGGTGGTTCATACTGATCTTACCGTGGTTGATGAAAAGTTAACCCCATTAGCCCAGTCGTTCCGTGAGTTTGAAGGGTTACCACACCCTGACGAACATGGTTTGTCCCGTGCTTTGGTTCAGAACGTGGCAACAGGCTGTGCGATGGGGTTTAATCGCCGTTTGTTATCCTTGATGACGCCTATTCCGCCCGAGGCTGTTGTGCATGACTTCTGGTTTTATATTGGCGCCAAGCTGGCAGGGAAAACGTGTTACTTGAATAAGGCGCTGATCGATTACAGGCAACACACCGGCAATTCTATTGGCACCATCTCCGCCAAAGAGCGCTTTAGCTACATCAAGCCTTACTTTTACCGGAGCCTGCTGCGTTTCCCGATAAACCTGAAACGAACCCTTCACCAGGCAAAGGCGTTGAAGCGTGTTGTTAATGGTAGTGGCTTAAAGCTCTCTCAGGCTCAGTTTAGCCAACTTGAAAATATGGTCACTCTCGATACTATGAGTCCGATATCACGTGTTAGGATGCTGCGCCAATTATTTCCCGGTCGGCGTTCAATCGGAGAGAGGCTTTATTTAAGCCTGTTGTTATTGTTCTTGCCTTTTATTTCCTCTGGGCAGAGCCGCGAAAAAAAAGAGGCTCCGGGAAATCAGCCTAGGGCGCCCCATATTTAATATGCCCCTTTTCTCCGTCTGCATCCCTCACTATGGCTCAGAACGTCTTTTACTTGAAGCCGTAAAAAGCGTTGCTGTGCAAACTGTTCGAGACTTTGAGTTGATTATTTCGCTAGACTCACCCGTCTCTGATGCTGCACTGACTCATATTCGTGAACTAGTACCAGATGTAAAGATTACACAATGCCCCACCAGCGGTATTGCTCAGAACTGGAATCATAGTGTCGAACAGGCGACCGGTGAATACACCGTGTTACTGCATTCCGATGATAAGCTTAAACTTGGTTATCTGGGCCTAATGAACAAACTTATTCAACAATATGATGTTGCCGATGCCTGGTTTTGTGGTGTTGCGCTGATTGACGAATGCGGTCAGGCAACCTGGAGCTTTGCTGATAGCGTTAAAACTTGGATAGAGCCAGCACAGCAAGAATATTGTCTGGAAGGCGACCTGGGCCTGGCGCAGATTCTAAAAGGTTGCTTTGTTTATTGCCCGACGATTTGCTACCGAAGTGAGGTGATTAAAGAGTTTGGTTTCTCAGAACGCTGGGGAATGGTGTTAGATCTGGACTTGTATGCGCGGCTTTTGATGGGGGGCAAGTGTATCGTCGGTACTCGGGACGTACAATTTGAATATCGCCGCCACAGTCAGAGTACTACGGCCCAACTCACCAAAGACCGCACTAGGTTTGAGGAAGAGTGGATGCTTTACCAGTTAGTTACTGAACAAGCTGAAACTATTGCATGGCAGAAAACAGCGGCCGTGGCGAAACGCAAATTAATATTACGACTTCATGCCCTTTTCTGCTCGGCTAAGGCGTTAGCCGCTCTTGAGGTGAAGCTTTCTCTGGCTTACTTTCGCCAGGCGTTGGTTAAGTAAGTTTCAGCCTTAACGGAAATATCCGTTCGGGTTCTTGGATTGCCAGTGCCAGGTGTCACGGCACATCTCATCGATGCCCCGCTTGGCTTCCCAGTTCAGGCCTTGTTTGGCCTTTTTCGGGCAGGCATAGCAACTGGCCACATCACCAGGGCGGCGGTCGACAATTTCATGGGGGATTGCCACGCTATTGACCTTCTCGAAGCTTTTTACCATATCCAGCACGCTGTAACCCTGGCCGGTGCCCAGATTGTAGGTTTCTAACCCTGGTTTATTCAGGGTTTGCAGGGCTTTTAAATGGCCGTCGGCCAGATCTTCAACGTGAATGTAGTCACGTACACCGGTGCCGTCATGGGTGTTGTAATCATTGCCAAAAACACTGAGCTTTTTCCGTTTGCCAGTGGCCACCTGGGCGATGAAGGGCATCAGGTTATTTGGGATGCCGCTGGGATCTTCACCGATCTCGCCGGATTCGTGGGCGCCTACCGGGTTAAAGTAACGTAGGAGGGCGATACGCCAGGTACCGTCGGCATGGTGCAGATCGCGTAGGATGGTTTCAACCATTAACTTGGACTGGCCATAGGGATTGGTCGGCGTGCCTGTTGGCATGGATTCTTTAAGCGGGAGGGTCTGTGGGTCACCGTATACAGTGGCCGAGGAGCTGAATACCAGGGTTTTGACTTCATGCTCCTGCATCACTTCACACAGGTTCATGGTGCCGTGTACATTGTTTTGGTAATAACGAATCGGCTGGCTGACAGACTCTCCCACGGCTTTCAGACCGGCAAAGTGGATAACAGCTTCGATGCTGCTATTGGCAAAAGCCCGTTTGATATCGGTTGGGTTTAGTAGATCTCCCTGAATAAATCGGATGAGACCGCCGGTTAGGTTTTCTACTCGCCGTAAAGACTCGCGGCTGGAGTTGCTAAGGTTGTCCAAGACCGTGACTTCGTGACCGTTTTCAAGGAGCTGCAATACAGTATGGCTGCCAATATAGCCAGCGCCGCCAGTAACCAGAATGTGACTCATAGCGTTTGACTCAACTCTTGTAGGTAAGTTTTATAAACCTCGCCTAAGACTGAATGTCTCAAGCCGTATTCCACATTGGCTTTCATATAGCCTAGCTTGCTGCCGCAGTCGTGGCTTTTTCCCTTCATGTAATAGGCTTCCACTGGTTCGATTTTCATTAGTGATGCAATGGCGTCGGTTAGTTGAATTTCGTCACCAGCGCCCGGCGGGGTAAACTCAAGCTGCTCCCAGATGTTGGCCGAGAGAATATAACGCCCCACAACGGAAAGATCAGAGGGAGCTTCCGACTGTGCCGGTTTTTCAACAATACGTCTGATTGGTGCGGTTTGGCCCGCTTCGATGGCCTGACCGCCAATATCCACAATGCCGAATTGGTTTACCAGGTGCTCTGGCACCTTTTCTACCATAATCTTGTTGTGACCGGATTGTTCAAAATGGTTGAGCATTTCAGCCAGGTTATCTTGCTTTGGGTTGGCCAGAAAATCGTCGATCAGTACATCCGGTAAAACAACGGCAAAAGGTGCGTTTCCCACTAATGGACGTGCCGTCAAAATAGCATGCCCCAAGCCTTTAGCTACGCCTTGGCGAACATGCATGATGGTTACATCATCCGGGCATATGGACTGGATTTCTTCTAGTAGCTGACGTTTTACTCGTTTTTCCAGTGTGGTTTCCAGTTCAAAGCTGGTATCAAAGTGGTTTTCGATGCTGTTTTTACTGGCATGGGTGACAAGTACGATCTCTTTTATACCCGCAGCGACACATTCATTGACCACATATTGGATCAGGGGCTTATCTACTACCGGTAGCATCTCTTTGGGAATAGCCTTGGTGGCAGGCAGCATGCGGGTGCCAAGACCTGCTACAGGAATAACAGCCTTACGGACCAGAGAGTTCTTTGCTGAGTGCATTGATATAATTTCTTCCTTGTTATGGTAGAGGGCAGATAATACGTTTTTTTGTCGCTAAACGAAATCATCAGCCAGCGATCTGGACTTCATGCCTCTTATTATTCGACATTTTTCCTACGCTCTTAGCCAGGCATGACGTTGTGTAATGGCATAGTTTGGTAATGGATACCATATTAGATGTGATTTTGACGCGGTTATATGGCATGGCAGAGTGTGATGGGTTAACGGCAATAATCACTCTACCATTTGGGCTGTTCAGCCTTTATAATCCCGCTCTGAACTGAGGAGCGTGATCATCTTATTCGTTGTTATCCCCGCAAAAAATGAGGCGTTGACCATTGGAGCTGTGGTGGCGGGTGTCAGGCAGAGTGTGCCTTGCACCGTTATTGTGGTGGATGATGGCAGTGCCGATAATACCGCTAAAGAGGCTACAGAAGCTGGCGCCCTGGTATTGCCGATGGTGCAATCAGTGGGAGCTTGGCTGGCCACTCAGGCGGGCTTGCGTTATGCCGCCAAGTTGGGGGCTGAGCAGGTGATCACCATGGATGCGGATGGCCAGCACAGGGCGGAGGACCTCCCTACTTTATTAGAACAAGGGCAAAACAATAAGGCCGATGTGATTATTGGTGCCTGTGTTGCCCGTGGGTCATTGTCACGCCGGATTGCCTGGGGCTTATTCAAGCGCCTGACCGGCGTCAGTATCGCCGATTTGACCTCAGGTTTTCGTTTGTATAATAAAAATGCCCTGATGGTGTTAACCAGTCGGCAGGCATCCCTGTTGGAGTTTCAGGATATGGGCGTATTGCTGATGCTGCGCTCGGCAGGATTGACTATGCAGGAAGTGTCGGTACGTATGTGTCATCGCACTAACGGGATATCGCGCATCTTTTCGTCGTGGGGGAAGGTCACTTACTATATGATGATCACCTTGTTCTTGTGCTTGGTGAAGGCCATGCCAGAGCGCTCCACTCGTTATATTCGTCGTTTAAAACAGGGAAGCTAATGAGTACACCTCAGATCGTGTCGTCCATTATCGCCGCGTTAATCAGTATCACCATCATCTGGATGGTACGCAGGGACCACCTAATCACCCGGGATGGCCTTAAGTGGATTTTGATTTCCATTGCTATATTGCTTTATGGCTTTTTCCCTCAGTTGAATGACATTATCGGTTCTGGCCTGGGAATCAGCTACCCGCCGATTATTCCTGTATTGCTGGGCATGGGCGTGATTTTGATCAAGCTGCTGATTGCGGATATTGAGCGTGCCCGCATGCAGGTAACAATAAACCGTTTAGTGCAACGTTTGGCCATGCTGGAAGCGGATAGAAAGGATAGTAGCAGGGAGTCTTAAGCTGTATGAGAGAGCTTGGGGTATTTGGACTTTTATGTTTGTCGTTATGCATCGCGGGGTGTGGCGGCGATAGCAGAGAAAACAAAAACTACGACAGGACTTCAGCCTATAAGCTAACAGCCTCACCAGACCAAGACTCAGCCAGATCGTACACCTACCTCAAGACACAATCCGGTGAGTGTCTAAGCGATAGCTTTCAATGTGACCAACAGTCCCCTTCAGTAACTCGCTATAAGGGCGGATTTGGTTTTCGTCCTCACGTTTACGGACATAATACTACTTCTACTTTATATAACGAACTGGATCCATTTGAATCTGGTGAGTTGGTATCTGTATACAGTGGCGTGGTTGGGACCTATTCCGCTAAACACAGCCCGGTAGCTGTCAGTTCAGAAAACTACCAGTATTTTGTTTACTCCGGTCCGGTTTTAACCGATGAAGAACAGAAGGTGGCTACCACTGTTAATGGGGGCGTTAAAACGTCAAGTGAGCTGTTCTGGCGTGAAGACGGAAAGACCAATATTATAGGCTTGTATATTGCGCGCCTGAATAACCATACCGGTAAGGTCTCAGCCCCGCTGCTTTTGCATGCCAAGAATACAGACGACCCTCATGATAACGCTGTACTGAGCTTTGATAATAAAGGCAATTTAATTGTACTTGCCTCAGGGCGGGGGACCAGGCGCAGCGGCCTGATGTTTTATATCCGTCGGCCTGATGAGGTAACTGTTTTCAACAGCAATAGCTTAGAAATACGGGAAATTACACCAGATAATATTAATTATCAAACCTTGGGAGAAGCGCTTTCACGTCCAGAATTCGCGTCTATTACCTATCCACAGTTGCTTACCACGGAACACGGTTTAAAGGTGATCTACAACGTTTATTGCTATGGTAATCACGAGCTGAATTGCCGGGAGGGCACTCGACAAGTCTGGCAAGCAAGTATCGTTTATGAAGAGGGAATGGATAAAGCCACGTTGACTGACGTGAGGCCAATAGCTGCGGTGGAAGGGCATTATGCATTAGCAAGAGTGTCGCCTAATGGCCGGGAAGTGGTTTTGGCATTTAATAAACATCTGGGAGGGAGTGTGGCGGACAGGGCGAACCTCTATCTGCTTTACTCTGATGATGGTGCAGTAAGCTGGCAGTACTTTGACAGAAGGTCTTCAGAATGGCTTGGTGCTGATACATTACTCCCATTATCGACGAACGAAGAAATGAGCCGAGTTGCAGTATATGAAACCGAGCTGAGTCAACCCGTCAGGGAGAGGACCTATCTGAAGGATTTGATGATATCTGACTCTGGTTACTCATCTGTTCGGGTACTGGTAACCCGCTCAAAAGGCAGTGATAGCCACTACCCTTGGTCTGCTGCCCAACACCGTATTGAGTCATTAGCGCTAGTTGGAGATGTTTGGCTGTCGGACTGGCAAAGTGAAGATGTGGATCATAACTATTCCACGGGCTTTCTTTTCAAACATGAAAGTGCCAAGGTTGGAGCTTACTTTCCTGCAACTCCAAACGGTATGGAAAATAACTTGGCCGGAGGGGCGTTGGCGAGAGTGTTACGAGGGCGGGTAGACTATTTTTCAAGGCCTTTAACCCCGGGAACAAACGGATATCTGGATTCCTTGTGTGAAATGAACTACGCCAGAGGTTTCATTGGTACAAACGGTTCGATGTTGGGAATCGCGGGAGTAGCTAATCCGTACCAGTTTATTGGCTCTGCCGATAACGATGAACTTCCGGCTGCTTCATTGGTGTTGATTGATAGACAGAACCAATGGCATCAGTTACCCACTCGCTTAGGGGAGGTGGATAGCAATGGTGAGTACGACCTTATGACTCTTACTGAGGGGAATGAACTTGAGTGTCGGTAAGAGTTTACTGGTGTGCTGTTGTCTTGTTCTTGCAGGGTGCAGTGCGGAAAACTCTGCTTCTCCGTCTGAACAAAATGCTCTCGAACCGGAGTATAGCCGCAAGCAGGTTCTGAGTATGGCTCAGGAAAAGTATCTGAATTTTGCTCGGCATCACAGCCCTGTAGAGGGCTACCCAAGAGCAGTCAATGATGCGAATGAATGGGTACAGGTACCGCTTAATTGGACCAGTGGCTTTTTGCCTGGGATTTTATGGAATCTTGCTCATTGGTTGGAACATGACGAACTGCAACAGCAAGCTCGACGTTGGACGGTGAACCTGGATGATGCTGCTCATTGGTCGACCCATGATATCGGTTTTATGGTGGACTATAGTTTTGGCAAAGGGTACCGAGCTACGAACGAGACACAATACTTGCCCGTAATGGAGCAAGGCGCAAAGAACCTGGTGACGCGCTTTAACCCCAATGTTGGTGCGATCAAGTCGTGGAATCGAATGGGCCGTCACACTGTAATCATCGATAATTTGATGAATCTGGCGCTGCTATTTGAGGCGGCGCGTTTATTTGCTGATGATCGCTACTATCAGATTGCCTTAACCCATGCCTATACCACGGCCGACGAGTTTATCCGCCAAGATGGCTCAACCTTCCATGTTGTAGACTTTGACCCAACGTCAGGTGCGGTAATGAGAAAGCACACTGAGCAAGGTCTTAACGCATCAAGTACCTGGGCTCGGGGGCAAGCCTGGGCCATTTACGGTTTCGCCCAAACCTATGGCTACACAGGTGACGTGAGCTTTTTAGAGGCGGCAGATGTAACAGCAAAGGCCTTTATTAGCCGAATGCCTAATGATGGCGTGGCGCCTTGGGATTTTGATGCGCCCGGTGAGGCCCAAAAGGATGCCGCAGCTTCGGCCATCGCTGCGGCTGGCTTATGGCTACTCTCGAACTTGCACGACAATCCTGATACCATTTCGGTTTACCGAAAAGCCTCGCAGAGGCTTATTGATGCATTGCTTAACCCGCGCTACATCGACCTGAATGAGTCTGGTGAGTCCTTGCTAATGCACGCCACCGGTCACTTTCCAGCCGGTAGTGAAATTGACACCTCTTTGATCTACGCCGATTACTACCTTATTGAGGCGATGATGATGCAACTTGGCTTCATTGACTCCCCACTGTAGCGGGACTTTGTTTACCGTGTAGAGGAATGAAAAATTGTTAAATATTGAAGTCCGCGGTATTGGTTTCCCCAATAAAGGTGCGGAACTCATGCTGGCTGCGATTTGCCACAAACTGAAGCGAAGTGGTATTAAGGCTCGCATTGTTTTGCCGCCAAGCACTGCCCCTTACGAACAGCGCGCGCTATATCAAGCTCACCAGCTTGCTGAGTTTAAAAAATTCGGTTTGAATGTTGGCGCCATTTTTCGTGTCGTACCGACTGCTATTCGGCGCCATCTGGGCATTGTTTTGAAGTCGGAAATTGACGTTATTCTCGATGCGTCAGGTTTTGCCTATGGGGACCAGTGGGGAGCAGTTAAAGTGCGCCAGCGCTTTAATGCCTATATGCGCGGCTTTAAAAATGGTAAGTCCTCAAGGCGTTTGATACTCATGCCTCAGGCATTGGGACCATTTTCTGACGAGGCTATCAAACGAGAAATGGCTAAGATCTTACAGGCGGCCGACCTGGTATTTGCACGAGATCCCGAGTCGCTGGAACATGTCGAGGGTATAAAGAACTGCTCTGGAAATGTATTTCAGGCGCCTGACTTTACTAACTTGATTCAGCCAGTGTACTCCCAAACAATAGATATGAAGGACAAACGCGTTTGCTTTATTCCAAATGCTAAAATGATGGAAATGAAGCAGGACGAAGGCCATTACCTCAGCTTTATGGCTCAATTACTCAGGCAAGCGCATGAGGCTGATCTTAAGCCTTTCGTTCTGGTCCATGAAGGGAGAAAAGACTCTCAGCTTGCTGAAGATATTATCACTGAGGCGGGCTGTGATGTACCTGTAATCAAGCCCGATACTGCCACCGATGTAAAGGCCCTGATAGGGATGTCGAAGCTGGTGGTTAGCTCTCGTTTTCACGGTCTTGTAAGCGCCCTGTCTCAGAATGTACCTGTAATGGCAACGGGGTGGAGCCACAAGTATCGTCAATTACTGTCTGACTATGGCATTGAAGATCTGCTCTTTGATGAGAAAAAAGACCTTGGTGTGGCTAAAGAAAAAATGCTACTTCTGGGGGACGGTGGCGAGGAGTACCGAAGAATTAAGACGTTGATCGCCGAATATGCCGGGCATGAAAAACAAAAGTCCGAAGCTATGTGGCAAAGAATTTTCAGTGTCATGGAGAACAAGTGATGTCTGCGGATGTAGCCATCATCATTCCGACTTACAACGAAGTGAACCGCTTGGGCCAGTGTCTGGATGCTCTGGCCACGCAGACAATAGAACTTGAGCGGTTGTTCGTGATGGTCGTGGACAATAACTCCAGTGATAATATTCAACACTGTGTTGAGCGCTATAGCTTTTGTCACTATCTATTTGAAGAGCAACCGGGGTCTTACTGTGCTCGAAATAAAGCACTTAATGAATTACCGAAGAGCATTAAGTATATTGGCTTTACCGATGCAGACTGTTTACCTCAGCCTGACTGGATTGAAAATGCGTTGCAACATCTGATGAAACAACCGTTGCAGGCCATCGCCGGGAATGTGGAGGTTTATGTTGAAAGTCAGGGGCAACCATCCATAGTGGAGCTTTATGAAGTTCTTAGAGCATTCCCGCAACAGTTTTATGCCGAGCAGCAACACTTCGGTGTTACAGCAAATCTCTTTACCTCCAGAGCGGTCATAGACCAGGTCGGTTCTTTCAATACGAGCCTTTATTCCGGTGGCGATCTGGAGTGGGGGACTCGGTTAAAAACAGCAAGTATCCCAGTGAATTATGCGTCTGAGGTACGAGTATGTCATCCAGCCCGCCAAAGACTCGAGCAGTTAACCCGCAAAATACGGCGCACAGTAGGCGGTGCTTACCGCCAGCGAGAGGAGTTGCCTGAGTGTGCGGCACTGTTTCGGTGGACAGCCTTGATTAGGGGGATTATCCCTCCGGTTAAAAGCCTGAAGAAGCTTGCCTCTCATCCTATGGGGCTGACTCTAGCTCAGAAGTGTCGGATCTTTGGGCTTTTTACTTTTCTAAAATGGTACCAGGTAGCCTATCGCGTCAAGTACTTGCTGGGCCTACAAAAAGCTGATGAGAGGCTTTGAGGTGCCCGATGACTGCCAAGGTCGTTGAAAAATTAAAAGACCGGTTTGCTCTGTCGAGAGAGAGTAAAAGAGCGGTTAAGAATACCCACTGGCTGTTGTCAGAGAAGCTTGTTTCGATGCCCGTAGGTCTGATTACCAGTGTTCTTCTGGCTCGTCACCTTGGCGTTGAGCAACTTGGTCTGTACAGCTACCTTCTCTCAGTGGCGATGCTTGTAACCCCTTTGGCAACAATGGGGTTAAGTAGCCTTATTACCCGTGAGTTGGTGAATGAGCACGACCATCGCTATTCCGTCATGGGTGCGGCTTTTCTGGTCCGGCTTTTTGGAGGGTTACTGGGGCTTGGGGTGCTTAGCCTTTATGGGATGACGGAATCGGCGCAGAACGCTCAATGGCTGATGCTTATAGGTGTCGCTCAAGTTTTTTCCTGTATGACCTTTATCGACTTTTGGTTCCAGTCCAGGGTGCAGGTCCAGTATTCGGTTATGGCTAGGACCTTTGCCTTATTCGCGATATTTAGCATGCGGTTAGCCGCTATATGGTTTGAGGCAGAGCTTAGCATTTTTGTTTGGTTATATGGTGCCGAGCTGATTGTCTCGGCACTATCTTACCTAACCGTTTACCGGCTCCGCGGAGAGCGCCTTGTTGACTGGCAGCTTGATGGTCGTCGTGCGATATCTATGGTTAAGCAGTCATGGCTGCTTATCCTCTCTGGTTTTGCAGCGATGGTATACCTCAAAATCGATATGGTGATGCTGACCAGGATGACTACTCTTGAGCAAGCCGGGCTCTATTCGGTAGCCAGTCGTATCTCTGAGATTTGGTATTTTATCCCCATAGCTGTGGTCAGCTCTTTTTTTCCGATGCTTCTTAAACTGAGAAATACCAGCCATGAGCACTATCATAAAAAGTTGCAGGTGTTGTGCGACCTTTTGTTTGCTATGGCCGTGGCGGTTGTAGTTCCCGTTATATTGTTATCAGAATCGGTGATGGTCATAGTATTCGGGGATGAATACCGGCAAGCGGCCCCAGTGCTTTCCATACATATATTAGCCGGTGTGTTTATATTTATGCGGGCCTTATTCAGTAAATGGCTTATCGCTGAAGGGCTCTTGAAGTTTTCTTTGGTCACTCAACTTGCAGGAGCCCTGGTAAATGTCGCTTTAAACGCTCTGCTGATTCCTCATTATGAGTCCATGGGAGCAGCTTGGGCGACATTGATTTCGTATGCCTGTGCTTCCTATTTCGCTTTGTTTTTCTCATCGCATACTCGACCGATGGCCTTTATAATGTCCCGTTCTCTGTTACTACCCTTCAGGGCGGGCAGTTATTTCAGGCGAGGATGATTCGATACCATGTTTAAAGCTCTTATTAGAAAAGTATTGCCTCGTAGCGCGATTGTAAGTCTTAAGAAGAATCGTGAGGACGTGAGGCTGTTGTTATTGAGCCTGTTTGCCAAAAGCCCTTTTCTGAGTAGCCTTTACTACACCTTGGTCTCCCGCGAGTTTCGCCGCGAGCAACATGCGGTGCTGAACGGGCGGTTGACTTATTACAAAACTCATCAAAGTCTCGCTAATACTGCCAGCAGCGCGCTGTTGAGGCGCAATACACATCGGCTTGAGAAAGGCCTGATTATGCGACCCAGGCGGCCTGTTTTTGCGGAGCAATACATCCAGGAAACCGTAGAGGCTTTTGCAAAGATGGTGAATTCACGCACTTCGTGTGAGCAAGAGCTGAAGTGGGCTACCGATGTGTTGACCGACTATTTCGATGTGGTGGAGCCGACGGCAGTGGTGACATCGGCCAGAAACGTATTTGAAGCGACAGGTCGGCGGGGCGATAGTGGATACGTTCCCTATACCGATAGTGACCGAAGCCGAAGTCAGATCGATGATCTGCAATTGGAACTACTGTTTCGTCAGCGCCGCTCTACACGCTGGTTTCGTCAGAGTTCTGTTGAAGATGATAAGTTAGACAGGGCCATTCAGCTGGCGTCGTGGGCGCCAAGCGCCTGCAATCGTCAGCCCTTCCGCTTTTTTGTCGCGAATGGTAATGAAAAAGCTCAGCAAATCGCAGAACTTGCCGTTGGTACGGGCGGCTTTGTACATAATATTCCCTGTACTATCGCGGTTGTGGGAGAGCTTTCTGCCTATCCACTTGAGCGCGACCGGCATCTCATTTATATCGATGGCTCATTAGCCGCGATGCAACTCATGTTGGCATTAGAAACACTGGGGTTGGCTTCTTGCCCGCTTAACTGGCCTGATATTGATTTCAGGGAGAAGGCCATCGCCGAGCGCCTTGAATTAGCACCAGAGCAACGCGTGGTGATGCTGATTGCCATTGGTTATGCTGAGCATACCGGCAAAATTCCATACTCTCAGAAGAAGACGGTTGAATCGCTCAGACAGGATGTTAAATGACGGCGACGACTTTGGAACCCAATAAGAGCAAACCATTGGTCAGCATTTATATGCCGACCCATAATCGGTTGTCATTGCTTCCCAGGGCAGTGAAGTCGATACAGGCGCAAACCTTTACGAACTTTGAAGCCATCATTGTTGATGATGGTTCAAGTGACGAAACCGCACAGTATTTAAATCAGTTGAGTAACGAAGATCCGAGGTTCCGGGTTTATCGTCATGAAAGCCCGAAGGGGGCCTGTGCGGCTCGCAACCTTGCGATTTCTATGGCCCGCGGCGAGTACATTACAGGCCTGGATGATGATGATGAGTTTACCCCCGACAGACTTTTGTTTTTTTGGAACAACAGGGCGCTTGCTGATAAGTATGGATTTGTCTTTACCTCTCAATACTGGAGTTATGGACAGCGGAGGAAGGTGCTGGGCTTTAATGAACAGCGGCTGACTTTAGATAGGTTGCTGAGCTTTAATTATGCTGGGAATCAAGTGTTTATTCAGACTGAAAAGCTAAGAGCGATTGGTGGGTTTGATGCAGCGATGCCAGCTTGCCAGGACTGGGATACTTGGATTCGAGCGTGTCAGAAATATGGTGATGCATACAGTTTAAATAAACCAACTTATATTACACATACGGAGCACGAGCTAGGCAGAATCAGTGTCTCAAAAAACAAGGTGCTAGGCCATGAAAAGATTATTGAAAAATACGCAGGTATTTCTAGCAGGAGAAATGCGAGAGATCAAAAGTTTTTGCTATGCCGAGCAAGACGAGAGAAGTTCACAATATTCTGTTTTATAAAGTTGGCGACATTACGAAACTGGCGCCTCGCAGTTCGATATTTACTTTCTTCTAATTTTCCCTACCTTTCGGCAATTAGATTAAAAATTTTAAAAGGATGAGTGATGAGTAACAGTGATAGTTTGGATTATAGCATTCGCACACTCTTTTATTATCTGATAAGGCGCTGGGTTTATTTACTCGGCATTCCATTCCTGATCTCCGTTGGAACGGCAATGTGGACGTTGAGTTTGCCGAATGTCTATCGTAGTGAGGCCCTTGTTGCACCGAGTCAGAATCAGTCAGGTGAGCTCTCGTCGGTAACTGGGCAGCTCGGTGGGCTCGCATCTATGGCTGGAATCTCTCTGGGCGGTAAAGGAGCAGTGGATAAGGTGTCTCTTGCACTGGAAACGCTGACATCACGTTCTTTTTTGCTGAATTTTATCAAAGAGAATGAACTGGAAGTGGTGCTGATTGCTGGTGAGTATTGGGATGATAGAGAGCGTGAACTAGTCATTAATAAAGAGATCTATGATGTGGAGACACGTACTTGGCTCAGAGAGGTAGAGCCTCCGCGTTCATCAACTCCTACTGACTCAGAACTCTATGAGAGCTTTTTGGAGCAGTTGGTTGTGGAAAAAGACCCAACCTCCGGCGTTATTACTATCTCAGTAGAGTCTCTATCCCCGTTATTAAGTAAGGAGTGGCTGGAAGGACTGGTTACTGAAGTTAATAAAGTCATGAGGGACCGAGAACTGAGTAGACTTAAAGGGAACATCAGTTATCTGAAGCAGCAGGTGTCTCAGACAGAGGATGTGGAAATAAAGACGTCGTTATTTGGCTTGATTCAAGAACAATACAAGGAACTCATGCTGGCCAACGTGGGGGATGAATACGTGTTGTCGGTGATAAGTGAAGCCTATGTTCCAGACTCTAAATATGGTCCTAGACGTGCGCTAATAGTTTTCCTCGCTGCATTCTTGTCGGGTGGTATTGTCGCGTGCTTTTTGACGATTGGTTTTGTCACCCGCAAGCAGGGAACGAAATGATGAAAAGACCGTTGTTCGTTTTTCTGAGGGATTCGCTCCGGAACTCTGTGATTGGCTTACGACGCTGGTGTTTGGTTCATGCATTTGGGATGAATATTGGTAAAGGAACCATTGTAAGTTTCAAAGCCTATTTGGATAAGTCAAATCCTCGCGGCATACATATAGGTGAGAAAAGCTATATCGCAGCAGACTCATTGGTTCTATCTCATGATTATATAAATAAACGGCACGTCCAAACTCATATTGGGCGTCATGTATTTATTGGTGCCAAGGCTATCATCTTACCGGGATGCGATATTGCAGATAGTGTTGTTGTAGGTGCTGGTGCGGTTGTGTCCGAGCCGGTAACCGAGTCAAATGTCATAGTGGCGGGGAATCCAGCGCGGATTATTAAAAGAAATGTGCGAATTGGCGCATTCGGTCAGAAGAAACGGTAAATCGCTATGTCGTCCTCAACGTTTTTCAGTGATCCTCGCCGATCATTTCAAGAGCGTGGGCTGGTATTAATCTGGGCTCTGACCCTTCTGGTCGATACGATTAATGGCGCGTTAGTGCTTAATCTGGGGCTACCAAGCATGCTTTCTCCCGCTTATAAGCTCGGGGCCATGTTTTTGTCGCTGTTGTTCTTGGCCCATTATGCGCCCAAAGTAATGGCTTACAATAGCGCCTTTATTCTGATTGTTTGTTGCTGGGCTCTGTCTCGGTTGTGGTTTGGCGATAGCTCTGGGCTTTTTTTCTCTTTACAGGAGCTATTTAAGGCTTATTTATTCTTTCTCGCTTTCTCGATAACTTCGGTAATGCGAACGACGTCAGCAAAAACGATCCAGCTAGTTGTAGCTGGATATTTGCTTGTATTACTCGCAAATGTGGCGGCCTCGTACACTGGTGTTGGGCAGTTTTCTTACGGATCTTATGGTGCCACTGGCTTCTTTGTCGGTGGTAATGTCGTATCGGGTATTATTGTTGTTTGCGCAAGCTGGGTCATTTACAACGCTTACACAAAATCGACATTCAGGTTTCTGACTACAACACTGTTTTTCCTGCTACTTGCTCTGATTATGGGAACTAAAGGAGGCATTTTAGGTGTCCTGTTAGTGGGCATGTTGACTATGTGCTTTCGTTTAAACGCCAAAAGCATTTTGTTGTTTGCATTTCTCTTTTCAGTTTCCTTGGGGGGGCTTTTGTTGGCCTGGGATTGGCTAACTGATACTCCAATATATGCTCGTCTTGTGTTTTTTTACGAGCAAGGAGGTATTAGCAGGGCCCTTTTATCAGGGAGAGAGGAGAAGTTCGCTATTATTTTTCCTACGCTATTGTCTGGGGGGTGGCAAGATTGGGTCTGGGGACTCGATTTCGAGAAACTGAGCGCTCTTTCTGAAACTCGAATTGAACTTGATTTTGCTGATATGGCTATTTATTTTGGCTTTGCTATTACTGGATTTATTTATACGTCTTATTTGGCTGTATTTCTAACATTAACACGCATTAAACATAAGGCATTTCGTGCGCCGCCTATTATTGCTTTTTTATTACTACTCGCGCTGGGAAGTGTTGCGGGCCATGTGTCGTTTAATGGCGTCATCACGCCAATATGGGGAATATTTATGGGGCTAGCCTTATCGTCCTGCCTGAATGCTCACGATGTTCACAGGGATTAAAAATGATTCATTGTGTATCAACGGAGACAAAAAATGGTCGTGGGGGAATAGCTTCAGTTATCAATGCTCTAAGCCCCATGCTTGAGGCAAAAAATATCCCAGTGAGGGCAGTAGTGAGCCACCGCCCAGGTAAAAAATGGTCAAGTTTTTGTGGTGCACTGAATGAACTTGATACAAATGTAAAGGCGGGAGACGTAGTCTGGCTCCATTGTGGCCCGTGGCTTTCTTTAGTTCGGAAGTATGCATTGGCGCGACGAGCACGAAGCAGAAAAGCTCTTATTGTTTTTCATCTTCATTCAGTGGAAATAGATGCTTATTTAAACAACCGAGTGACAAGGTTTTTCTTGAGGCGGATGCTCTTGATAGCAGACCAGATTGTTGTGGTCTCTAAGTGGTGGCAGAACCGCATAGAAAAGGTTTACCCTGAGTTAAAGGACAAAATAGTCGTTAATCAAAATGGTCTGAGTCCGGTCTTTCTGGCGAAGGCCATGAAAGAAGCGCATACACCTGATAGCCCGAGTGAGACGGTACGGGTTATTACAATGACGCGACTATTGAAGAAAAAAGGGGTTCAGCGTGTTATTGAGGCGATGAGGTTTCTCCCACCAGAGTTTCATTTAAGTATTGCCGGGACCGGCCCTTATGTGGGGGAGTTACAAAAGCTCAGTATAAAGCTTCAACTTGAGTCACGCATACGCTTTCTCGGCTGGTTGAATGAGGACGAAAAAATACAGCAAATGAAAAGTCATGATGTTTTCGCTATGCCCTCCGAGTATGACTCATTTGGTATGGTCTTCATTGAAGCGATGGCCTGTGGTTTACCCGTTGTTACCACGCCGTCTGGTCCCATTACTGACATCGTCACTAATGGCATTGATGGTATTATTGCTCGATCAACTGATGGTGAAGATATCGCAAGAGCAATAGAAAAGGCGTATCAAAACTGCGTCTCAATGGCCGACAATGCCCGAAACAATGTTTCTGATAACTTTCGAGTAGAGAGCGGAGCACGGGAATTAGTAAGCCTGTTTAGTCGTATGTCGGGAAAGAGTGTTGATGGGCAGAAAAACTAACATTTTACTTATGGTTTACGGAGCGGGAGGCCACAAAGCACAAGCCCACCGTGTGGTAAATGCCTTAAATGTAACTCAAACTCGCATCGTAACTATAAGCGATGACTCAAGCCGCCCGGAATGGTCTGATTATCATGTTGTAGCACCTGGCTTAAGAGAAAAAAGCCGTTCAAGCGGTAGCTTAATTGCGGCATGGCAGATTTTTTGGCAGTCAATTCATATCATTAGAAAACATCATGTGACGTCAATGATTTCAACGGGACCGGGTATAGCCATCATACCCGCGTTGATTTTGCGTATTTGTGGCGGAAAGGTTATCCATTTGGAAACATGGAGTCGGTTCTATACTCGCTCCCTGGCGGGAAGAGTGATGTATTTAATTGCGAATCGTTTTTACTATCAGAATAAAACGCTCTCGAAGTTCTATCCCAAGGGGATGTATGGGGGGCGTCTGTGAGGGTATTGGTTACTGTTGGCACTACTACTTTTAATGGTCTTTTTAGACATATTGATAATATTGCGGGCCAGCTGCCAGAGCTGGAATTCGTTTGTCAAATAGCAAACGGTGACTATGAACCCCGGCATTGTAAATGGTTTAGGTTTTCTCAAAATATTGAAAACGAGTACAAGCAGAGTGATGTTGTCATTACTCATGCCGGAGCTGGTAGTGTCTATCAACTTTTGGAAATGGAGAAAGTGTTGATTGTTGTTCCAAATTTGGAGAGAAAGGACCAACACCAGCTCGACCTTGCACGTTATGTCGGCGGTGAAAACTATGCGCTTGTTGCCAATAACGCGAGTGAGATTTTGACAGGACTAAGAAAAATTAAGCAGGGTTACAAACCCACCCCTTATCAGAAGGAGTCATTTTTTATTG
Source organism: Saliniradius amylolyticus (assembly GCF_003143555.1). NCBI lineage: Bacteria > Pseudomonadati > Pseudomonadota > Gammaproteobacteria > Alteromonadales > Alteromonadaceae > Saliniradius > Saliniradius amylolyticus. The sequence goes on from NZ_CP029347.1 coordinate 791,307, forward strand.
CTGGAAATATAAGAGAGTTTTTGGGTCTTCAATAGTACTTTACTTAATAGTTTTCACCCTCAGGAACAATAGAGCGAAAGCCAGCATTGTCTATTTATTGGGGAGGCTTTAGTTCACTAATATCCCAGCGAGAGAGTATTTTCACTGAACGTGGTTGTGCATTTGCTTGTCTTGACGACACATAAAGAAGTTATAAGCGATGAAAACACTCAAAAAGCTAATTAGCCGAGTGGATTCGGGGACCTGTGACTCCTGCATTATTATACCGAGCAAGCTAGCAATAACGCTAATGACACCTATAAATATTGTGGTCCACCTTGCTGACAAACCTTTAAATAACAGAATGTGATGCAAGTGATCGCGACTGGCCCTCAGTGGCGATAACCCCGACATTATCCGGCGGATCATCACCGACACCATATCCATGAGTGGGACGGCAATCAGCCAGAGTGCAGTTGTAGGGTCAACAAATCTGGACTCGCCCTGGGTACAAACCGCAAGCATCCAGATAACGGTAAGACCTAACAGCATACTCCCAGCATCACCCATAAAGACTTTATAACGGCCTCGTTTAAAACGACCAAAATTGAAGAACAAGAAGGCGATTAATGCACCAATAAACATAGCGGGAAGCTCGGAGGAAAACTCAATATTTCCGAGATACGCAAGCACACCGATGGATATAAACGTATGAATACCCAAGGTGCCCACAAGGCCGTCCACCCCGTCAGTCATATTAAACGCGTTGATGGCGCCAATTACGGCCATCAACGTTACTATCGGGGCCAAAACACCTAACTGAATATCACCGGTCCCTATTAAGTTACCGAGGTTGGTAAGTTGGACGTCCGCACCAAACACCATCAACGAGCCGATCAAAACCTGAGCAATAAGGCGGATATTCGGTTCTATATCGTGATAATCGTCTAAAGCCCCGATGAGCACCAAAAAGGCGGTGGAGAGCATATACATCTTGTAAACGTTGTCGAACTCAACAAATAAGAAGCTGCTTAGGACAATACTGGTATAGATGGCTAGTCCGCCTACCAGAGGCACTTCGCCCTGGTGGCGTTTTCGAGAGCAGGGTCTATCGACCAGCCCGACACCAATAGCAATAGGACGAAACAGCATGACGGAGGCAAAGGCTACAAAGAACGAGAAAAGAGTAATGATCATCGTATCGATCACGGAAAAATGCCCCTAGTGAAAGTGCGTTGAGGAAAGCCGCCCCCAATCCGGCCTGATAACCCGCTTATTCTAATTGACGAGGGACGTTCTCACAAGCGCACAAGATTTTCATTCACCTGTCATTAAGTTTTTTATCTTACTCAGGTATCATTCCTGAAGAATTTTGGTCTGTGGTTAGTACACAGTATCAACGGTTTTTTAAAGGAAGCAGGATGAGAGTTACCGTATTTGGCGTGGGCTATGTTGGTCTGGTTCAGGGCGCTATTCTGGCAGAGGTAGGCCATGATGTTACCTGTGTGGATGTGGATCAGGATAAAGTGGCTTTGCTGAACAATGGGGGCATTCCCATCTATGAGCCAGGCCTGGAGCCGATTGTCAAAGAGAACCTTGCCGCAGGCCGCCTGCACTTCACAACGGACGCGAAAGAGGGGGTACAACGCGCGGAGGTGATCTTCATCGCGGTAGGTACACCGCCGGATGAGGACGGCTCGGCGGACCTCAAATATGTGCTTTCAGTTGCACGGACGGTCGCCGAACATATGCAGGAGCATAAAATTGTCATTAATAAATCCACCGTGCCGGTGGGCACTGCCGACAAAGTAAGAGCATCGATAACCGAAACGCTGAGACAACGTAAAGTTGAGCTGAGCTTTGATGTGGTTTCCAACCCTGAGTTTTTGAAAGAGGGAGCGGCGGTTAAGGACTGTATGAGCCCGGATAGGATTATCTTGGGTACAGAGTCGTCCAATTCCGAAAAAGTCTTACGCCGCCTGTATGCGCCTTTTAACCGGAACCATGAAAAGATCATCGTCATGGACGTGCGCAGTGCGGAACTAACCAAGTATGCCGCGAACTGCATGCTGGCCACCAAAATCAGCTTTATGAACGAGATTGCCAACCTGGCAGAGAAATTTGGTGCCGATGTGGAAAATGTGCGCAGGGGCATTGGCTCGGACCCTCGTATCGGCTACCACTTTATTTATCCAGGCTGTGGCTATGGTGGTTCATGCTTCCCGAAAGATGTTCAGGCGCTGATTCGCAGCGCCAATGCAGTAGGTTATCAGGCTCGGGTATTGGAGTCGGTGGAAGCGGTCAACTATGCTCAGAAGGAAAAACTGTTCGGCTACATCAGTGATTACTTCGACGGCCAGCTTGACGGCAAAACTGTCGCTTTGTGGGGACTGTCGTTCAAACCCAACACCGATGATATGCGCGAAGCACCTAGTCGAGTGCTCATGGAGCAGCTATGGGAGGAAGGGGCTACTGTACAAGCCTATGACCCGGAAGCGATGGAAGAAACTCAACGTGTCTATGGCGGGCGCAATGACTTAAGGTTGATGGGCACCAAGGAAGCGGCGCTGAGCGGCGCAGACTTTTTGGTCATCTGTACCGATTGGCAGGCCTTTAAAGCCCCGGATTTTGAGTTGATCAAACAGCAGCTGGCACAGCCATTGATTTTTGATGGCCGAAATTTGTATGACCCACAGCAGATGCATGAGCTGGGCATTCATTACTTCGGTATCGGTCGGGGGCAGTCAATAAAATCGGAGATTTCGTGATGGATGTGAGAAAAGCCGTAATACCCGTTGCAGGCCTGGGCACTCGTATGTTGCCTGCTACCAAGGCTATTCCCAAGGAGATGTTGCCGGTGGTGGATAAGCCCCTGATTCAGTATGTGGTCAGTGAATGCGTTGCGGCCGGCATTAAGGAAATTGTTTTGGTGACTCATGCCAGTAAGAACAGCATTGAAAACCACTTCGACACCAGCTTTGAACTGGAAGCAACGCTGGAAAAGCGGGTCAAACGTCAGCTGTTGGATGAGGTGCAGTCCATTTGCCCAAAAGATGTCACCATCATGCATGTGCGTCAGGGCGTGGCGAAAGGACTGGGGCATGCTGTGCTCTGCGCCGAGCCGCTGGTGGGTGACGCGCCTTTTGCGGTGGTCTTGCCAGATGTGCTCATTGACGATGCGGCCTCTGACCTGACTCAGGATAATATGGCCGAAATGATCGCGCGCTTTAAAGAGTCTGGTGCCAGTCAGATTATGGTGGAGAAGGTGCCGGAGGATAAGGTCAGTCAGTTCGGTATTGCCGATATTAATGGAGAGGAACTTCGGCCCGGGCAATCCGCGCCGATTAAAATGGTGGTGGAAAAGCCGCCCAAAGACGAGGCGCCGTCCGACCTGGCCGTGGTAGGGCGCTATGTGCTGTCGGCCAATATCTGGGACAAGTTGCGCCATACTCCGCCGGGGGCGGGCGATGAAATCCAGCTGACCGACGCTATCGACGCATTGATGCTGGAAGAGCCGGTGGAAGCCTACTACATGAAGGGTAAAAGCCATGACTGTGGCAGTAAACTGGGTTATATGAAAGCCAATGTGGAGTATGCCCTTCGCCATCCGGAGCTGGGGCAGGAATTCGCGGCGTACCTTAAGTTATAGCCACAAGACCAGTCTGTTTAGCGTCATACCTGCGAAAGCAGGTATCTATGGGGTTAGATGTCATCGACTGATGGATTTCTTTTCGGTGCTGGTATTCGGCTCAAGAATGCCTGTATTTGTGATTGGAAGAAATTAGTCAGCGCTTTCCAAATAACCTAATGTTACTTTATAACAAAAAATGGTTTACTCTTAACCACCAGTGCGGATAATACGCCGCCTGTTCGTTCCATGCGCATTATTAAGAGAAGCCCTTGAGCCTGTTATACCTCGCCCTCAGTTTGCTGGTGCTTATTTTAGTGCCCTTGATAGAAAAGCTATCCCGGGGCAAGCAACGCTTCGAGCATCTGCTATCCAGCTTCCTGATTGTGGTGTTGGCCGGTATTGTGCTTGGCGAGATCATTCCCATGTCCTATCAGGCGGTAGGCTGGTGGGCAGTGCCTATGATTATTATTGGTCTCAGCGGCCCGACACTGATCGAAAAGCTCTTCAGTAAGGCAGCAGACAGCACCCATCAGGTTACGCTGCTGATCGGGATCTGCGGCCTGATGTTACACGCCATGATCGATGGCGCCTCCCTGAACGAATATGAACATCTATCTTCAGCGTCCGGTTTACTGGGCCTGGCGGTGGTCTTGCACCGGATACCGGTAGCATTGATGATTTTATTGCTATTACGACCGCTGTTTGGTCGCAAGGGCGTATGGATGGGCTTAATGTCGGTAGCCATCTTTACGCTGTTTGGCTATGTGTTGGGGCTGCAAATCGAAAAGGCCATCAGCAGCGAGGGCTTTGCTCTGTTGCAATCCTTTGTGGCGGGCACCTTATTGCACGTTTTGATACACCAACCGCACAAGCACGATCACAGCCATAATCACAAACACTCCCTCTGGCATGAGGTTCGCGCCTGGCGCACCTATAATCTTATTGGGGCTGGCCTCGGTGTGGTGACGCTGGTGACGCTGGCCTTACTGCACCACTAGAGCGTGCTGACTTTTCGAGTCTGAGCTTTGTTCAGTTCCCTGTCTGACGGTCGCTAATGCGCTGATAGGCGCGCAGGCCAAAGGCCGGTAAGATGGCCAGCAGATGATCCATAATATCCGACTGCACGCCCTCATATTCCACCCAGATTTTGTCCTTGGAAAAGCAGTAAACCTCCATGGGCAGGCCAAACTCCGTCGGAGCCAGCTGGCGGGCCATTAACGTCAGCTCCTGATTGACCTTGGGGTGATGCTTAAGATACTCAATAATATAAGCGCGGAAGGTACCGATGTTAGTCAGCCGACGGGCGTTAACCAGATCCTCTGCGGTGACATGCTCATCCTGGTTGTGTCTGGCGACCTCTTCTCGCTTTTTATTGATGTACGCTTTGATATAACGGATCTTGGCGAAGTCTTCTAACATCGATTCATCGCAAAAACGAATGGAATGGATATCCAGATATATGGCCCGCTTGATGCGGCGACCGCCGGATTCCTGCATACCGCGCCAGTTAATGAACGAGTCACCAATCAGGGCATAAGTGGGCACTGTGGTGATGGTGTTATCCCAGTTTTGTACCTTGACCGTGGTTAGGCCTACGGCGATCACCGTACCATTGGCGCCATACTTGCTCAGTTCTATCCAGTCGCCAGTATTGACCATGCGGTTGGCCACGATGTTGACCCCTGCTACCAGGCCTAAAATGGTGTCGCGGAAGATAAGCAACAAAACGGCGGTAATGGCTCCAAGGCCCGAAAGAACCAGCGTCGGAGACTTATCGATAAGATCGGCAACCACCAGAATGATGGCCACCAACGTAAAGATCAGCTTGCCCACCTGAATGAAGTTGGTAATGGGCACGCGCTTGGCCATCGGGGAGTGGTTGTAAATGCCTTCGGCGGTATTCAGCAGAGCGCTGATAAGCAGAAGCGACACAACCACTCCATAGATATACGTCAGCTTCAGTAACAAGCTCAGCGCGCCTTCCCAATCTTTTAGCAGCGGTTGAGCCAGCACATAAATCAGTACGACCGGGATCAGGTGCGCCAGTCTGGAGAAAAAGTGATGCTCCTTGAGTTCGTCATCCAGTTGGCTCTTACTGGCTGCAATCAGTCTTGTGGCCTGGTGAGTTAGTAAGTACCTACCTACAACCAATCCAAGCCAGGAACTGACCAGTATTAAACTCAAAGCAATGACTAAATACAGCGTCTGGCTCACCTGAATCGGCAGGCCCAGCGCATCGCTGTATTCCAGTACCAGGGTGGGCAGCTGTTCAAAGCCTTGCATCAGTGTTTGTTTTTCATCCATTAACGGCTATCCAGAAGTTGACGCAGGTGTTGGTCTTTTTCCGCCCATTTGTCGTTGAGCCAGCTTTGAAAGCTCAGACGGAATTGTTCGTTATTGAAGTAATCACCGATCAACCGCTCTTCCACGGGCAAGACCTCGGCATGCAGCAATACCTTGGTTAATCGGCCGCAGAGCAGCTCCAGGACCGGATGGCGACTATGGGGATAGAGCAAGGTGACATTGATGATATGATTAAACAGATGGCCCATGGCCGCCAGCGTAAAGGCGACTCCGGCAGCTTTGGGTTTTAACAGGTTTTCGTAAGGGCTATTGCGCAGCCGGTGCTTCTTGGGCGTGAAACGCGTGCCTTCCACAAAGTTCACTACCGTGGTGGGAATGGCTTTGAATTTCTCACAGCTTTTCTTGGTGGTTTCGATGTCTTTGCCTTTTAGGGCCGGATTCTTCTCTACCTGTTCTTTGCTGTAACGACGCATAAACGGCATATCCAGAGCCCAGGCTCCCAGGCCTACAAAGGGCATCCATAGCAGTTCCTGCTTGATAAAAAACTTAGTCGCTGGGATGCGGCCTACGGAAAAGTACATCAGCAGGATAATGTCCAGCCAACTGAGATGGTTGGAGATCACCAGGTACCAGTGCTGCTTATCCAGCTCGCCATCCACTTCGACCTGCAGGTCCAGTCGGTTAAACAAACGGATAAAGCCCATGCTGCATACAGCAAAGCTCGCCATGCCAAAGTGCAGTATGGCGTTCAGAGCCCGTGTTATAACGGGAACAGGCAACAAAAACTTAATGATCCCAAAACCGATAACAAAGGCGCCCCAGAACGCCAGATTGAGGATCTGTAATAGCAGGTGGACCGGAAGAATTAAAAACGGCGGTAAGAAAGATAACATTATACGGCTTGTTCCTTAGAGCATGTGGCCCTTTCCAGCGTTTCAAGCAGGGCATCTTTTTGTTGCCAGCGTTGATTCAGCCATTGCTGGAACTTCAGTTTTTGTTCTTCGCTGTCAAAGTAATCACCGGGCAACACATTGTCCAGTGATGTCACCTTAACGCGTACCTGAATTTGCTTCACCTTACCGCAGACAAAGTCCCAAAAGCTGGGTGCCCCCTGAGGGTAGTGAATGGTGACATCCAGTAGCTGGTGTAATTTATCACCCATGGCATTTAATACAAAGGCAATGCCGCCTGCTTTGGGTCTGAGCAGGTGGTCAAAAGGGCTGTTCTGAGCCGCGTGTTTTTGTGGAGTAAAGCGGGTGCCTTCCACAAAATTCATGATGCTCACAGGTTTGAAGCGAAATTTCTCGCACGCTGCGCGGGTGGTTTCCAGATCCTTACCCTTCTTGTGCGGGTACTTTTCCAAAAAGGCTTTTTTGTAGCGGCGCATAAAGGGGAAGTCCAGTGCCCACCAGGCGAGGCCAAGGAAGGGCACCCAGATCAGCTCTCGCTTTAGAAAAAATTTTAGAAATGGGATTTTACGGTTAAACACGCGCTGAAGAACCAAAATATCCACCCAGGACTGGTGGTTGGCAATCACCAGATACCACTCTTTGGGGGTGAGCGGGTTCAGACCCTTAACGTCAAACTGAGTGCCGCCGGTGAGCTTCTGGTTCAGGTTATTGATGCTGACCCAGGAGGTGGCACACCGGTCCAGAATGCGAGTGAGTACGGTCTGCCAGGGGCGAATCGGAATCAATTTCAGCAGGGACAATAGAATAATCGGCACAAACCAGAACAGGGTGTTGATTCCGTAACCCAATACCGAAAATACGCCAACAAGGTTTTTCATGCTAAAAGTTGTTGTCTAGAAACCAGTTTGCGGCGTATTTTATACCAATCTGCGGTATTCATCACAGCTTTAAGGATTTTCCCTGTGAACGCCAGCTCTAATAACTATGCTCCGTTTCAGTGGCAGCGCGCCGTGATCAAAGTGGGCAGTAATCTCATCGCGCCCCAGGGCAATCGCTGCTGTATTGAACATCTGATGCCTCTGGCCCAGTTTATCAGCCAGAGTCGTCGTCAGGGGAAGTCGGTGGTATTAGTGTCTTCCGGTGCGGTTGCCGCCGGTCGAAGCGCGTTGGGCGGCGAGCCCCCCGCCAGTCTGTCCCGCAAACAAGCCATGGCCGCGGTAGGGCAGAATCGCATGATGGCCAACTGGGCGCGACTGTTTGACTTTGATATCGCCCAGATGTTGCTGACTCACAATGATATCCGACAGCGTGACAGCTACCTGAATATCAAAAGTACACTCAGGGAGTTGTTAGAGTTCGACATTCTGCCCATTGTGAATGAAAACGACTCTGTAGCCAGTGACGAGCTGAAATTCGGCGATAATGACAACCTGGCGGCGTTGGTAGCCCTTGTCGCAGAAGCCGACACTCTCATGCTTTGCACCGATATCGATGGCCTGTATACCGCCAATCCTCACCATGACCCAAAAGCATCGCCCATTCGACGGGTTGAGACCTTAACAGCCGAGCATATGGCCTTAGCCGGGGACAGCCACTCCTGCATCGGCACCGGCGGTATGCTGACCAAGTTGCAGGCGGCGAGCAAGGCGGCGGCAAATGGTGTACAGACGCTGATCATCAATGGCGGTGATGCCAATAGCTATATGCAGCTGTCTCAGGGCAGGGTGCCCGGTACTCTGATTCAGGCCGGTCAGTCACGTGACAGTGCCAAGAAGAACTGGCTGCGTCATAGCTTGAAGGCGAAAGGCCAGCTAGCCGTCGATGAAGGCGCAGCGAAGGCGCTGGTTAGTGCGGGCGCTTCTTTACTGCCGGTGGGCATTACAGAGGTGCAGGGCCATTTTGATATTGGTGAGGCCGTTGAGGTGAGCTTTCAGGGCAAGGTAATTGCCACCGGTCTCAGCCAGTACTCTGCTGCGGAGCTGCGACAGATTTGTGGCGCCCAGAGTCTGAACATTGAGTCTCGTCTGGGCTATGTCCGCGCGCCCGTTGCCGTCCATCGAGATGACCTTATTCTGCATTAATATAATCGTCATTCCTGTGTAAGCGATAATCCACACTTCTTGCCACCGAGCAGGAATCCATACCCTCACTCAGGCTCTGACAGGGGATGGAAAGGGGCTGGTCTACAGCCCCTTAAAGGCTATACCAACGACACCAATTTATAGATGCTCAGGCCGGTGATGAGCAAGACGATAGGAATGAGCAGCAGGTTCAAACCCAGCCCATTAGTTTGTTCCTGCATCACCTTGCGGCTGTTGACCAGCCACACCAAGTAGAAGGTGACCACGGGTAACAAAACGCCGTTGGTGGCCTGGGCAAAGATAATAACCGCGAACGGATCCAGCCCCAGGCTGGCAACCACGGCACCAAAGATCAGGATAAACAGCGCCACCAGCCTAAAGCGGGTGTTTTTCATATCATTGGACCAGCCCAGCATGCCGCATACGGCATAGGCCCCGGCCAATGGGGCGGTGATGGCACTGGTTAAGCCCGCTGCAAAGAGGCCTACAGCAAAAAAGTACTGGGCGGATTCTCCTAACAAGGGTTCGAGTTGGTGCGCGATGGTGGCGGCAGACAGGCTATTCACCTGCTGACCGAAAAAAGCCACGCTGGCGGTGGACAGGATCGCCAGGGTAATCAAGCCTCCCAGCCCCACCGATAGGCCGGTATCCCAGTTGGCATGGGTGACCGCCCTGGTTTTATCCTCGGTGTGTCGGGCCTGGCTTGCTAATACGCCGGAATGTAAAAACAGGTTGTAGGGCACAATGGTGGTGCCAATCAGAGCCAGTACTGTGGTCAGCGAGCCTTCGGGGATCGAGGGTACAAAACCTGCCATTAACGCCCCTAAATCCGGTCCGGCCATAACCATAGTCGTGATAAACACCAGGCTCATGATCAGAACCAGACCGATGAGCGCATTTTCTACCAGTTTGTGTTTACCGGTCCAAAGCAAGGCGGCAGAAATCAGTGCAATAACCGGCGTCCAGTAATAATGCTCGGAGTCGGGAAACAGGCCAATCAGACCTAAGCTTGCACCGGTCAGGTTACCCGCTTCATAGGCGGCACTGCCGATACCGATGGCGCTGATCACTAAAAAGCCCGCAAGATAGCGAAACAATGGTTGGTGAATGTGTTTGCGCAGGGCCTGAGCCAGATCCAGCCCAGTCACAATGCCGAGCCGGGCGGCCATGCCTTGCAGCACAATGGTCGCGATGACTGAGAAGAGTAAGGTCCATAACAGGGCAAAGCCAAAGTTCGCACCGGCAACGCTGGCGGTGGTGATTGTACCCGGGCCGATAAAGGCGGCAGTAACCAGAAGTCCGGCTCCAAATCGCATAAAGTCTCCGTAAATATCCCCATTGAATCAGCGCGCAGAATAGCAGGCCCGATTTTAAATTGAGAGAGGCAATTGACTAAAATTGATTGATTGTTGCGCAGTTGGCACCGACGCAGGTCGAGTTATGAGGGACTTCAAGCCTTAACTCTGGAATTGGTTCAGCCGGTGGATGCCTGCTTTCGCAGGCATCACGGTAAAACAATAAGTCACAGATAAAGTTTACTGTTATTCCAGTACGCAGGAATCGGCTTTTTTTGTCATTCCTGCCTCCGAGCAGGAATCCACGGGCAGGAGTCATTCGCTCGTTAGGTTCCGCTTGGAGCATTAACTCTGGTGCTGGTTCACAACATGGTTGCCTTGGTTACAGCCAGTTCAAACTGGCGGCAGAGAAGTAAAATACCGCCACATAGCGCACGGCCTTGCCGATGCCGACCAGAATCAGAAACACCCAGAGGCGCACCTTCATTACACCGGCAATAAAGGTCAAGGCATCGCCGCCCAGCGGCAGCCAGGCGAGCAACAGACTCCAGACGCCATAATGATTAAACCAGTTTTGCATCCGATGGAGCTGCTTTTCTTTAAAGTAAAACCAGCGCCGGTCTTTATACTTGAGTAAGTACTTACCCAGTACCCAGTTCACCACTGCGCCCAGCGTATTGCCAACAGTCGCGACCAGGATCAGCGCCCAGCCCGGCTCGCCGTCTCTGGCTAAGGCAAAGAGGATGACCTCGGAATAAAACGGCAAAATGGTAGCGGATAAAAAGGCCGCTCCGAATAGCGTGAGGTAACCTAGCATCAGTTCTCCCGGGCTTGAAAACGTTTGGCCTGAATGACCAGCCAGTGGAACAGGCGCCGCTGCCGGGACAGATAAAACAGATACTCGGGATGCCACTGCACTCCGAGTATTGGCGGCGTACTGTGATTCTCGGTGGCCTGAATAAAGCCATCCAGATCGTAGGCACTGGTTGTGAGGTCCTGCCCGGTCTCTTTCACTGCTTGTTGATGCAGGCTGTTGATCCTCACCTGTGATGCCTTAAGCCAGCGCTTCAGCAAACTGCCAGGCTGAAGTCGGGCCGTCTTACGAGGCAGTACCGTGCCAAAGTTGGAGGTTTTTCTGCGTAAGGGGCGTATGTCCTCGTACAAACGCCCTCCCAGAGTGACATTGATCAGCTGATAACCCCGGCAAATGCCTAACACGGGCAGGTGCTGCTCCAGCGCATAGCGAATGTATCGCTGCTCAAGCGCATCCCGGGCCTCATCGTATTCTCCCTTGGGCGCTACTTCGCCCTCGTAAAGCTCAGGGTGAATGTCATCGCCGCCACTGATCACCAGTCCGTCCAGATGCGCTTCCGGCAATTCGTGCCGCACACTGATGCGCCTGGCAATCCCCCCGGCAAGCCATACTGATAAGCGGATACAATACCAGGACGGTGACCAGCGCCTGGCATTACCGGTTACGCCGATGACAGGTTTTGATGTATTTCGTTGAGTGTCTTGTGCCATGGTGCCTTTTCAAATGTCAGAGGACGATCATGTGCCAGCCATTGTTCAGTCAGTGTGTTGAGTTGTTCTGCGTCATTGGCCAGCGCCTCAATCACACACCATACGTTCCAACTGCAATGCAATGACCAGTCGGGCCGCTCAATTTCACAGTTTGGCATGCGGTAATGAAAGGTAGGCCTGGCATTGATTCTTGGATCATCGAGTGTATTGGTGACCCGTTTTTCGTCCAGGTGTTTAAACAGCGGGAGCATGTCCAGAGCCCGGTTGCGGGTAGGATTAAGCTTCAGGTAATCGTCGATGACCGTCTCAATGGATTCATTGCCCTCATAACCCAGCACCTTGCGCAAATAGTCTTTAGGGTAACAGTCGATATAGGGGGTGACCCGGCGGATTAAATCTACTTTGTGCACCTTTAACAGCCAGTCCTGAGCAATGGCGTAGGCTTTAAGGTAGCGGATTATCGTCTCGGCATCCGTATCCGGCAATTCAGGGTTTATATGAACACCGAACGCGTAGTGCAGGGACTTCTCAGTGCCTTTGGCCCCGGCTTTGCGTAACAAACGGATGGCTCTATCCAGGCGCTTCAGTCGAGTCAGTTCTATGGGCGGGCAAACCACTTCCATGGGGACCAGTTGTCCCGCTAACTTAGTCAGCCACTCCATAAAAGGATCGTCGGCGTGCGCCTTGCCGATCTCTTTGGCTCGCTGTTCTGCGCGCTCTTTGGCCGTCTTCTTACCAAAACTCCAGTCCAGTTCGATAACAAAGTCGCCAAGTTCCTCGGTCTTAAGCTCGGCTTCTGCCTGGGAACGGATATCTAACTCGCCGCCAAAACATTGCTGGAGAACTTCGGACACTCGCTTCATTGACAGACCGGCAAATTCCAGTTCGAAGCCGACCTGGCGCTGTTCGCCATTGGCTTTGTCCGCTTTTTGAGGCATAGCATAGTGATTCTGGCTCATTAAGACTCCTTTGCTCGACGCGGGTTACGAGTGACGACGGTTAATACTCCCTGCCAGCCCATCGCTTGGGCAAAGGCCACCATAATGGTTAGCAGTGGTACGGCAATAATGGCGCCAGGAATGCCCCACAGCCAGCCCCAGAAGATCACCGCCACAAACACAACAACCGGATTAAGGCTCAGACGGACACTGTGGACCAGGGTATCAATAACAAAACCATACAGGGTAGCCAGCACCAGAAACAAGCCCACGGGCAGGGCGGCCTGCCACCAGTGCGGAAAGTGGGTCATACAGACCAGTAAAAGTAACAGACTGACCACGCTGAGCCCGACATAGGGAATAAACCGAAGCAGCGTGATCAGTACCAACCACATCCACGCCAGCGGCACATTTAAAAACCAGAACAGTGTGCTACTGAGCACGCCCAGTGACAGGTTTACTAGGGTGACGGCGCCCAGGTAGCGACTGGTCTCGGCACGCAGATGGTGAAACAGACTGACTAGGCGTTTGCGGTGCTGGTGGTCTTTGTTGAGTTTGATCAGATTAATGGCCAGGCGGTCGCCACTGATCAGCAGGAACAGGGTTAAGGCGAGAATTAACAGAGTATTGGTGAGCCCCAGTTGTAATCCGCTCAGTAACGCATTGGGCCAGGTTTCCTGCTCGACTACGATGGGATTGGTGCCCTCACCGGCCATCATTTGTTCGACGGCTTTATCTACGGTTTTCGAGGTTTGTTCAATATTACGCGATAATTCGGCAATGGAGGATTGAAGATCTTGATCGCTATGCAGGAAGTGCTCGATTTTCTCGGGAGCGGTAGACATCCACTGGCCAAGTGCTGGCATCACCAGCCAGAGTGCGCCAATGATAAGGGCAATGCTGAGTAAAATCATCAACACACTGGCCAGCGGCTTGGGACAATGACATCGCATCAGCCACTTGACGGCCGGGGACAGCATCAATGCTAACAGACCCGCGATGGTGACCGGCAACAGAAACCCCTGCGCCAGGTGCAGCGTGGTAACACCCACAATGATCATTAACACCGGCCAACTCCAGGCTGGCCAAAAGGTCTCAATTTGGGATCGTTTGATGTCCTTCTCCTATCGCCGCGGTCGCATTGAGTATAGCACTTGGGGTTATGTTCTTATTTTCAATGGCTTGGCTGAACCTCTCTTATTTTTGACACCAATGAGGCGTGGTTATTAAAGCAATATGCATTGCGTCCCGGGCTTGGCTGAGCTTGGTCAATACAACCGGACATCAGCCAGTGCCGGTGTGGCGGTAATATAAGTAATAATCTTTTGGCGTGGAAACAGGCGCCGAATGGTACTGTCAAAAGGCCACCAAATCCGCTAAAATCCCGCCTTTTCGAGATTGTCATTACACGCGGAGATTTATGTTAGAAATCAACCCTGTAACCCAAGGTATTGCTGATGTCCGCGAGCGCACCGAAGCGCTTAGGGGGTATCTTTGACTTCGATCTTAAAAAAGAACGATTAGAAGAGGTCAGCCGCGAGCTGGAAGATCCAGATGTTTGGAATGACCCGGACTACGCGCAAAAGTTGGGTAAAGAAAAGTCTGCTCTGGAAAAGGTCGTAGAAACCATCAACACCCTGGAGCAGGGTGCTGAGGATGTGGAAGGGCTGGTAGAGCTAGCCGTAGAAGCTGAGGACGAAGACACCTTAAACGAAGCTCAGGGCGAACTGGATGAGCTGGTCAAACAGCTTGAAGGTCTTGAGTTTCGTCGTATGTTTTCTGGCCCTAACGACGAGAGCGATTGCTATCTGGATATTCAGGCAGGCTCCGGCGGCACCGAGGCTCAGGACTGGGCCAATATGCTGCTGAGGATGTACCTGCGCTGGGGCGAACAGCATGGCTTTAAAGCCGAGATTATCGAGCTCTCCGACGGCGATGTGGCAGGCATTAAGAGTACTACGGTGCGCTTTGCTGGTGAATATGCCTTTGGCTGGCTGCGCACGGAAACGGGCGTTCACCGCCTGGTTCGTAAGTCGCCCTTTGACTCGGGGAATCGTCGTCACACGTCTTTTGCCTCCGCTTTTGCCTATCCCGAAGTGGACGAGGATATCGATATCGAGATCAATCCGGCGGATTTGCGCATCGATACCTATCGCGCGTCAGGCGCGGGTGGTCAGCACGTTAACCGAACTGACTCGGCGGTGCGTATTACTCACGAGCCGACCGGTATCGTGGTGCAGTGTCAGAATGACCGCTCTCAGCACAAGAACAAAGATCAGGCCATGAAGCAGTTAAAGGCCAAACTCTATGAGCTGGAGCTGAGCAAACAAAACGAAGAGCGCCAGGCGCTGGAAGACACCAAGTCCGATATCGGCTGGGGCAGTCAGATCCGCTCCTATGTACTGGACGATGCGCGCATCAAAGACTTGCGCACCGGCGTCGAAGACAGAAATACCCAGGCCGTACTGGACGGCGGACTGGACAAATTCATTCAAGCCAGCCTGAAGTCCGGGCTGTAACTTTGGAAAGCAAGATGACTGATAGCCAACAAGATGAGAATAAGTTGATCGCTGAGCGTCGCGCCAAGCTGGCCGATATCCGCAGTCAGTGTAACGCCAACGGCCACCCAAACCGTTTTCGCCGTGAGCATTACAGCCAGGATTTACAGGATAAATTTGGCGAGCAGTCCAAAGAAGAGCTGGCCGAGCTGGGCGAAGTGGTTAGCATAGCCGGACGAGTACTGGCCAAGCGTGGCCCCTTTATTCTGCTGCAGGATATGAAAGGCCGTATCCAGGCTTACGCCAGCAAAGATACCCAGAAGGACATCAAGGCTCGCTATGGCTCGCTGGATATCGGTGACATCATCGGAGCCAGGGGCACCTTGCAAAAGTCCGGCCGCGGCGATCTCTATGTGACCATGGACGAGTATGAGCTGCTGACCAAGTCGCTGCGTCCGCTGCCGGAAAAATTCCATGGGCTGGCGGATCAGGAAACCAAGTATCGTCAGCGTTATGTGGATCTGATCATGAGCGAGGACACCCGCGAAACCTTCCGGGTGCGCAGTCAGATTGTGAACGGTATCCGTCGTTATCTGAGCGAGCGTGAGTTTATGGAAGTGGAAACGCCTATGCTGCAGGTGATCCCAGGCGGCGCCACGGCTAAGCCCTTTGTGACTCACCATAACGCGCTGGACATCGATATGTACCTGCGTATCGCGCCAGAGCTGTATTTGAAACGCTTGGTGGTGGGCGGCTTCGATCGCGTGTTTGAGATCAACCGCAACTTCCGTAACGAAGGGCTGTCTACTCGCCATAACCCTGAGTTCACCATGATCGAGTTTTACCAGGCCTATGCCGATTACAACGATCTGATGGATCTTACCGAGGATATGCTACGCACTCTGGCCAAGGATGTACTCGGCACCACGGAAATCATCAACACCGAACGCGATGAGAACGGTGAGGTGGTCAGTGAAACCCGTTACGACTTCGGTCAGCCGTTCGAGCGTCTGTCGATGTCTGACGCCATCTTAAAGCACTGGCCCGATGCCGATAAGGACGCCATTAAGGACCCGGAAAACCATCTGGAGTCGTTAAAAGAAATGGCTCGCAAGCTGGGGATTAAAGAACCGGAAGTGGACGGTATCTGGGGCGCGGGTAAGTACCTGACCGAGATCTTCGAGGAGGTGGCCGAGCATAAGCTGATTCAGCCCACCTTTATCACCGAGTATCCCTGGGAAGTGTCCCCGCTGGCCCGTCGTAATGATGACAACCCCTTTATTACCGACCGTTTCGAATTCTTTGTGGGCGGCCGCGAGCTGGCCAATGGCTTCTCGGAGCTGAACGACGCCGAGGATCAGGCCGCACGCTTCCGCAAGCAGGTGGAAGAAAAAGACGCCGGTGACGAAGAGGCCATGCATTATGACGAAGACTACATCCGCGCGCTGGAATACGGCCTGCCGCCGACAGCCGGTGAAGGCATCGGCATCGACCGTTTGGTGATGCTGTTTACCGACAGCCCCACCATCAAGGATGTGATCCTGTTCCCGCATATGCGTCCTCAAAACAGCGAGGCATCAAAGGAAGCTTAATCCGATAAGGCGGGAAGTCTCACTTCCCGCTTTTTTTTGGCTACCCGTCTTTAGTCAAACAGCCTTCCAGCGTTAACAGCGCCCGTTTCCTGTCCAGTCCTCCGGCATAGCCGGTGAGCTTGCCGTTTTTACCGATGACTCTATGGCAGGGCACGATGATCGACAATGGATTCTTGCCATTAGCCAGCCCCACCGCGCGTACGGCATTGGGATTATCAATGGCATTGGCAATATCCTGATAACTTCGGGTCTCACCATAAGGAATGCCTTGCAGTGCCTGCCAGACTTGTTGTTGAAACTCGCTGCCCCGAGGGGCAACAGGCAAATCGAAGCTCTGGCACCGACCGGCAAAATAGGCCTGAAGCTGAGCGATTGCTTCCACAAGCAGCGCAAATTCGTCGTCTCGCTGTCCGAGCTCTTCGGGCTGACTGGTATGAGTGGTAAACCAGGCTCCAGAAAGCGCCTGTGAACTGGCTTGCAGGGTTACCGGCCCCAGAGGACTGTTAAAGATGGTGTAGCGATTCATGATAGAAAACTCCAACAGTGGAAGGTGGCGTAGCTACCCCAGGGGGCGGCAGAGTTGGCGTTCAGTTGCGGGAAACGGTCGAGCGCCTTTTTCACCACCAGATCGCCGTCTAAAAAACAATCGGTTTCGGACAGGCCACGCAAGCGTGCATAGCTAACCGTCCAGGGGCCGATACCTTTCAGCGCCAGCCAGTCGGAGGGCGGACTGTCCGGTGTGGACAACAGATGCTCTGCCAAGCGGCTTAGCGTAGCCTTACGGCTTTGCGGCATACGCAGAAAGCTTAGATCGGCGGAGGCGACCTGAGCCGGGGTGGGGAAACGGTTAGGAGATAACCGCTCGACCAATAGATTCAGTTGCCCAATGGCGGCTTTAACGGACACCTGTTGGCCCAGGATGGCTCGCACGCCTGCCTCCCAGGCAGTCCACACGCCGGGAATGCGGATGCCCGACTCGCTTATCAGGCCCGGAGCCACAGACTCCAGGTGGGACTCGATATGGTCAAGGTCGGCATCAAGGTCAAACATTTGCCGTAGCCGGTTCACCAAATGCCGGAGAAGGCGGATGTCATCCAGCTCAAATTCGATTTCCAGTGTGTTGGCGGGGTTTGCCCGAGGCAGACTGGCCTTAAACCAACCCTGGGTACCGGCGAGGGTAAAGCGGCGCTGATAACTTTGCTCATCCACCTGTTCCAATCCGTCGATGGCGCGCTGGCGATAAAAAGCCAGAGTATGCTGCCAATGGAAAGGGCCTCGAAACGCCAGCGCCAGACTTTTTCGGTGCAGCGCGTGATTCTCCTGACGACGAATTTGACCGGGCGTGAGTTTCAGCGCCTTTTGAAATGCATCGTTAAAGCGACGGGTACTGTTAAAACCACTGGCAAAGCCAACCTCCGTGATGCTCATGGAGCTGCTGTGGAGGAGTTGCTTGGCAAACATCAGCTGATGATACTGGGCGTATTGTTTGGGCGACATCCCCAACTGTTGCTGAAATAGCTGGCGTAGGTAGCGATCACTAACGCCTAATCGCTCACAAAGCTCGGGCAGTGACTGATGCTGTAACTCACCTTGTTCAATCAGTTTTGTGGCTCTTGATACGGTAGTTTCAACGCCGCGCCAGGCCCAGGAACCGGGCGCGCTGTCCGGCCGACAGCGAAGGCACGGGCGGTAGCCAGCCTGCAGGGCCTTAGCTTGGTGGGAGAAATACTCCACATTGTCCTCGTTGGGTAAAATGGCCGGGCAAATCGGCCGGCAGAAGATGCCAGTGGTTCTCACGGCCACGTAAAAGCGTCCGTCGAAGCGTGAATCACGAGCCATTCTGGCACGCTGGCATTCGTCTTTGGATAGATGACTGAGTTGCATTGAGCCTTGGTCACTGAAGCCGGAGTTATAGTGAGATTGTATTGGACTGAGTGCGACTGACTAGCCATTTTCGGAAGTTAAAGTGAAATATCTGGCGCTTCCCTGTTATTACTTCGTCTATGGATTCCTGCTTGGGGCAGGAATGACGGGAAATGCAGAAAACGCAGGAGCTGTTTTCTGCCTCTTTATCCCTGAACATCGCCTTCTTACCTTTTTGACACCCGTCCATGGGGCGATATTCCAGCTCGGCCTTTTGCTTACAGCGTCCTGCCTCCAGCAAAAGTCCAGGTCGGGCATCCATTTCCCTCCCGCTCACTACTTCATTGGCTGCGCGCCCTCGCCAATGACATGCGCGGTTCGCCCACGGCCTCGCGTTCATCGCTCTCGGCGTGATGTTAAATCACCCCTCGCGCGCTTCGCGCACCGGACCGCCAGGGAAGGCGGAAATGCAGAAAACGCAGGAGCTGTTTTCTGCCTCTTCACCCCTGGACATCGCCTCGAATTGCTCCCTGCATTCTCGGCATACCGTCCATCCTTGGACATAAAAAAGGGCAGCCTGGCTGC
The DNA here is from genome assembly GCF_003143555.1 of Saliniradius amylolyticus. Lineage (NCBI taxonomy): Bacteria > Pseudomonadati > Pseudomonadota > Gammaproteobacteria > Alteromonadales > Alteromonadaceae > Saliniradius > Saliniradius amylolyticus. The sequence continues at coordinate 810,508 of NZ_CP029347.1, forward strand.
CCTTGGAAAAGTCTGGAATTCGCTGTTAGTTAACAGCGTCTTTCAGTGCCTTACCGGCTTTAAAGCTGGGGGCTTTGGAGGCGGCTATCTGGATTTCCTGTCCGGTTTGAGGATTGCGGCCGGTGCGGGCAGAGCGCTGAGTGACTTTAAAAGTGCCAAAGCCTAACAGCGCGACTTCTTCCCCTTTTGCCAGAGACTCGGTAATGGCATCGGTAACAGAGTCGATCACGCGACCTGCCGAGGCTTTAGACAGTTCGGCGCTTTCGGCAACGGCATTGACCAGATCAGATTTATTCATGGTTATCATCCTTATGGTTACATCAGTATATTGGTCTCGCCTAACTATAACGAACGGCGAGATGAAGACAGACATTTTTTCGTATTTACCCTGTCACTTTGTTGTGCAGGGAGATACCTATAGCAGGCCTGTTGCTCAGGCTACACAAAACCCGCAGTCTAAAGCAACACTGTGACAGGCACATGAACGACTATTGGACAATTAACTCAATACCACAATGCCTGAGATTCATCGCGGTCGTTTCTAAATCCGCCTGTACCAATGTCGACGCTGCCAGCCAGTTGTCGGTAAAGGTCAGCTCAAGGCGCTGCTCTTCAGCCTTAGCTGTAATTTGGGGCAGTACGTTGTCCTGACGCTGAATGTGCAGGGTAGTGGCGATTTGTATTAAGGCTATCAGTCGGTGGACGGATTCTTTGCTGTAGATGACAAATTCCGGTACGTCCTCGCTGCGTACCTTCTTTCGGTGGAAGCGGGCCAGAGTGGCCAATAGCAGCTGTTGCTCCTGATTAAAGCCGGGAAGATCGGTATGGTTAAGAATATAGGCCGAGTGATGTTGCACGCGCCGCGAATTGATTTGCAAGCCCACCTCGTACAGTAAAGCGGCCCAGCCCAATAGCTGGCGTGCTTCATTATCGAGCTGCCAACTCTTCTTGACCTGATCGAACAGCTCAAGACTGGTTTGCAGTGCGCGCCGGGCCTGATCCGTATCCACATCATAACGAATGGCGAGACTCTCGGCGGTGCGTTCGCGAATATCGCCATGGGCCAGTTGTTCTTCCATCTCGTAAATCACACCTTCACGCAAGGCGGCCGACGAAAACTGCAGTGACTGGATGCCCAGACTTTCGAAGATCCCGGTTAGCACACAAAGCCCGGCAGCGATGACCGGCTTGCGGTCTTCTCCGACGCCGGTGAGATTAAGTTGGTCAATATGACCGGCCTGGATACATTGTTGTCGTAATTGGTTCAATTCGTTGAGTGTAAGAGTATCGGGCGGTAAGTCAGGGTTCAATGACTGGGCGGCACTGGTTAACGCTTTTATGGTTCCGGAAGTGCCAATGGCTCTGTCCCAGCCGAGTTTACGGTATTTGTGCTGGATAAACTCCATCTCTTGTTGCACAGCGGTCATGGCTTTATTAAAACGCTTTTCGGTTAGCTTACCCTTGGCAAAATAGCGCTGATTAAAACTGACACAGCCCATTTGAATGCTGCGCATCAGCTGTGGCTGAAAACCGGTGCCAATTATAAACTCGGTGGAGCCGCCGCCGATGTCGATCACCAGATGCTGTCCTTTAGCGTCGGTGGTGTGAGCCACACCTTGATAGATAAGGCGCGCTTCTTCCATGCCAGAAATGATCTCGATAGGGTAGGGAATGACTGACCTGGCGGCCTTAATAAAGTCTCTGGCATTAGTGGCATTGCGCAGGGTGTTAGTGGCAACGATGCGCACCGAGTCGGGGTGAAACCCTTGCAGACTATCGGCCATCTTAGCCAGTGCTGCCAGTCCACGCTCAATGGCCTCGGGCTCCAGAATATTGTCGGCATTTAATCCTTCGGCCAGCCGGACTCGCTCTTTGACCCGATGTAATATCTGAACACTGCCGGCGATCACCCGTGCGATGACCAAATGAAAGCTGTTGGAACCGATATCCAGGGCGGCGACGTGGGTGGCCTCACGACTTTCCACATCCTCGAAGACCCGGCTGAGTTCTGACATTAATCCTGTGACTCTTGCGTTAGCTTTTCCTGATTCTTCAGATAATGGTAGATCTCTACCTGAGAACGCAACTTTTTTCGGTTGCCCCTGGGCTCGTAAGGATTAGTCTGGTGCTCGTCGATGACTCTGGCCTTGGTGGTATCCCGACACTGAATGGTAAAGATATCGATAATACGTTGCGCCAGTCTGGCATCATAGACCGGACACCCCACCTCCACCCGGTTGTCCATATTTCGGGTCATCCAGTCGGCTGAAGAAATAAAGACTTTGCGATCACCGGCATTTTCGAAAATGGCCACCCTGGGGTGTTCCAAAAAACGGTCCACGACACTGGTAATGTAGATGTTATCGCTTAAACCTTTGACTCCCGGTTTTAGGGAGCACATGCCGCGGACTATGGCTCGAACTTCGACGCCAGCCTCACTGGCCCGATAGAGATCGTCGATAAGTGGTATATCCACCAGATTATTGACCTTCAGCCTGATACCAGCTGGCAAACCTGCCCGCGCATTTTGGATTTCCTGGCGGATCAGTAGCTGGATCTTGGTCCTGGCATTGATGGGTGAGACTTGCAGGTGCTGGAATTTGTAACGTCGGTAAGGATACTGAATAAACTCAAACACATTGACCGCTTCCTGAGCCAGCTCCTGATGGCGGGTGAATAAGCTGAAGTCGGTATAAATCTTGGCGGTACTTTCGTTAAAGTTACCGGTACCAAAGTGGGCGTAGTGGATAAGCTCGCCGTTTTCCTCACGGCTGACAACACAGAGCTTAGAGTGAACTTTCAGAGTGGGAATGCCCAGAATCACCTTTATCCCGGCGTCGGTCATGCGCTTCGACCATTCGATGTTGGCCTCTTCATCGAACCGGGCTCGCAGCTCCACCATCACGGTAACTTGCTTGCCGTTGTGAACCGCGTCCATCAGTGAATTAATAATGCGTGATTTATTGGCCACCCGGTAAATGTTCAGTCGGATATGGCGGACGTTCGGATCGAACGCGGCCTGGCGCACCATTTCCGTCATGTGCAGGAAGCGATGGTAGGGGTAGTAAAGCAGAATGTCGCTATGGCGGATGGCGTCAAATACCGTATCGAAATCGGCAAAGGCGCGGGCATTAATCGCTGGCAGCTTTTTGTTTTCCAGATAGTCCCGGCCCGGATTGGGAAAGCCGATAAAGTTCTTAAAGTTTCGATAGGCACCGCCGGCAATAAGGCTGTCGTAGGACGACATTTGCATTTCCTTGCGCAGAAAGCGCAGCATGTCTTTAGGCATATCCGAATCGTGGATTACCCGCACCGGCTCGGAAATCAGCCGTTGCTTCATGCTCTCGGACATCTTTTCCACGTAGCTCTCGTCGATCTCGTCGGTAATGGAATACTCGGCATCCCGAGTCATCTTAAAGGAGTAGGCATCCAGGTGATCAAAATCCACAATGCCCTTAAAGATGGTTTCCAGACAAAGGTCGATAATGTCATCCAGGAGGATAATATACTTGTGCTTGCGGCTTTTCTGCGGCGGCAGCTGGACAAAGCGTGACATGTATTCAGTGGGGACTTCGATGACCGCATACTGAGTTGGCTTGTCGACTTTGTGAATGCCCACTAACAGATAGGTGTCGGTGTCGTTAAGCCTGTCCACCAGATTCACCCGGTTGGTGACGATCACAGGGGCGATATACCGCAGAATCTTATTTTTAAAATAGTCTCTGAGCCAGTGGGCCTGATAGTCGTTGATATCCTCTTTTTGCAAAAGATGGATGTTGTATTTTTTCAGGCGCGTCACGACATCATTATAGATGCGCTCGAAGCTCTTGGTCATCTCAATGACCTTAGCCTGGATCTGATCCATCAGATGCTTGGTTTCTTCGGCCGCCTCGATGTTTTTTTCATTAAGGTGGATGTAAATCTGGCGTTTCACATCAGCCACCCGCACTCGGTAGAACTCGTCCAGGTTGTTAGAGTATATGCCCAGAAAGCGGATACGTTCGACAATAGGGTTGCGCTTGTCGGCGGCCTCTTGCAGCACGCGCTCGTTAAAGGCCAGCCAACTGAGTTCTTTGGGGTAATAGGGGCCAGTTTTTAAGGTCATCCAATACATCGTTGCTTCATCAATTTGGCTCGGAGTCTAGCTGACTGACACTACTGTATTATGACTGAAATATGACAGTCGGTCTGTGGACGTATCTACGGCTTACCCTGCCACTGCACATCGACCATTAAGTCGTTGGCCAGGTTTTCTACTGCTTCTTGCAGCTCTTCGACTTGGATGTTGTCCGCCACCGCCAGTTCGAAGCGAGCACGGAACAGATCGCTGCCCCAGTTGGGAGCCGACTCACACAGACTCTCAAAGCGCAATATATTGATGTCAAACTGCTGTAAGGCGCCGGTAATCTGCTGAACGATGCCCGGTCTGTCATTGCCGGTAACTTCCAGTTCAACATGGTGACTGGTGGACGGATGAGGTACTTCTGCTTCCACCAGTTTAATGTTTAGTTCGGGCATCTGATCGAGCTCGGTAACCAGACTATCCAGTTGCTCGGCGGGCAGGCGGACTTCCACAAAACCGGTAAAATGACCGCCCATATGAGCAAAATTACTGGCCAGCCAGTTACCCTGATGACGCTGCACAACACTGGCTATGGTTTGCACGATGCCGGGTTTGTCCTGACCCAACATGGTAAGAATCACGGTTTTCATGGTTAACCTCTTAAGGAATAAGGTTGGGGTTTTTCCTTCACTATAATGCAGGATTGGTACTAGCGCGAAATACTATCGTTATTTCAACCGCTTAGTTTGCCTATGAATTCCCAGCGGGGTCAGTACAATGACAGTAGTTTTTTTGCAGTGGAGCCGATGTGTCCAGGCTAAGCCTTTTTTCAAGCTCACATAACATCAGGCGGCAGCGACGGGATCGTTTGGCCCGGCGTGTTATCGCGGCGGGTGGTTGGATGGTGCTGGTGACCCTGGGCCTGTTAATCTGGCACCTTGTGTATGTGGTGTGGCCGCTGCTTTACTCCCCCTCGGTGCAGATGCAGCAGCAATGGCCGCTACCCACACAGGCGAAAGTGCTGTTGCCCGGAGCTCAGGCAAATAACCAACCTGCCTTATTACTCAATGAAGACTGCCAGCTGTCATTGGCTGACCCACAAACCTGGCACACTCAGGCGCAGTTTCCGCTGCCGTGTTCGACTCGAGTGAAAGCAAGAGAGTACCTCGGCAGCCGCTATGTGTTTGAACTCAGTGGCGAAGGGGTACTGCGTATTATGCAGTTACGTCGCCGCGGCCAGGACTGGCAAAAGCAGCAGCGTGCGTCGTTTTATGCCCCCCACCAGGACATTGGGGGAAAAGACTGGCAGGTGGCCTTATCCGAACACTGGTATGGGCTGGCAGTAAAAACGGACAAGCACTGGGCGGTGAAGTGGGTGTCGCGCCATAATCCTTTGCAGAGTCATACTCAAAACCTGCCGGTGTCTGGAAAACTGACCTTGTTGCCGTCGCAAAATTTTGCACTGGTGGCCGACGGCAATAAGCTGCACCTGTTTGGAGCGAACCAGCAGAGTTATACATTCGACAAGCCAATTGAGTTTGTGCGGACCTTTGCTGACGATAAAGCTGTCATGCTGGGACTGGAAGGCGGGGAATGGCAGAAATGGTCGTTGGTTAATGAGCAGGGGCAATTCAGGCTGCGCCAAAGCTATGTCAAACACCAACAGCAGACGCTACTCGACTTACAGACCATACCGGGGAAAGATCTACTGATATTGCTGACCGAGCAACGACAGCTGGTGTTGCTTCTCGGCACTACGGGAGAAATATTGCTGCGCCAGTCACTGCCCCAGAATGCGGACAAGGTGTATTCGGTGGGGGATTCGCTGCAGGTATGGGACAGTAAGACGATGCAACGTTGGCAGATTCGGGACGCCGATTCCATTGTCAGTTTTGAGAGCTTGTGGCAGCCGGTATTGTACGATGGCTACGCCCAGGCCGATTATGTGTGGCAATCCACAACCGCCAATGATGAGATTTCGGCCAAATACAGTCTGGTCCCTTTGGTGATCGGTAGTCTTAAGGCGGCGTTGGTGGCGCTTTTAGTGGCGGTGCCACTGGCTTTGGGGGCGGCTGTTTATACCGCCTATTTTGTTCCCCAGCGGCTGCGTAACTGGTTAAAGCCGGGCATCGAAATGCTGGAAGCTATTCCTTCCGTGGTCATTGGTTTTATCGCCGCCATCTGGTTGACGCCGGTGGTGGAAGAATACTTGTTTGGTTTGATGCTGTTTTTGTTGAGTCTGCCATTTGTGATGGTATCGGCGGCCTTAAGTCAGCGCAGTATCGCCAAGTGTTTACCTCCACGTTGGCAGACGGGCTGGGAACTGCTGCTATTGATACCAGTACTGGCACTGTTGTTGTGGTTATGTTTAAGCGCGGGCAATGATTGGCAGCCTGAGGTTTGGAACCAATGGGTGGGCAACTACGCGCAGGACAGCCAATACAGTAGCAAAAATGCCATCGTGATTGCTTTGGCGTTGGGGATTGCCATTGCGCCGAGTATCTATTCGCTGGCTGAGGATGCTATCTATGAAGTGCCGTCTCATCTTCGCCAAGCTTCTCTCGCCCTTGGCGCCACACGCATTCAGACACTGAGTCGGGTGGTGTTGGTCACCGCCTATCCCGGTATATTCTCGGCGGTGATGTTGGGCTTATCGCGCGCTTTTGGTGAAACAATGATTCTACTGATGGTCACCGGTAATACGCCGGTGCCGGACTGGGACTTGTTTAGCGGCATCCGCACTCTGACCGCCAATATCGCCATTGAGCTTCCCGAGTCTAAGGTTGGCAGTATTCATTATCGCATTTTGTTCTTTACCGCCTTGCTGTTGTTTGGCTTTACCTTTTTGGTCAATACACTGGCTGAGTTAATTCGCCGCCATCTGCGGCGGCGTTATCAGAGGGTCTGAGCATGGGAATCCTGAACCGCCAGAAAAACGATTTACCCCTGATGCTCAGCGGCGTGCCGGCGGCGTTATTGCTGATGGTGATTTTATTGATTGCCGGGGTCATACTGGCCTATGGAGTCTCCTATTTCTGGCCCCAGCCTTTGTATGAAGTGCGTTATGAACAAGGTGGTACTACTCAGTCTGTATTTGCCAAGGTGCAATCCCGTGACTATCGCAGTTCAGAGGAGCACAGTCACTGGGTCATGAGTGGTGCCTTGCTGGAGCAGTTTGGTGCCCAGCAGTATATTGTCGAGAGCCGCCGTATTATTGATGCGCGAAGACCACCGGAACTGACCGATATTTTGCTACGTAACGGCAATCGTCTATACGCTAAGCTACTGGCGGGCTATCAGGGGCCGCAGCGCCTGTCAGTGGAGCAGTTACCGGAATTACTAAACAAAGTGTCGGCCCGGGTCCGTCAGGTCGAGGATTTAAAGCAAGACCAGCTGGGACCCATTCACCAGCAGCTCGCTCAGATGGAGCGTCGTGGCGTGGCCCAAGAGGCCCCCGCCCGGCAGAAACTTGCTCAACGTTTTGCCGAGCTTCAGGAGCAGATTCAACGCAAGGAGCGGGCGCTGGCTGAGTTCCGATTAAGTCTGATGGGGGCCGATGGCAGAGAGTTTAGTCTGCCGCTGGCTTCAGTGGATGATTACTGGCTGCTTAACCGCCTGGATGTACTGGATAAGTTTCAGGTCTTTCTGACCCGGCTTTGGCACTTTGTCAGCGAGGGACCGAAGAGCTCAAACGATACCGGAGGCGTCTTCCCGGCCTTGTTCGGTACGGTGGTCATGGTTTTATTGATGACCGTGCTGGTAACGCCACTGGGCGTGATTGCGGCGCTCTATTTGAGTGAGTATGCGCCAGATAACGGACTGACCTCGCTGATCCGCATCGGCGTTAATAATCTGGCGGGCGTACCTTCTATCGTTTATGGTGTGTTTGGCTTGGGCTTCTGGGTGTACATCGTGGGCGGTCAGATCGACGAGTGGCTGTTCAGTGACCACCTGCCCGCGCCGACCTTCGGTGCGCCGGGATTATTCTGGGCCTCGCTGACCATGGCCATGCTGACCTTACCCGTAGTGATTGTTGCCACTGAAGAAGGCCTGCGCCGGGTGCCCAAGTCGCTTCGCCACGGTAGCTTTGCGCTCGGGGCTACCAAGTTTGAAACTATCTGGAATACGGTGCTGCCGATGGCAAGCCCTGGCATTATGACCGGCATGATTCTGGCGATTGCCCGTGGGGCCGGTGAGGTGGCACCGTTGTTACTGGTGGGTGCTGTTAAGTTTGCGCCGAGTTTGCCGGTAGACGGAGAATTTCCCTATCTGCATCTGGACCGACAGTTTATGCATCTTGGAGTATTGATTTACGATGGTGCTTTTCACAGCAATCATTTTGCCCAAAGCGGCTCGATGATGTTTGCGACCTGTTTGCTTTTGCTGTTGATCGTGGTGGTATTAAATGTGGCGGCAATTCTGGTACGGGCGCGACTGAGGGCGCGTTATCAGGCGTTGATAAGGTAAGTGGATGGATAATAGCAAACCCTTGTTTGATTATTTTTCTCTGGTTCAACCGGAGGTGGATCTTGAAGCTTTGTCACCGGAGCAGATCTCCGTGGAGGTCAAGGAGCTTAGCCTCTATTTTGACAATAACCAGGTGTTGGAGCGTATTGGCATGAGTGTGCCGAAACATCAGGTTACTTCCCTGATCGGACCCAGTGGTTCAGGCAAGTCCACATTGCTTAGCTGTTTTAATCGCCTCAATGACCTGGAGCCCGGCTGTAAAGTTGAGGGTGAAGTGATCATTGATGGAAGAAATATCTATGACCGGCGTGAGGATGTTGCGCGCCTCAGACGCCAGGTGGGCATGGTCTTTCAAAAGCCCAACCCGTTTCCAATGTCGGTGTATGAAAATCTGGTTTATGGTCTGAAAATTCGGGGAATCAAAGATCGACGTCAGCTGGATAACGCGGCCGAGAAGGCCCTGAAGGATGTGGCTTTATGGGATGAGGTGAAAGACCGTTTATTCGACTCTGCACTGACCTTGTCTGGCGGCCAGCAGCAGAGACTGGTGATTGCCCGGGCCATTGCGCTGGAGCCAGAGATTCTGTTACTGGACGAGCCAACCTCGGCGCTGGACCCGATTTCCACGCTGACCATCGAAGAGCTGATCAACCAACTAAAATCGAAGTTTACCGTTCTGATTGTGACCCACAATATGCAACAAGCGGCAAGGGTGTCAGACTTCACCGCCTTCTTGCACGAGGGGCGTCTGGTGGAGTACTCCGATACCAACCGTTTGTTCACCCGGCCCAGACAGGAACAAACCGAAGAATACATTACAGGGCGTTACGGCTGATGGATAACATTAAACTCAACACCCACATATCAGGCCGCTTTAACCAGGAGCTGGAGAACCTGCGTAACGCCGTGCTGACTATGGGCGGGGTCGTGGAGCAGCAGCTGTGTGATGCGGTGGTTGCCCTTCGGGATAATAACGCCGGGCTGGCAGAAAAAGTGGTGGTGAACGATCAGACCGTCAACGCCATGGAAGTGCAGATTGACGAAGAGTGCTTGCGTATCATCGCCAAGCGCCATCCGGCCGCCAGCGATTTACGCCTGGTAATGACCATTAACAAAGTGACCGCCGATATCGAGCGCATTGGCGATGATGTGGAGAGGATTGCGGGGTTGATCGTTAAGCGAACCTTGCCGGTGTCGGCCGATATCAAAAATGGCATGGTGGCGACCGGCAATCAGGTGATGGAGTTGTTTCGTCAAACTTTGAATGCCTTTGCCCGTATGGATGCGGAGGCAGCACTTGAGATTCATATGCAGGATCAGGACATCGATGAGCGCTACAAGCAACTGTTGATGCAGGCCGTTACCGAGATGCAACAGGAACGGGAGTCGATGCATCAGTGGCTGGAGATCCTGTGGGCCATGCGCTCTCTGGAGCGAGTCGGGGATAGATGTAAGAATATCTGTGAGTATGTGATTTACTTAGTGCAAGGTAAGGATATTCGCCATGCTTCACGTCATGAGATTCGCGACAAGCTCAATGAGTTACGCTAGGATTAGCGAAAATTTTTCAAATTGTCACAAAAGTGTCATATTTAATGTTGTACCATACGCGCCGCGTTGATGGTTGTCACAAAACTGTCATGCAACTGAAATATTGCACTTTACAGTGATAGTGTATGATTCGCTCGAAATAAAAGGGTCAGTATAGTGCCATTTATGTCTAACAGTTCGTTTCTTGACGTATTCGCCAAGTCGCCGCTGAAACCACTTGAGGAGCACATAAATCTTGTGCATAAGTGCAGCCAGGGCTTGTTACCTTTCTTTGAAGCCGTCTTTAAGCAAGATTGGTCAGCCGTAGAAAAAGCTTATGAGAGCATCGCCGATCTGGAGCGCGACGCCGATGATCTGAAACGAGAGCTCAGAGCTAATCTGCCTGCCGGTATCTTTATGCCGGTTCAGCGCCATGATGTGCTGGATTTGCTCAGTCAGCAGGACAAGATCGCCAACCGCTCCCGCGACATCGCCGGACGGGTGTTTGGCCGTGAATTGCCGATTCCGGCTGAGATCAAAGAAACCTTCCTTACCTATTTAAATCGTTGCCTTGACGCGACACGCCAGGCCAAGGTCGTGACCAATGAACTCGATGAGTTGTTGGAAGCGGGTTTCCGCGGTCGTGAGGTTAAGCTGGTGGAAGAGATGATCGCCGAGCTAGACCAGATCGAAGACGATACCGATAAGATGCAGATTAAGCTGCGTCGTGACTTAAGAGCCCTTGAGGCCAATTTAAATCCCATCGACGTGATGTTCCTTTACAGCGTCATCGAATGGATCGGCGATCTTGCCGATATCTCCGAGCGAGTCGGTTCCCGACTGGAATTAATGCTGGCAAGTTAAGGGCACAGTTTTATGGATATTATCAGTACGTACGGCTTTATGCTGGTCGCGACGGCGGCCGTGGTTGGTTTTTTGATGGCCTGGGGGATTGGCGCCAATGACGTGGCCAATGCCATGGGTACCTCTGTGGGGTCAAAAGCCTTAACCATCAAACAGGCGATCCTGATCGCCATGGTCTTTGAATTTGCCGGGGCCTACCTGGCCGGCGGCGAGGTCACCTCCACCATCAGAAAAGGCATTATCGACAGTGCCTTTTTTGTTGACCAACCGGAATTGCTGGTGTTCGGCATGATCTCTGCCTTGTTGGCAGCCGGTATCTGGCTGGTTATCGCCTCCTGGTTGGGCTGGCCTGTGTCCACCACCCACTCTATTATCGGTGCTATTGTTGGTTTTGCTGCCGTTGGCGTCAGCACTGAGGCGGTAGAGTGGGGCAAGGTGATCGGCGTTGTCGGTAGCTGGGTCATCACTCCGGCCATCTCGGGCTTTATTGCCTATCTCATCTTTATGAGTGCACAGAAGCTGATCTTTAATACCGACAATCCGCTGCAGAATGCCAAACGCTATGTGCCACTTTATATGGCCTTTGCCGGCTTTGTAATGTCGCTGGTTACCATTAAGAAGGGCCTTAAGCACGTCGGTATGGAAATGGGCACCGCCGAAGGTTACGCCTGGGCTGTCGGTATCTCAGTATTAGTAGCACTGGTGGGTAGCTACTTTATCCGCGGTTTGAAGACCGACGCTAAGGCCGACAAGAAGATGCATTACGCCAGTGTCGAGCGGGTATTTGCGGTACTGATGATTGTTACCGCCTGCTGTATGGCTTTTGCCCATGGCTCGAACGACGTGGCCAACGCCATTGGTCCTTTGGCTGCCGTGGTATCGGTAGTGCATAACAACGGTGAGATTGCTGCCAAAGCGCAACTCGCCTGGTGGATACTGCCTCTGGGTGGTATCGGCATCGTAGCGGGTCTGGCTATCTTTGGTCATCGCGTGATTAAGACCATTGGTAAGGGCATTACCCATTTGACTCCCAGTCGTGGTTTTGCCGCCGAACTGGCTGCAGCCACAACCGTAGTGGTCGCTTCAGGTACCGGTTTGCCAATCTCCACCACACAAACCCTGGTGGGGGCGGTGTTAGGTGTTGGTATGGCGCGCGGTATCGCTGCTTTGAACCTAAGCGTGGTGCGTAACATTGTGGTTTCGTGGGTAGTCACTCTGCCTGTGGGAGCGGTGTTGTCCATCATGTTCTTCTTTATGCTTAAGGGGATCTTTATCGCCTAAGCTGATAAAGCATCTGGAAACAAAAAAGCCCGGCACCGCCGGGCTTTTTTATGTGTGTCGTGGACTTACGGGAGAGGGTCCAATATATTCGTAAAAATCGATTAAGAAATAGATAATAGTCGGGAATGTGAATATGAAGTGGCCGAACCTCAAGCATCTGTATTATCTGGTGGTGTTGCACGAAGAGCAGCACTTTAACCGGGCGGCCAAACGTTGCTTTGTCAGTCAGTCCACGTTAAGTACTGCCATTCAGAACTTAGAAGAGCACTTTGGTTGCCAGATGCTGGAGCGGGACCATAAGACCTTTATATTTACCCCATTTGGTCATGAGGTGGTTCAGCGAAGTCGGGCCTTATTAAATCAAGCCAGCGATCTGTTGGATTTTGTTCATAGCGCCGGGGACTGGCAGGCCGGCAAACTCAGGTTAGGGGTGATTCCCACGATTGCCCCCTTTATGCTCGAACCTCTGATAAATGAAGTGCAGGATAAGTTGCCCAAGCTGAACCTGCAGATTCAGGAGGACACCACCAGTCACCTGCTGCAGCAACTCAATAACGGCGAATTGGATCTGTTGGTTCTGGCCCTGCCTATGGAGACGCCCGGGTGCAAACAGTTGGTAATCGGTCACGATCCATTCCATTTGGTGGCACACCCGGAAATGTTAGAGCAACTGCCGAGTCCTCTCGATTACTCCCAGTTGCCGGAAAACAGCGTATTTTTATTGCAGCAGGAGCACTGTATGACAGGCCACGCGGTAAGTGCCTGTGGGCTCAGACACAGTGAGCAGGTCAGTGCCCTGGCGGCCAGCAGCTTGTTTACGTTGGTACAACTGGCGAACAGTAAGCTGGGGCTGACCTTCCTGCCCGAACTGGCCCTGAAAAGCGACGTGTTGGCGCATACCCAGTTGGTCTCCTTCCCGGCAGAAGACCGGGCTTTTCGGGAGATTGGCCTGGTCTGGCGCAGTGGTACCACAAGAATGCGTTTATTCCGACGTCTGGCCGAAGTCATTGCACCGTTGATGCCCAAGCCAAAACTTTGAGTCCCAGAACACTTTGTGTTGCGGATAATACTTGCATTTATACGTAAAGCCCCTATTATGCGCAGCCATGAAATATGACAGTTTTATGGCATTTTTATGACATCGTTACGTATAACTATTTTGAGTTTGGTGCTGGTCAGCAGTTTAAGCTTTGCTGACACCGAGCAATGGTGGAATGAATTCAGCGCCAAGACGGCGTATCAGGATTACAGCTTAAACTTCGCCAGTGAGCAGAAGACCGATTTAACCGGTGATGGCCTGTTTATGTTGAACGGTAAGTTCAGCGTGTCTCGCTCCGTGGCTGAAGGTTTGGATCTTGGTGTGGAGTTTCGCCACGAGTCGAAAGGGGCTGAGGGTGACTTTAGTAGTGAAGAGTGGCGAGTAGCGCCTTTTGCCAAGAAGAAGCTGTCCATAAATGGCGTTAAGACGGCTTGGCGTCTGAAGCTGGAAAACCGCTGGAAGAATGACGACTACGGCTTGCGTGCTCGTTTAAGAGGTAAAGTGTCCGAGGTATACGGCGACTACAAAGCCTACGCCAGTTATGAGTACTTCTATAAACTGAGCGACGGAGAAAAAGACAAAAACCGTGTTGCTATAGGCGCCGAGCGGCAGCTGACTCAAGACTGGAAAGGCGACCTTTACCTGTTGCGCGAGTCTGGTTCCAGTGTGGCTTGGGTGATCGGTACCAAGTTTAAATACAAATTTTAATCAGGCCTGACAGGCTAGAATAAAAAAACCGCCCTTAGCCCGGCGGTTTTTTTATGTTTGTTTGTCAGTGAGAAGGTGGTTTGCCGCTGTCATCAGATTGTCAGGGAGCAAAACGTTAGGTTGAAAATTGAACGCTTAGGGACAAATACGACGGTTGTATTAAATTCGGTGCGGTTGATGGAGTTGTGTCAATAAGATTTCAAAAAGTTGTCACGACGTTGTCGTTGTGCTGTCAATAAATCTTGGGATGTTAGTGGTCTTAACACTCCAAGTAACCGAGACAGACTAATGACAAATGAAAACCGAATTAAACCAGCACTTCTTGCGCTATCTGTAGCGTTTGCATTATCAGGCTGTGCCTTGGAAGGCGATGATGGCCTACAGGGGCAACCAGGCCCTCAGGGGGAGCAGGGACCTCAAGGTGACCAGGGACCCGCAGGAGATGATGCGGTTAAAGGGATTACCATGAAGGTGGTCGCCAGAACCATATTAAATCCAGAAGACCCCGAGGGAGCGGCGGAGATTGTACAGTACCATCCCCAGACGTTGACTGCTTATGCTATCAATAGCGCGGCCAGCACTCCGACCATTGCCATGATAGATATGACGACTGTCAGCAATGAGCAAGTCACCAACCCACTGACAGCCGACACCCTTAACTCTACCTCAATGCCACTGGAAACGGAGGTCAATGGCAAAACGCTAGTCGGTGCAAATAGTATTGCGGTGCATGGTGACTGGCTGGTAGTGGCGATGGAAGCCTCCCATGGTGTGCGTGGCGAGGTTTTGTTTTACAACGGCCTGAATGAAGGCAGTCCGGATTATGTGGGGGCGATTGAAGCGGGCTTCTTACCCGACATGGTGACGTTTACACCGGATGGGAGCAAGGTCATTGTCGCCAATGAGGGTGAGCCTAATGGGGATTTTAGTGAGGACCCTGAAGGTTCGGTGACCGTTATTGAATTAGTCGGCAGCGACCTCAGTGCTGCCAGTGTGACGGAGCTGGGTTTTCAGGCCTTCAACGATCAAAAAGAAGCGCTCAGTGCTATGGGCATGCATTTTCCAACGCCCAATGGCCGCACTATCAATGGAAATACCGTGGATAGTAGTGTCGCTCAGGACCTTGAGCCCGAATACATAACGGCAACCAACGATATGGCTTATGTGACCTTGCAGGAAAACAACGGCCTTGCGATGATCAACCTCAATGACCTGTCGATACGCATTCAAGGCCTTGGCTTTAAGGATTGGTCGCGACTACAGATAGATGCGATGGAAGACGGTACAGTCAGCTTTGGTCAATACCAAAACTTGTATGGTGTATATATGCCAGACAGCATCGCCAGTTATCAATGGAAAGGCGCTGATTTTTTGGTAACGGCCAACGAGGGCGATGCGCGTGAATATTTCTTTGAGGTGGCTGATGAAGCTGAGTGCATCACGGCAGGCGGTGTTGATTACGATGAAGATGATGGTTGTCTGAGCTACACCGATGAGGTGAAAGTTGAAGACTTAATTTTCGAGCCGGGTGTTGAGATCAGCGCCGATTTGTCTGATTTGAGAGTAACTCAGGCCTTGGGAGATGCCGATGGAAACGGAGAGTACAGTGCCGCTTATGCCTATGGAGCACGATCCTTTACCATCTGGGATACGAACGGTCTGGTGGTATTCGACTCAGGCGATGATATTGAACGGATTACGGCATCCGTGCATGGCGATGCCTTTAATAACAACGACGATGAAAACGAGGGGGATTCCCGCTCAGAGAATAAAGGTGCAGAACCAGAAGCACTGACACTGGGGATGGTGGGTGAGAGAACCTACGCCTTTGTTGGGCTTGAGCGCATGGGGGGCATTATGATTTATGACATTACGAACCCCTACGATGCTCAATTCGTCGACTACCTGATTAACCGGGATCTTACAGAAGGGTTGGAGCCCGGTGATGGTATCGGTGATTTGGCTCCTGAGGGCATGAAGTTCGTGCCTGCTGAGGAGAGTGCTTCGGGCCAACCACTACTGATCGTGGGTAATGAGGTCAGTGGCTCGGTAACGGTTTGGCAAGTGGAGCAATACTGACTGAGCGCCAAACGCACTTGTGTACATAAAAAAACCGCCGGTACCGGCGGTTTTTTTATGTCCTGATCGCGTGCCGCCATGACACTCAACCCGAACAAGGTTAGAATTTGCAGAATAATCCTTATAGAGAGCGCATATATGACCGATTCTGTGGTGATCAGCGGCAGTGGCCTGTGGACCCCGGCCGAGAGTATCAGTAATGAGGAGCTGGTCGCGGTATACAACCAGTGGGCCGAGCAGTTTAATCAACAGCATCAGCAAGCCATCGAAGCCGGCGAAATAGACGCGAAACCTTTTTCCAGTGCCGAGTTTATCGAGAAGGCCTCCGGTATCAAGAGCCGCTATGTGTATGAAAAATCGGGCATTCTGGATATCGATCGTATGAAGCCTAAAATGCCGGAGCGCCCCGAGAGTGCCCGCTCTGAGCAGGCCGAGATTGCTATTGATGCGGCCCAAAAAGCCTTAGCTGCGGCGGGCCGAAGCGCCTCGGAGGTGGATGCGGTGATTGTTTCTTGTGCCTACACTCAGCGAGCTTATCCGGCGATTGCCATCGAGGTTCAGGATGCCCTGGGCATTCAGGGCTTTGGGTTTGATATGCTGGTGGCCTGTTCGGCGGCGACCTTCGGTTTGCATCGTGCTTATGAAATGGTCAAGGCGGGCACGGCCAGGTCGGTACTGGTGATCAACCCTGAACTGGTCTCGCCGCAGTTAAACTACTGCGATCGCGACAGCCACTTTATTTTCGGTGATGTGGCTACCGCTATGTTGGTGGAAGACGGGGCACAAGCCACTGGTCCGCATGTGTTTGAGATCCTGGGCACTAAGGCAGTAACCCAGTTTTCTAACAACATTCGCTCTAACTTTGGTTACATGGCCCGAGCCTATGACAGCGACCCTTACGGGGCCGATAAGTTGTTCCATCAAAACGGTCGTAAGGTGTTTAAGGAAGTCTGCCCTATGGCAGCGGATCACTTGCAGCAGCATCTGGCCGATTGTGGCTACGACACCACGGATGTTCGCCGCTGGTGGTTGCATCAGGCCAATATCAATATGAATCTACTGATCGCGAAAAAGCTACTGGGCCGGGACGCCAGCGAAGATGAGGCGCCTATCGTACTGGACAGGTTCGCCAATACTGCCTCAGCCGGTTCCATGATCGCCTTCAACCTGCATCATCAGGATATGCAAAGTGGTGAGCTTGGCGTGCTGTGTTCCTTCGGAGCGGGTTACTCAATTGGTAGTCTGGTGTTGAAGAAACGCTAAGTCGTCAAACAGAGCAGGAAACGGGGCTGGATTAACGCGCCCCGCTTCCCAAACGCTTAGTCTTGCTGTTGCTTCATCTCTAAACGCTTCTTGTGCAGCACCGGTTCGGTATAGCCCGATGGTTGGGTCTTACCGTTGAAGATCAGTTCACTGGCAGCCTGAAATGCAATGCTCTTCTCTGGCTCTGGCAGCATGGCAATGTACTCGGGATCACCGCTATTTTGCTTATCCACCAACGCCGCCATCCGTTTTAAAGTTTCTTCTACCTGCGACTGACTGACGATGCCGTGATGCAGCCAGTTGGCAATATGCTGACTGGAAATACGTAAGGTGGCTCTGTCTTCCATCAGGCCCACATCGTGAATATCTGGCACCTTGGAGCATCCGACTCCCTGATGCACCCAGCGTACTACGTAACCCAGAATGCCCTGCACATTGTTATCCAACTCCTGCTGAACCTCATCGGCGCTGAGAGTGTCTGGCTGTTCCAGCAGCGGAATTTGCAGCAAGGTGTCTCGCAGGCCTTGGGCATCGGGAAGGTGTTTTTGAACCTCGAACACATCCACCTGATGATAGTGCAGCGCATGCAGAGTCGCGGCAGTCGGTGAGGGTACCCAGGCGGTATTGGCTCCGGCTTTGGGGTGACCTATTTTCGCTTCCATCATCTCCGCCATCTTATCCGGCATGGGCCACATGCCCTTACCGATCTGAGCCTTACCGGACAGGCCCGATTTTAATCCGATCAAGACATTGGCTTGCTCGTAGGCCTGGATCCAGGGGCGCTGCTTGAGCTCACCTTTGCGGGCAAAAGGCCCGGCGAGCATACTGGTATGGATCTCGTCACCGGTGCGATCCAAAAAGCCGGTATTGATGAATATGACCCGCTCCCTGGCTGCCTCAATACAAGCCTTAAGGTTCAGGCTGGTGCGACGCTCCTCGTCCATAATGCCCATTTTCAGTGTATTGGCAGGCAGGTCCACCAACTGTTCTACACGGGCAAACAGGGTGTTGGTAAAGGCCACTTCTTCCGGTCCGTGCATCTTAGGCTTAACGATATAGACACTGCCGGTTCGGCTGTTGCCGAACTGACCCTGATTCATAATATCCAGCTTGGCAATAAGGCTGGTGATCACTCCGTCCATCAGGCCTTCAAAGACGGGCTCGCCATCCAAAGTGATGGCCGGATTGCGCATAAGGTGGCCCACATTGCGAATCAGCATCAGGCTGCGACCTGGCAGGCTCAGGCCTTTTCCATCCGGAGTTTGATAGTCACGGTCCGGATTTAGGCGCCGCGTGAGGGTGTTGCCGTCTTTTTGCATTTTAATGCTCAGATCACCCATCACCAACCCAAGCCAGTTTTGATACACCAGGGTCTTGTCTTCGCCGTCGACGGCGGCCACCGAGTCCTCACAATCCATAATGGTGGTCAGCGCTGACTCCATCAGGATATCGCTGACATGAGCGGGGTCGGTCCTACCCACAGGGTGGCTGGCATTGATTTGAATCTCGGCGTGCAGGCCATTGTGCTGCAGTAAAACGGCATCGGGTTGGCTGGCATCCCCCTTGAATCCCACAAACTGGCCGGGGGAAGCCAGGGTTGTCACATCACCGTTTTCCAGGCTCACGCTGAGTTGACCGTTATCGATGCGATAACCGGTGACCTGGCGGTGCTGGCCCTGCGTAAGAGGGGCAATCTTATCCAGCCAGTCCTTGGCCCAGGTGACCACCTTCTGCCCTCGCACCGGGTTATATTGGCTTCCTTTCTCGGCACCATCTGTTTCGGGGAGCACGTCGGTACCATAGGCGGCATCGTACAGGCTGCCCCAGCGTGCATTGGCAGCATTTAGCGCATAGCGAGCGTTATTGATAGGCACTACCAGTTGGGGACCGGCCAGGCGAGCGATCTCGTCATCCACGTTTTGGGTTTGAATACGAAAGTCGGCAGGCTCAGATTGCAGATAGCCGATGCTTTCTAAAAATGCCTTGTAATCGGAGGCCGCCAGAGTTGGATGCTGGCGATGATAGTCATCGATGTGTTGCTGTAATTGCTCTCGCTTATCCAGTAATGCCTGGTTTTCCGGGCTCAAATCTTTGAGTAAGTGAGCGAAGCCTCGCCAGAATAGCGCCGGGTCCAGGCCGGTTTTAGGCAGGACTTGCTGTTCAAGAAAGTCGCATAGTTGAGGGTGAACGCTGAGTGCGTCGCGTTGCTGATAGGCCGCCATACATTGCTCCTGTAGATCCAGATGCCTCCAGTCTAGCCAGCCCGGTGTTAATTGTTGAGTTTATGCCACCTATCTTCATCATTCATACAAATTATGAGAGTTTTATTACTACTCCAATTCACGGGCGATATCGATGATCAGTCGGCGTAGCCAGATGTGGCCAGCATCGTGCTGAAGCAGGGCGCTCCAGGCCATTTTCAGGGCAATGGGCGGAATATCGAATGGCGGTTCTAAGATGGCCATGTCCGGGTCTTTAGCATAAATCTGTGCCGCACGGCTGGGAAGGGTGGCAATCAGGTTTTGCTCCTTGGCCAGTTGCAGGGCCACATGATAATGGCGGGTAAATACCCGGATATGTCGTTTCTTGCCGATCTTACTGAGTTCGAGGTCCACCCAGCCCAGTTTCTGAACTTCGTTGGGATCGATACCCACGCCCACACCAAAGCCGGTTTTGCTGACCCAAATGTGTTGGCTGTCCAGATAATTCTCTAACGTAAAGGCTTTAAGTACCGGGTTTTCCCTGTTGACCACGCACGAGAAGGTGTCGTACCAGAGAACTTTCTGGTGGAAGGACAGAGGTAGCTCTTCGAATCGATTGATGGCCATGTCTACCTTGCCGTGCTCTACATCGTGGAAGGTCACATCACTGGGGGTGATCACATCTAAGGTGATCCCGGGGGCTTCTTTGTTAAGTTGACGAATCACCTCTAACAGCAGGGTCGATTCGGCATAGTCGCTGGCCATGATGCGAAAAGTACGCGTACTGGTCGCCGGTTCGAAGTCGGTACTGGGCTGAATGACTGACTCCAGGTTGAAAAGAGTATCGCGGATTACTGGCTGTAACTCGAGGGCGCGTTGTGTTGGTGTCATGCCATCGGAGGTGCGAATTAATATGGGGTCGTTAAACAGCTCCCGAAGTCGCTTCAGGCCGTTACTCATTGCGGGCTGAGTAATGCTGAGCTGATTGGCGGCCCGCGTGACACTGCGTTCTCTTAGCAACACATCGAAATACACCAACAGGTTCAGGTCTACTTTAGATATATTCATGTAGGTTATGCCCGGAATCTAGTTAATAAATTGGTTGAATCATAGCGTGACTGGCTAATCTTGTCAGCAACAGGTTTTCAATCTGTGCTGCCAAAACACAACAACAAGTGCAGCGATGAGTTAACAGTGTCTGAAAGAGGAAAGAACTATGTCAGCCTACCAACATGCTATTGATACCGCCAGCCAGCTTTGCAATGGTCAACCTACCTGGCAAAACATTAATCCCGAGTTTGTGGCTCGTATGCAGACTCAAAATCGCTTTAAGACCGGGCTGGATATCGCCCGTTATACGGCCTCGGTAATGCGCCGGGATATGACCGAGTATGATGCCAATCCTGCAGCTTACACACAGTCCTTAGGTTGCTGGCATGGCTTTGTGGGTCAGCAGAAACTGCTGTCGATTAAAAAGCATCATGGCACCACCAACAAACGTTACCTGTATCTGTCCGGATGGATGGTGGCGGCCATGCGCTCGGAGTTTGGTCCTCTTCCAGACCAGTCCATGCATGAAAAGACCGCGGTACCGGCGCTTATCGAAGAGCTGTACGGCTTCTTAAAGCAGGCCGATGCCCGCGAGTTGGGCCATTTATTTACGCAGCTGGATGAGGCTCAAGGCCATGGCGACCAGGTGGCGGTGCAGCGCCTGCAAAATGAAATCGACAGTTTTGAAACGCATGTCGTTCCAATTATTGCCGATATTGACGCGGGTTTCGGCAATGAAGAAGCCACTTACCTGCTGGCTAAGAAGATGATCGAAGCCGGGGCCTGCTGCATTCAAATCGAAAACCAGGTGTCCGACGCTAAGCAGTGTGGCCATCAGGACGGTAAAGTCACCGTGCCTCACGAGGACTTCTTAGCTAAGATCAATGCCGTACGTTACGCCTTCTTAGAGCTGGGCGTGGACGATGGGGTGATTGTGGCTCGCACCGATTCTCTGGGCGCAGGCCTGACGCAAAAGATCCCGGTTGCTCAGCAGGCGGGGGATTTAGCCGACCAATACAACGCGTTTCTTGAAACCACTCCGGTGGCATCAGCAGAAGACGTCAGTGATGGTGATATGGTGATCAAGCAAAATGGTGAGCTGAGAAAGCCCGTGCGTCTGCCCAACGGCTTGTACAAGTTCAAGGCAGGAACGGGTGAGGATCGGGTGGTACTGGATTGCATCACCAGCTTACAAAATGGTGCCGATCTGTTGTGGATAGAGACTGAGAAGCCACACATTGGTCAGATTGCGGGTATGGTCAATCGCATTCGTGATGTGGTGCCGGATGCTAAGCTGGTATACAACAACTCACCATCCTTCAACTGGACACTGAATTTCCGTCAGCAAGTGTTTGATGCCTGGCAGCAGCAAGGTAAGGATATAAGTCAGTACCAACGGCCCGAACTCATGAGCGAAGCTTACGATGGCAGTGAGCTGGCTCAGGAAGCGGACCGTTGGATCCAGAACTTCCAGAAAGACGCGGCCGAGCAGGCGGGGATCTTCCATCATCTGATTACTCTGCCGACCTATCATACGGCGGCGTTGTCTACGGATAATCTGGCCAAAGGCTACTTTGGCGATGAAGGAATGCTGGCCTATGTGGATAAGGTTCAGCGCCAGGAGATTCGCCAACAACTGGCTTGTGTCAAACACCAGGATATGGCTGGCTCCAATCTGGGGGATGATCACAAGGAGTATTTCTCCGGAGAACAGGCACTGAAAGCCGGAGGCGCCAACAACACAATGAATCAGTTTGGCTAAGCTCAGGGTATAAGTGAGTAGAGGAAGGCCGTGGGTGACCACGGCCTTTTTGCGTATAGACAAGGGCTCGCATCAGCAAAGCGGGCAAGCTATGATAGAAACATTGTTGTGTAATAGGTGAGTTTGGTTATGTCGCAGTTGTTGTCATCGGTGGATCAGCGTACCAACCTGGTGGGAGAGAACCGACTGGAGTTGTTGTTATTCCGCCTGGGCAGTCGTCAGCTGTTTGCCATGAATGTGTTTAAGGTACGGGAAGTGATCCGGGTACCCAGCTTAAGCAAAATGCCCGGCTCCCACCCCCATCTTAAAGGTGTAATGGATTTTCGGGGACACTCGGTGCCCATTATCGACTTGCGCAGTGCCATTCGCTTGCCGGGAAAAATGGATCATGAGCACGAAAATGTCATCATCACCGAGTACAACCGCACGGTGCAGGGTTTTTTGATTGGTCAGGTAATGAATATTGTTAACACCTCCTGGTCCGATATTCAGCCGCCCCCGAAAACGTTAGGACGAGGCAGCTACTTGACCGCCATTACCCACACCGAGTTGGAAGGGCAGCGGGAGATCGTCGAGATTATCGACGTGGAGAAAGTTCTGGCCGAGATTGTGGACTATGACGTGGAGTTGCCTCAAGAGGTCTTGGACGACGAAGTCACCGCTCACCTGGCCGGCAAGAAGGTGCTGATTGTGGACGACTCTCCTACCGCCCGTGGCCAGGTTAAGAACACTCTCAGTCAGGTGGGTATTGAGGTGATAGAATGCCAGGATGGTCGCGAGGCCCTGGACTTACTAAAACATTGGGCCGATGAGGGCATCGATATTTATCAGCAGATCCTGATGATGTTTACCGACGCCGAAATGCCGGAAATGGACGGTTACAGTCTGACCGCCTCGGTACGTGATGATGCCCGCATGAAGAATCTGTATGTGGTTCTGAATACGTCGTTGAGTGGCTCATTTAACCAGGCCATGGTGAAAAAGGTGGGCTGCGATGGTTTCATCTCTAAATTCCAGCCTGAGCTTTTAGTGGTGGAGGCGCAAAAGTGCATGCGCCGTATTCTGGAAGGCAAAGCGCCTCACGATGTGACGTGAAAGGCTTCTGGGGCGGAGTTAATGTCTAAAGGCGCCCCAGCAATACTTCGCGGAAGAATCGGGCCAGGTTAATCTTAAACTCTTCGGGGCGCACACACGCCTCGATATCGTCTTGATCCCGGGTCAGATCCAGTATTCGAACGTCCTTATAGTGGCCAGAGCGCACGGAGTAAAAGCTGGCGACCTTGGGCTTTAACGGGTCATCCTTATTGGCTTTTATCACGATGGCCAACTTTTCGCTTTTTAACTTCACCAGTGACCCCACCGGATGCACGCCGATACAACGGATGAACTGTTGCACCAGAGACTGATCCAACTGCCCCTGGCTGGTGGACAGCAAGCGTTTTAAGGCCTGAGTGGCATTCAGGGATTTGCGGTACGGGCGATCGGCGGTAAGGGCGTCGTAGCTGTCGACAATCGCAGCCATGCGGGCATAGACGGAAATCTCATCGCCTTGTTTGCCGTTGGGGTAGCCAGAGCCATCCAGCCTTTCGTGGTGGTTCTGGACCACATCCAGCACGGTGTCACTGGCGTGCTCGGATTGTTCTAACAAATCGACCGCAACATCCACATGGCTTTCTACAATGGTGCGCTCCTGGTCGCTGAGCTTACCGCGTTGGTTCAGAATATCTTCGGGTAGGGTCGCCATACCGGCGTCCATTAACAGCCCAGCCAGGCCCAGCTCGTCGATGGTGGCTTTGTCAAAGCCCATCTGTCGGGCAAACATGGCCATCAAAATGGAGCAGTTCAGCGAATGCTCCATCAGATATTGTTCTCTATCTTTGATCTGGGTGAGCAGGCTAATGGCGTCGGCATTATCGAACACCGAGTCGATAATATCCGCGCTGACCTCGGTTAATTCGCCAATGGGCGGCAGGGCACCTTTCTTGAGCTTTTTAACAAATCGGCTCTGAATGGTCCTGGCCTTATCATACAGTTGGCCGGCCTGCTCAATGGCCGCCATGGGGTCCTCGTTAGCAGGACTGGCTGAGATGGCTTTTGGCGATTCGGTCGTTTGTTCCGACACATTCAATTCCAGCCCCTGTTCCAGAACGCTGCGGGCCAGGTCTACTTCCACTTCTTGCACGCCTTTTTGCCTGAGCTGTTCGAGCAGGCGCTCGGATTTTATCAGGCCTTGGGTCTTGATGGTCAGCTCGCCCGTCTGTCGGGTGACTTGAGTGACAAACATGCCCAGTTGGATGTCATTGATGGAAAATCGCTGCGTGCTCATAAGGTTCAATTATGACAGGAACGGGGAGGAGACTTATAGCGGAAAATCCCCTCGGCGGCAAGCGCCGAGGGGGGGATGATTATTGGCGCCAGGCGGGAATGCCCGGTTCGTAGCTATCAATCGCCTCGGCATGCTGCAGAGTTTCGCCGATGGCATCCAGGCCATTCAGTAACTTATATTTATGATGTTCTTTGATATCGAACTCAAACGTCTTGTCGGCCACTTTAACCTGCTGGTTGGGCAGATCGATGGTGATAGGAATGTCGGCGTCGGCTGTTACCAAATCGAACAACGCATCCATCTGCTGATGGCTCAAGGCGACGGGCAACAGCTGATTATTCATGCAGTTACCATAGAAGATATCGGCAAAGCTTGGCGCAATGACGGCCTCGAAACCATAATCGGTCAACGACCAGGGCGCGTGCTCGCGGCTGCTGCCACAGCCGAAGTTTTCCCGCGCCAGCAGAATATTGGCCCCTTGGTGTTCGGGCTTATTCAAGACAAAATCCGGGTTAGGTTGTTTTTCTTCCAGATCCAGATAGCGCCAGTCGTGAAACAGGTGCTTGCCAAAACCAGCGCGGCTGACGGCGGTTAAAAACTGCTTGGGGATGATTTGATCCGTATCTACGTTGGCCTGATTTAAAGGCACGGCCTTGCCCTGTATGGTGGAAATGGGCTTCATGCTTGTAACTCCCTGACATCGACAAAATGACCCTTGATGGCAGCCGCAGCGGCCATGGCGGGGCTGACCAGGTGGGTGCGCGCGTTGCGACCCTGACGGCCCTCGAAGTTGCGGTTGCTGGTTGAAGCGCAGCGATCGCCGGGCTGCAAAATATCGTCGTTCATACCCAGACACATAGAGCAGCCGGGCAGACGCCATTCAAAGCCCGCCTCGGTAAAGATTTTATCCAGACCTTCGGCTTCAGCCTGGGCCTTAACCGCTGCCGAGCCGGGGACCACCATGGCGGTGACTGAACTCGGCACTTTACCTTGAGCGGCCACCTTAGCGGCCGCGCGAAGATCTTCGATACGACTGTTGGTGCAAGAGCCGATAAAGACATGGCTGACGGCGATATCGGTGAGCTTCTGACCTGGCCTAAGATCCATATATTGCAAGGCTTTCTGCGCTGAGGTTTGCACTACAGGGTCGGTGAAACTCTCCGGGTCGGGTACCACAGCATTGATCGCAGCCACCTGCCCGGGGTTGGTGCCCCAGGTCAACTGAGGCTCGATGTCTTCGGCTTTTAGAGTCACGGTGGTGTCAAACCGGGCATCCGCGTCGGACTTTAGCTGCTGCCAGTCGCTGATGGCGGCTTCCCAGTCTGCGCCTTGAGGGGCTCGCTCCCGGCCTTTTAAATAATCGATGGTGGTCTGATCCGGGGCGATCAGGCCAGCTTTGGCACCGGCTTCGATGCTCATATTACAGATGGTCATGCGCTCTTCCATGGACAGCGCCTCAATGGCACTGCCGGCGTACTCAATTACATGGCCGGTGGCGCCAGCATGGCCGATCTGCCCGATGATCGCCAGGATAATGTCTTTGGCGGTCACACCTAGTCCCAGTTCACCATCGACTTTGACCAGCATGGTCTTGGCTGGGCTCTGTTTTAACGTCTGGGTGGCAAATACATGTTCTACCTCTGAGGTGCCAATGCCGAAAGCCAGAGCGCCAAAAGCGCCATGTGTCGCGGTGTGAGAATCACCACAAACCACCGTCATGCCCGGTAGGATAAGGCCCAGCTCAGGGGCAATAACATGGATAATGCCTTGTTTCTTATGACCAACGGGAAACAGTTCCACCCCGTGTTTCTCACAGTTATCCCTTAAGGTGGACAGTTGCAGGGCATTGGTGGGACCGCAGGCATCCAGCGCCAGCGAGCGGGTGGAAATGCTGTGATCCATGGTAGCGAAGGTTTTATCCGGGCGGCGCAACTTGCGGCCCTTATCGTCCAGTCCCGCAAAGGCCTGGGGTGAGGTGACTTCGTGGATCAGGTGGCGGTCGATATAGATTAAGTTATCGCTACCGGAGCGGGCTACCAAATGTGTATCCCAGATTTTCTCGTATAAGGTCTTACCCATCAGGCGTTATCCTCAATAATTCGGGCGATGTAATTGCCTACCTCGCCGGTGGACTTGGCTTTATGCTTATCTTGTTCGCTTAATAGCTCGGCGGTCACCACGCCATCTTCCAAGGCGTGCTGGACTGCGGCCTCAATCGCGTCGGCAGCGGCCTGTTCGTTCAGGCTGTAGCGCAGTAGCATGGCTGCTGACAGAATCTGAGCGATGGGATTGGCAATGCCCTGACCGGCGATATCGGGCGCCGAACCGCCGGCCGGCTCGTACATGCCAAAGCCCTGTTCATTGATGCTGGCCGACGGCAGTAAGCCCATGGAGCCGGTGATCATAGCGCATTCATCGCTGATGATATCGCCAAATAAATTAGAGCAGAGCATGACATCAAACTGGTTGGGGTAGCGCAGCAGCTGCATAGTGGCGTTATCGATATAGATATGTTCCAACTCTACATCCGGGTAATCGGCGGCGACTTCCTCGGTGACTTCTCGCCATAAGCGACTGCAGGTCAATACATTGGCCTTATCCACTGACGTCACTTTTTTGCGGCGCAGACGAGCTGCCTCAAAGGCGAGCTTGGCAATTCGCCGGATCTCGCGCTTACTGTACCTCATGGTATCGAAAGCAAAGGCCTCTTCGCCTTCGCCCTCCATCCCCTTAGGTTGGCCGAAATAGATGCCACTGGTGAGTTCACGCATTACCAGTACATCGAAGCCACTGGCGGCAATGTCGGCGCGCAGAGGCGATAGATGCTCCATGCCCGGATAGATGCGTGCCGGACGCAGGTTGCTGAACAGATCAAAGTGACTGCGCAGGGTCAACAGTGCAGCGCGCTCGGGGCGCTGCTCCAGCGGCAGGCTGTCCCATTTCGGGCCTCCAATGGACCCAAATAATATGGCGTCGGCCTTCTCACAGCCAGCCAGCGTCTGCTCAGGCAGCGCATGGCCGTGATTGTCAATGGCACAGCCACCCACATCGTATCGGGTTAAGGAAAAGGTCAGCTTAAAACGCGTTGCCACGGCGGCTAAGACTTTCTCGGCCTCGGCCATGACTTCTGGACCGATACCATCGCCGGGTAACAGCGCTATCGAATATTCAGACATTTATACCCCTGCTATTTTCTGTTGTTTTTTCTCATCTATCTGGTCCGCCAGACAGGTGTTGTTTAATACATAAATCAAGGCCTTGACGCCGGCTTCAACGATGTCGGTGGCAAGACCAATACCATTAAAACGACGGCCCTTGTACTCGGCGACCACACTGACCTGGGCCAGGGCGTCAGCACCTTCGCCCTTGGAGTCCAGTTTAAAGTCGGCGATTTCCACTTCATCATTGCCGGTAACCTGGATGATGGCATTAAAGGCCGCATCCACAGGACCATTGCCAGTGGCTGACGCTGTGCCTTCCTCCTCGCCCATGCGCATTTTTACCGTGGCGCTGGGGATCATGCCCTTGCCGGCGTTGGCTTGAAGGTACAGCAGCTCGTAATGAGGTTCTTGCTGTTTTTGCTGATCGAAAAACACCAGGGCTTCCAGGTCGTAATCGAAGACCTGACCTTTTTTGTCGGCCAGTTTCAAAAAGCCCTCATAAAGGGTCTCTAAGTCGAAGTCGCTATCCTTATAGCCCAACTCGTGCATCCGGTGCTTGATCACGTGGCGGCCGGAGCGGGAGGTCAGGTTTAAATTGTTTTTATTAATGCCCACGCTTTCGGGAGTCATGATTTCGTAGGTGTTCTGTGATTTCAGCACACCGTCCTGGTGAATGCCGGAGGAGTGGCTGAAGGCATTGGCCCCGACGATGGCCTTGTTGGCCTGTACCGGCATATTACAGATCTGGCTAACCAGCTTCGAACTGCGGGATATCTCGGTACTGTTGATGCCGGTGGACAAGCCCAGTAATTCCTGACGGGTTTGCAGGATCATGGCGATTTCTTCCAACGAACAGTTGCCGGCCCGCTCACCGATACCGTTAAGGGTACATTCTACCTGACGAGCTCCGGCTTGCACCGCAGCCAGAGAGTTGGCTACCGCCAGACCTAAGTCGTTATGACAATGGACGGAGATGGTGGCCTGGTCGATATTGGGCACCCGATCAAACAGGTTTTGAATGATGCCACCAAACTCGGTGGGGATGGTATAGCCCACAGTATCCGGGATGTTAACCGTGCTGGCCCCGGCTTTAATGGCTGCTTCCACCATTCTGCACAGGTAGTCCGGATCGGTTCGGCCAGCGTCTTCACAGGAAAATTCCACATCGTCGGTATACTGGCGAGCATGCTTAACTGCCTTGACCGCCATTTCCAATACCTCGTCCTGGGACTTTCTCAATTTGCTGTCCACGTGGATACTGGAGGTCGCAATAAAGGTATGTATACGAAAACGTTCGGCGACGCTCAGCGCCTCACCACAGGCATCAATATCTTTAAATACGGCTCGTGACAGACCACACACCACGGAGTCTTTTACTTCACGGGCGATCTGCTGTACTGAGGTAAAGTCTCCGGGGGAGGATACCGGGAAACCTGCTTCGATCACATCGACGCCCAGCCGTTCCAACGCCAGGGCAATTTGAATCTTTTCTTTGACACTCAGGCTGGCGGGCAGAGCCTGCTCGCCGTCTCGTAAAGTGGTATCAAATATTTTTACCTGCTCTGTCATCATCTTATCCTTCTGGCATTTTCTCGGCGCTGAAACGAAAAACCCGTGCTAGGCACGGGTTTGTTTGATGCGACTGTCGCTTGGCTACGACTTCCCCGTGCAATCTGGTTGCCCTGATAGTAGTCGTAGTGTCAGTAAAGCGGTCGCGTACATAGTTTCAATCTGATTCATTCGCTGCTGGCGCTATTGTTAAATGTTATGGCCTAAACAGTCAAGCTTTGTGATGGTTTTATCCTAATATCTTTTTGCTTTTTGTTTTCTATTAGGATGTATGTTTTGTTTTTATGGGTGTGTTTAGTTCTTTTATACCCAGACGGTCTTTTATTAAGCACTTGATTGAGGCTTGTGAAAAACTGGACCGCTTTTTGCAGAGTCAGGCCAGTTGTCAAAATTTCGTTGTTTGAGCCTGACTCTATGGAACTAAGCGCTTACCTGAATCGATTCGATAAAGAACGCTTCAAACAGATGTCCTCCGGCCTGGGTGCGCCGGTAATTCTGCTGGCCATTATGGGTATGGTGATCCTACCCATGCCGCCGGTGCTGTTGGATATTTTGTTTAGCTTTAATATTGCCCTGTCACTGGTGGTGATATTAGTGAGCGTGTTCACTCAACGGCCCGTAGAGTTTGGTGCTTTTCCTTTGGTGCTACTGATCGCCACAGTACTCAGGCTGGCTTTGAATGTAGCCTCTACCCGAGTGGTCTTGCTGGAAGGTCACGAAGGGGGAGACGCTGCTGGTAAGGTCATAGAAGCATTTGGTGAGGTGGTCATCGGTGGCAACTATGCTGTGGGTATCGTGGTGTTCGCCATCCTGATGATTATCAACTTTAAGGTGGTGACCGCCGGTGCAGGCCGGATTTCCGAGGTGAGCGCGCGTTTTACTCTGGATGCTTTGCCGGGCAAGCAGATGGCCATCGACGCCGATCTGAACGCGGGATTCATTAATCAGGAAGAGGCCAGACAGCGTCGTCAGGAAGTGACCGCTGAGGCTGACTTTTACGGCTCCATGGACGGTGCTTCTAAATTTGTTAAAGGCGACGCTATTGCGGGCTTAGTGATCATGGTGATCAACATCGTCGGCGGTCTGTTTATCGGCATGATTCAGCACGATCTCAGCTTCAGTCAGGCAGTGGAAATTTACACACTGCTCACCATTGGTGATGGCCTGGTGGCGCAAATTCCATCGTTACTGTTATCCGTTGCCACCGCGATTATCGTGACCCGGGAAAATGACACTCAGGAAATGGGCGCAGAGGTTAAGCGCCAACTCGGTAACCGCACCGCGTTGACCATTACAACCGGCATATTATTTGTAATGGGCATCGTACCCGGTATGCCGCATATGGCATTTCTGGGTCTGGCCTGTGTTACCGGTGGGCTCGCGTATTACAGCTACTATATTGAGAAAAAGCAGGCGGAACAGCCTCAACAGCCAGAAAATCTGCCTGAGCAATCTCAATCCAAAGGCGAAGTCAAAGAGCTGGGTTGGGAAGATGTGCAGCAGGTCGATACCATTGGTCTTGAAGTCGGCTACCGGTTGATCCCCTTGGTGGACAAGTCTCAGGGAGGCGAACTGCTGACGCGCATTAAAGGTGTGCGTAAGAAGCTGTCCCAGGAGCTCGGGTTCTTAATCCCACCGGTACACATTCGAGATAACCTTGATCTCAGTCCTAATAACTACACCATCGCCATGCTGGGTGTGACCATCGGTGAGGCGGAAATCGCTCACGATGCGGAGCTTGCTATTAACCCCGGTCAGGTGTTCGGTAAACTGGAAGGCACGCCAACCACTGACCCGGCCTTTGGCTTAGAAGCTGTATGGATTAAATCAGAGCAGAAAGAGCATGCTCAGACTCTCGGCTATACCGTTGTCGATGCGGCGACTGTAGTGGCTACTCACCTGAGCCAGCTGCTGACGAATAATGCCTATCAGTTGCTGGGCTATGAAGAGGTACAGCAACTTCTGGATATGCTCGCGAAGCAGCATCCTAAGCTGGTGGAAGGCTTGGTGCCGGATGTGATGCCGTTGGGTACGGTGGTCAAGGTGCTGCAAACCCTGTTGTATGAAGGCATTCCGATTCGGGATCTGCGCACCATTATCCAGACCCTGTGCGAGTATGGACCTAAGAGTCAAGATCCCGACGTTCTGGTATCGGCCGTGCGCATCGCTTTAAAACGCCTGATCGTTCAGGAAATCAATGGTTCGAGTCAGGAAATTCCGGTAATCACGCTATCTCCAGATTTGGAACAGATGTTGCATAAGTCTCTTCAGGCTGGCGGCAATGAAGGCGCTGGCATCGAACCCGGCCTGGCTGAGAAGATGCAGAACTCACTCGGCGAAGTGGCGCAGCAGCAAGAGCTGGCCGGAGAACCTGCGGTACTGCTGACATCTGGCATGTTGCGGCCCGTGTTATCGCGTTTCCTGAAAAACGCGATCAGTGGCTTACATGTATTGTCGTATCAGGAAGTACCGGATGATAAACAGATCAAGATCGTTAGTGCCATCGGGCAGTAATAGAGGGGAGAGGCCATGAAAATCAGACGCTTTTATGGAAAGGACATGCGCGACGCTTTGTCGCAGGTGAAAGAAGAACTGGGCGGTGATGCGGTAATCATGTCGCAAAAGAAGGTCGGTGATGGCATCGAAGTGGTGGCAGCCTATGATAAAGAGCCGACTAAGTCCGCGGTGCAGCCACAAGCTCAGCCGCAAGCTAAAGCTCAGAGTTCGGTCACTCCGCTGCGCCAGAAATCTGACACCCTGTCTTCTCAGGCGAAGGCTTCGCCCAGCCTGAGTGAGATTATCGGTGATGAAGGTCAGGACTCCTTGCGAGCGCTACTGGAGAAGCAAGGTGCCATACCCAGTCAGCCCCAAACCACCTCCGAACCCGGTCCTCAGACTCAACCTGTAGCTGACCCCAAGCCTGTCCCCTCTCAGGCTCAGCCGGCCGCACAGCAGGGCTCAATGGACGACATTCGTCAGGAGCTGGCCTCGCTGCGCAATGTCTTAGAGTTTCAGGTCTCTGGTCTGATGAAACAGCAGCGTCAGCAGGAGCGCCCCTTACACGATTATCTTATCGAGCGGCTCAAACAGATGGGCATCAGTGAATCTCTGGCTGAGGAAGTGGTGTCGTACACGCCGCCCAATTGCGAAGAGCGAGATGCCTGGAAGTTTTTGCTGAAGTTGCTGGCCAATAAAATCCACACCTCTAATAACGATATTGTACGCAATGGCGGCGTGGTGGCCTTGGTGGGTCCCACGGGGACGGGTAAAACGACTACCATCGCCAAGCTGGCGGCCCAGTACGCGCGTCGTCATGGCGGTGACAAGGTGGCACTGATTACGATCGACAGCTATCGCATTGCAGCTTATGAACAGTTGGCGACTTATGGCAAAATCATTGGTTGCCAGGTGAAAAAGGCCGCCACGTCCGAAGAACTGTCCGATTTGTTGTATCAGTTCCGTAATAAAGGCCTGGTGCTTATAGATACTGCTGGTTTCGGGCAAAGAGACGCTCGCCTAATCAAACAGTTAGATACATTGAGCCAGTCAAGTTATGCTAGTATCAATCATTATCTGGTGCTGGCTGCCAATGCCCAGCGTCAGGTTATGACGCACACCCTCGACACCTATGGACAGATTCCGCTAAAAGGCTGTATTCTGTCAAAATTAGACGAGTGCTACAGTTTAGGGGAAGCTGTCAGTGTCGCGATCGAGCAGCGCTTGCCGGTAAGTTACTTGACCGATGGTCAGAGAGTGCCGGAAGACATTAAGGCGGCCGATGCAAAATATTTGATCTCATGCGCGGCCAGACTCTATAAACAATTTGCGCTCGGAGCGGCCAAAACCCAACGAGCGGTGAACTCAGCAGTATCAATATGATTGAGGATCAGGCGAGTAGCTTACGAAGAATGAATCAGCCTAAGCAGATTAAAGTGATTGCGGTCACAGGGGGAAAAGGGGGTGTGGGTAAAACCAATATCACCCTGAACACGGCTATCGCCATGGCCAAGCAGGGCAAGCGCGTTATGGTGCTGGACGCCGACTTGGGACTGGCTAACGTGGACGTTATGCTTGGGCTGAGAGTCGAAAAGAACCTGTCTCATGTGTTGTCCGGCGAGTGCTTGTTGGATGAGATTCTGGTAGAGGGCCCTCATGGCATCAAGATTGCCCCAGCCAGTTCCGGCACCCAGAGTATGACCGAACTCAGCCCCACAGAGCACGCTGGCTTGATTCGCGCCTTCAGTGAATTGCAAAGCCAAATCGATGTTCTGATTGTGGATACCGCCGCCGGTATCTCCGACATGGTATTAAGCTTTTCCCGAGCCTCTCAGGACATTATGGTAGTGGTTTGCGACGAGCCCACCTCCCTGACCGACGCTTATGCTTTGATCAAAATTTTGAATCGCGATTATGGCGTATTCAAATTCAAGGTCGTGGCCAATATGGTTAAAAACCTGCGCGAAGGGCAGGAGTTGTTTGCTAAGTTGTCCAAGGTAACCCATCGATTTTTGGATGTCGCTTTGGAACTGGTGGCCACGGTGCCCTTCGATGAAAATATCCGTAAGGCTGTGCGCAAGCAGCAGCCTATTGTGGATGCCTTCCCGGGTTCGCCTGCATCTGTCGCCATTACCAACCTGGCCAAACAGGCTTTGCGTTGGCCGGTTCCGGAGCAGGCTGGTGGACATTTGGAGTTTTTCCTGGAGCAGTTGGTAAATCACGACCCCCAAATGCAGAGAGATAAGGCGTGAACAGTAAAGCGGCAGCTTATCAACAACAAGACGATAAACGTCAACTGATCGAACAGCATGCGCCTTTGGTGAAGCGCATCGCCCATCACCTGATGGCAAGACTGCCAGCCAGCGTGCTGGTTGATGACTTGATCCAATCGGGGATGATCGGG
Organism: Saliniradius amylolyticus; assembly: GCF_003143555.1. Lineage (NCBI taxonomy): Bacteria > Pseudomonadati > Pseudomonadota > Gammaproteobacteria > Alteromonadales > Alteromonadaceae > Saliniradius > Saliniradius amylolyticus. Next base: position 844,771 of record NZ_CP029347.1, read on the forward strand.
TTGTTGGAGGCGGCCAAAAACTTTGATGGTTCCAAGGGAGCCAGCTTTGAAACCTTTGCCGGTATCCGTATTCGCGGTGCCATGTTGGATGAGATTCGAAAAGGTGACTGGACCCCGCGTTCGGTGCATAAGAATGGCCGCGCTATTGCCGAAGCTATTTCCGAGGTGGAAAAAGAGACCGGTCGCGACGCTCGCGATCTGGAAGTGGCTGAGAAAATGCAGGTCAGCGTGGATGATTACCACCAGATGCTCAATGAAGTGAATGCGGGTCGGATGATCGGTATTGAGGACCTGGGAGTAACAGAAGATGTGCTCAGTACCGAAGAGTCTCGCCAGGCAGACACGCCTTATCGTGATCTGGAACAAGGTGCGTTTCAAAAGGCGCTCGCCCACGCGATTACCACTTTGCCGGAGCGGGAAGCCATAGTATTGTCCCTGTATTATGACGAAGAGTTGAACTTACGAGAGATCGGCGAGGTACTTGACGTCAGTGAATCCAGGGTGAGTCAGATTCATAGCCAGGCGATGTTGCGTTTGCGGACTCGGATGCAAACTTGGCAGGCCGCCTAGAAAGCAGTATGTTAATTCTAATCAGTGCAATCCTCATCGGAGGCAGTTTTGGATAAAAATATGAAAATTCTTGTTGTTGATGACTTTTCAACAATGAGACGAATCATTAAAAACCTTTTAAAAGATCTTGGCTTTACCAATGTCCAGGAAGCGGACGACGGTAACACTGCACTGCCAATGCTTCAGCAGGGAGATTTCGACTTTGTCGTGACCGACTGGAATATGCCGGGCATGCAAGGTATCGACCTGTTACGGGCCATTCGTTCCGATGATAATCTAAAGCACCTTCCCGTATTGATGGTGACCGCGGAAGCCAAGAAAGAGCAAATCGTGGCGGCGGCCCAGGCCGGAGTCAACGGTTATGTCGTTAAGCCGTTCACTGCAGCCACATTGAAAGAAAAGCTCGACAAAATTTTCGAACGCCTGGGTTAATCCGGCGCCTCCTACCCGAATAAGGAACGCCCGATGACAGATAAATCCAATACCCCCATCTCCCTGGAAGAAGCCAGGGAATTGGTGCAATTGCTTGAGCAAGGCGATAATGAGGGAGCTAACGCGCTGTTGGAATCCATCAGCTTGCGGGACTCCACCGAGCTGTTTGCCGAAGTGGGCAAACTGACCCGCCAGCTGCACGATTCATTGAATAACTTTCAATTGGATGCCCGCATTGCCAACCTGGCCAATGAAGACATTCCCGACGCCAAGACCCGACTAAACTATGTGATCGAAACCACGGAGCAGGCTGCTAATACCACCATGGACGCGGTAGAAAAGAGTATGCCCATGGTGGAGCAGTTGAATGCGAATATCGGTGAGATACTGCCCGAGTGGAAGCGTCTGATGAGCCGTGACATTGAGCTGGGAGAGTTTAAAGCGCTGTGCCATAAGGTGGACGCCTTGCTGGAGCAGTCGAACAATGACACGGCTAAGTTGACCGAATTAATGACCGAAGTGTTAATGGCTCAAGGTTATCAAGATCTAACTGGGCAGGTGATTCGTAAAGTCATCGACCTCGTTAAAGAGGTGGAAGACAGTCTGGTTCACATGTTGACTGTATTTGGTGAACCGGAAGTCAATGAAAAAGCTAATAAATCTGAGTCTGATTCCGATAAAGCCAGAGAGGCTGAAGGCCCCATCATCGATGCCGAGAATCGCGACGATGTTGTGACCGGTCAGGATGATGTGGACGATTTGCTGTCGAGCTTAGGATTTTAGGGGGCTGAAATGGCTTACGATGTTGACGAGGAAATACTACAGGACTTTCTGATCGAAGCGGGCGAGATACTCGACCAGCTTCAGGAGCAGTTAGTGGATCTGGAGAACAACCCAGATGATCAAGATCTGCTGAATGCCATTTTCCGCAGCTTCCATACCGTTAAGGGCGGCGCTGGATTTCTCTCGTTAACTGAGTTGGTGGATATTTGTCACGGCGCAGAGAACGTCTTTGACATCTTGCGTAACGGTCAGCGTCAGGTGACATCCGATTTAATGGATGTAATCCTGGAGTCCTTGGATACTGTCAACGATATGTTTGAGCGGGTTAAAGCCAGAGAGGATTTGGAGCCCGCTTCTCCTGAATTGCTGGACACCCTGCATCGCCTTAGCAAACCGGAATCGGAAGATGAAAAGGCGGCCGCCGAATCTGCGCCAGCAGAGCCCGAGCCCGACCCTGAGCCGGAAGCGCCGACACCCTCTGAAAACGCTGAACAGGCAGGAGAGGGTGACAGCATTGATGAGATCACCGAAGATGAATTCGAAGCGCTGCTGGATGAGTTGCACGGTCCGGGCAGCGGTCCCTCCAAGGCTGAAAAAGAGGCAGCTTCAGCGGCTCCATCCGGAGAGAAAAAAGGTGAAGACGGTGATGAGGATATTACCGATGAAGAATTTGAAGCCTTACTGGATGAACTCCATGGAGAGGGTAAGTTCAAGGCGGGTGAAGAACCTGACAAGAAATCCACTAAAGAAGCTGCGGCAACATCTTCTGGTGAGGGTGATGAAGAGATTGACGAAGACGAGTTTGAGGCTCTGCTAGATCAGCTGCATGGTAAGGGTAAAGGCCCTGGTGCTGATGAGGACAAGTCGGCAGCACCCAGCCCCTCTCCCTCTCCGGCGCCGAGTCCGTCTCCCAAATCCGAGTCTGGCTCTCCCAAGCCTGCTCCTGCGCCGAAGCCCACACCGGCAGTGAAGAAACCGGCGACCAATGACAAGAAACCAGAGCGTAAAGCCGCCGCTGCTCCGCCGGCGGAAACAACCGTTCGTGTGGACACGAAGCGTCTGGATGAAATTATGAATATGGTTGGCGAGCTGGTATTGGTCCGTAATCGTTTGCTGACGCTGGGCAATAATGTGACCGATGAGAACATGACCAAGGCCATTTCCAACCTGGATGTGGTGACTGGCGACTTGCAAGGCGCGGTGATGAAGACCCGGATGCAGCCGATCAAGAAAGTCTTCGGTCGTTTTCCTCGAGTGGTTCGGGACCTGGCACGCAGCCTGAAGAAAGAGATTACCCTTAGTTTGGAAGGGGAAGAGACGGATCTGGATAAGAATCTGGTGGAAGCTCTGGCTGACCCCTTGGTGCACTTGGTGCGTAACTCGGTTGATCATGGCATTGAGATGCCTGACGAGCGGGAAGACGTTGGTAAACCGCGCATGGGTAATGTCAAGCTTGCCGCGTCACAGGAAGGCGACCATATCCTTTTGACCATTCAAGACGATGGTAAAGGTATGGATCCGGAGAAACTTAAAGAAATCGCCATCAATCGTGGTGTTCTGGATCCGGATTCGGCGGCGCGTCTGTCGGATACCGAGGCCTTTAACCTGATCTTTGCCCCCGGCTTTTCCACCAAGACCGAAATTTCCGATATCTCCGGTCGCGGCGTGGGCATGGATGTGGTCAAAACCAAGATCAACCAGTTAAATGGTACCATCCACATCGACTCTGAAAAGAATGTGGGCACTCGTCTGGACATCAAAGTGCCACTGACGCTGGCCATCCTGCCAACCTTGATGGTGGTGATTGGCGAACAGACCTTTGCTCTGCCGTTGGGTGCCGTCAGCGAGATCATTAATGTGGATGAGAGCCGCACCAATACAGTGGATGGTCAGCTGACCATGATTGTGCGTAACAAAGCCATTCCCTTGTTCTACCTACGGGAATGGTTGGTGCGTAATCCGAGCCCCGAACCTATTGACCGCAGCAAAGGCCATGTAGTGGTGGTGCAGCAAGGCACTCAACAGTTTGGCTTTGTGGTGGACAGTCTCATCGGTCAGGAAGAAGTGGTCATTAAACCCTTGGATAAGTTGTTACAAGGCACGCCGGGTATGGCCGGCGCGACTATCACCAGCGATGGTGGCATTGCGCTGATCGTTGACATCCCCAGTCTGGTTAAGCATTACGGTAAAAAATCCCGATAACACAAGGCAGTAGTTGGAATGGCGTATAAAGTTCTGGTGGTGGATGATTCAACGTTTTTCCGGCGTCGAGTAGCGGAAATCTTGGATCAGGAACCAGGATTGGAGGTTGTAGGACAGGCCAGAAATGGGAAGGAGGCGCTGACTCTTACCGAGCAGTTGGATCCGGATGTCATCACCATGGACGTGGAAATGCCGATCATGGATGGCATTACCGCCGTGGGTAAGATCATGGCTCAGTCGCCGCGCCCGATCATTATGTTTTCTTCACTGACGCACGAGGGCGCTCAGGCTACTCTTGACGCCCTTGATGCTGGTGCGCTGGATTTTCTGCCGAAGAAATTCGAAGATATCGCTCAGGATCGCAAAGAGGCAGTGACTCTTTTGCGACAGAAGGTAAAGAGTCTGGCGCGCAAGCGCCATTTTATGCCTTCCCGGCCCCGAGCCAGTTTACGGCAGCGCCCCCTGACACCAACCGCTCGGCCTGACACGACTCGACCCACCCCTTCCGGGGAGTCGCAGCGGCGCCAGCCCTTACGGGCGTCAGGCAAGTCTTATAAGGTTCTTGCCATTGGGGCCTCAACCGGTGGTCCTGTGGCACTACAACAAATTTTGAGTAATCTGCCCGCGAACTTCCCTTATCCGGTGTTATTGGTTCAGCATATGCCCGGTACTTTTACCAAGGCCTTTGCCGAGCGCCTGGATGGGCTGTGTAAGATCCGAGTCAAAGAAGCCGCTCAGGGCGATGTACTCAAGCCTGGCCATGCCTATCTTGCTCCCGGCGGCACTCAGATGTTAATGGAAGGCAACCCTCAGCAGTGTTCTATCAAGATCATTCAGGAAGCCACCATCAGTGGGGTGACCTATAAGCCAAGTGTGGATCTCAGCTTTGCGTCGCTCGGACGTATTTTTGGTGGCGATGTATTGGCGATTGTGCTGACTGGTATGGGGGCCGATGGACGGGAAGGTTGCCGTTCCTTGAAGCAAAAAGGTGCCACTATCTGGGCTCAGGATGAGAAGACTTCTGTGGTCTATGGCATGCCGCAGGCAGTCGCGAGTGCCGGACTGTCGTCCAAAGACTTACCCATCGACCAGGTGGTGGAGCACGTGTTGGCTGAAATGAAGGTGTCTGGCTGATATGCAGGCCCGTATTGCCATTGATGGCAAGTCTGCCGAGAGAAATTGGCTATGAAGATTTGGACGGTGGCCAATCAGAAAGGTGGAGTGGGCAAGACTACCACTACGGTCACCCTCGGCGCCTTATTGGCGCAGAAAGGCTATCGTGTCATGTTGGTGGATACCGACCCGCACGCCTCGCTGAGTTATTACTTTGGGGTAGATTCGGAAGAACTGTCCGGCAGCGTCTATGATGTGTTTACCGCCGGAAGTAACCTGTCGTCTGACACTGTGCTGGATGCCCTTTGCCCGACGAAACTGGATTCTCTGTTTTTATTACCGGCGACCATGGCACTGGCGACCCTGGATCGCAGCATGGGTACGCAAAGCGGTATGGGCTTGCTGTTGAAAAAAGCACTGCATCTGGTAGAAAGCGAATTTGACTATGTACTGATTGACTGTCCACCGGTGCTAGGGGTATTGATGGTCAATGCGTTGGCAGCATGTGAACAAATCCTGGTGCCCGTGCAAACTGAGTATCTGGCTCTGAAGGGCTTGGATCGTATGATGCGAACTCTGGAGATCATGCGTGGCAACCAGAGTGGTGAATATCAGTTTACCATTGTGCCGACCATGTACGATAAGCGAACCAAAGCCGCCTTAGAGTCGTACCAGAGACTGAAGCAGACCTATGGTGACAAGGTATGGAACGGCGTAATCCCGGTGGATACGCGCTTTCGCGATGCCAGCCAGGCTCTGACACCACCGCCCGTCTATTGTCCGAAAAGCCGTGGTGTGATTGCCTATGAGCGACTATTAACCAGTATCGAACAGTGAGTGGTAAACAGTGAGTTCCGGTCATTTTGCGAATGAAAATATAATGCAGGCCTATCTGAGCGATCTGTTGACCGAACCTGAGGTTGACCCGGTCCAGCAGCAGTCAGTGGAACGGTTGCTGAAGTCGGCCGAACAGCATCTGAAACCGGCGCAATCAGAGACTAAGGTGGTGACGGATGCGGCCGATAAAGAACCACAGACGCAGTCTAAGCCACAGACTCAGGCTGGTGAAGGAGGGGGCGCCTCAGTCGCAGAGCGGGCTGGGTTTGAACAAGGTGAGTTTCAGGCACTGTATTTTACTGTGGCTGGCTTACTACTGGCGGTACCATTGACCGAACTGGGCGGTATTCACCAATTGGAGAAGACCTCGCCCTTGTTCGGTAAGCCCGACTGGTTTGATGGGGTGATGATCCACAAACAGCAGAAGTTGAACGTGGTGGATACCGCGCGTTGGGTAATGCCGCAAAAGTACGATGAAACACTGGCAGAATCACTAAATTATCAATATCTTATAATGTTAGGAGAAAGCCAGTGGGGATTGGCCTGTGAGTCGCTGGTCAATAACGTCACCCTGCAGCATGAGGATATTAAGTGGAGTGACGGCCAGGGTAAGCGTCCCTGGTTGGCAGGACTGGTCAAAGAGAAGATGTGTGCCCTTATTCATGTCAGCGAGCTGATTAAAATGCTGGATCGGGGCATGGGAATGAATGACGATAATTCGGGAGCGGGTCTATGACGGCTGAACAAAGTAAGAGTACTTCCATTCTGGATAAGGGTGTGGAAGATAACGACGAGGTGCTCCAGTGGGTTACCTTCCGTCTGGGGGATGAAACTTACGGCATCAACGTGATGCAGGTGCAGGAAGTGCTTCGCTATACTGAGATCGCTCCGGTACCGGGCGCGCCTTACTATGTCCTGGGGATCATTAACCTGCGTGGTAATGTGGTAACGGTGATCGATACTCGCTCACGCTTCGGTCTGGACGCTCACGAGGTTACTGACAACACCCGTATCGTTATCATCGAATCTGACAAACAGGTCGTGGGCATCTTGGTCGACAGCGTTGCCGAGGTGGTTTACCTGAAAAGCTCTGAGATCGATAGTGCGCCCAATGTGGGTACCGAAGAAAGCGCGAAATTCATTCAGGGCGTGAGTAATCGTGATGGAGAGCTACTGATTCTGGTGGACCTCAATAAGCTGCTGACTGATGAAGAGTGGGATGAAATCTCGGCCTTATAACCGCAACCCCCGATTGATCATGCCCGGTATACGCCGGGCATTTTTTTAAAGGAGTCGGCTTTTGGAATTGCAGTGGTTCATCGGCACTGTCGGCGCCGTTTTGGTGTTGTTGTTGCTATTACTGGCCTGGCAGATTCGTCGCTCGGGACGCTTGCATGAGCAGTTACGATCGATATCGGAAAAACAGCATCAGCAGGCCAAACGACTGACCGAAGTCGACGCCCAGCTTCATGAACTTCGCACCGGTAGCATCGGGGTGGGGGATAGAGTGAAGCAACTTACCGTGCAGCTCGAAGAGCTAAAACAGCAACAACGGGAGCTGGCTGAGATGGAGCCGGAGTCTAAGCTCTATTCCAAGGCGGTAAAGCTGTTTCAGAATGGCGCAGGGATCGAAGAGGTGATGCAGGAATGTGAACTGCCTCGTGCCGAGGCTGAGTTGCTATTTAACCTGCACGGTAAAGCGTCCTGATCGTCATATCCTTGTATTCTTAAAAGTCGGTTAATGCGCCTTGCTGACTGACCAAACTCCTTCCTTTTTGCGCTGTTATCGCATCACTTACGTTGTCTTGTCAGGCTTCTGGAAAGGATGTTGAAGCAGTGGACAGAATCGTTGACTTTTAGTCTCCAGTAAAACACTCACGACAAATGACATCAATAATGAGCTATTGTTTAATAAGCTGTTTTTGTCTGTCTAAATGGTAAGCCGTAGTTATGAGACGCGTACTCGACCATCTTGTAGGAGGATTATTTCTCTCCGTACTGTTAGTCAGTTCCGTGCACGCGTCGGTCTCGCCTACCATCCCTATCCCTCAGTTCAAACAGCTTTCAACCGCGGATGGCCTCAGCCAGGATACCGTGAATGACTTATTGATCGCGCCAGATGGTTATCTTTGGGTCGCCACCGAGTTTGGCCTACACCGCTATGACGGCTACCGGGTCAGCCTGGCACCGGCCCCTCTCAACGGTTTGCCGATAGTGCGACTTGCCGTCGACCAGCAAGGCCGCTTATGGGCGGGTACAAGGTATTCGGGGATCTATGTTTTTGATCTGTCCAGTGGCGAGATAATTAAACACCTTAAACTCCCCTTTGAAGATAATGAAAGCATCATGCAGACCATGGAAGGTTTTATTGCTGATCGAGCCGATGCTAGCTTACTGGCTGTCAGTAATCGCGTTATCCGAGTCGGGACTTCCGGGGAGGTTGGTGAAGAGCTTGTAAGTATTGGCGACTCCCTTGTTGATACGCACCGATGGATACGAGCTATTCATCGGCTGGGAGATGTGCTCTACATTGGGACCACGGCTGGCTGCATTGCCTATCATCTGAAATTGGATGTTATGCGTTCTGTTCAGTTGGTACCGGAGTCACAGAAAAATAAAGATAATAGCAATGTAAAAGCGTTTTATAATAGTGGGGATCGCGTCTACATTGGCACGGTCGAAGGGCTCTATTCAACCAGTCACCAACAAGTGATTGATTATCTGGAAAGCGCGGCATCATTCCCCACGGTTGAAGTCATCTTACCCCAGAGAAATATCTGGCAGATAGTTGATAGCCAAAGAGGAACTTATCTTGCCACCGACCATGGTCTTTACCTCTTATCCAATTCAAACGCGGAAACCTTGCATATCTTCCGTACCAGTGATGGAAGAATCCCAATATCCGATGATGATTTGAAAACAGTCGCTTTGGATAAGCACGGCAACCTATGGCTGGGCACTCAATCCGATGGTGCTCTTTACTGGTCGGCTGACGCACTTGGTTTTCAAACCATATCTCAACATACCCACTCCCAACTGAGTCACGATCAAGTATGGACAATTCATGAGTCTGACAATGGATTGATCTGGATAGGGACTCAAAACGGTTTGAACGCTTATGAGCCTGATACGGGGGAAGTCACAAGCTATCTGGTTAATCAAGATGAGAAGCAAGTGGAGAGTGCCAGCAGTATTTACCAAATCCTTCCTTTGGGAGAGGGTAAACTCTGGCTAACGACGGCAAGCGAAGTTGGTCTGTTTGATACTTCAACTGGCCATTATTCTGAAGTTACGCTTACCGGGGCGGCCTCTATGCCCAAATACGTTTGGGGCGCTAACCTGGACGCCCGGGGCCGAGTCTGGTTCGTCGCTGAAGCGGGAATCTACACTTATGAGCCCGATACCAACAAACTGACACTGAATGAGAAACTCAGTGCAAAATTTAATATCAATGAAGTTGCTGGGATACTATCAACAGAGAGTGAGTTCCCAAATGAACTTATGTTATCGGTCAGTGGGGCACTATGGCAGCTGAACACTGAAACCAATGAGGTTGATAAAGTCCACGAAGTGGAAGGTGAGATCGGTCCCTACGAATATGCTGAGAGCGTAGTATTTGATCATGACAACAGGCTGTGGGTAAGTTATTCCGGTCATGGGCTGTATGTTGTTGACAGGCAGACAAAGCAAGTTGTCGCGCATTATGATGCCAAGAACAGTGGCCTTGAGAGTGACACTCTTTACCAACTCACAACGGACAGCAAAGGTAATATCTGGACCAGTTCTCACACTGGTTTGTACCGCTACTCGTTCGACACAGAGACCTTCCAACAGTTTGATGTGACACAAGGCTTGCTGACTAATGAGTTCAACGGTGGAGCCAGCTCGAAGTTAGATGATGGGCGCATTGTCTTTGGTTCAGTAAAAGGAGCCGTAGCGGTAACGCCTTCGGCGTTCAACGTGGCCCCGGAGCATCAGGGTAAGGTTAAGGTGAGCGATATACGCTTGCTCTCTGGGGGCCTCGACTACCCTTTGGTGGACCTCACAGGTGAAAAAGTCGTTATCGATCATGACGATGTAGGCTTAGTCGTTGAGTTCACCACTGTGGATTATAAGTACAGCGACCAGACACGATTTCGGTACACCCTCTCTGGAGATAAAAGTATTCAGTCCCCGCCCAGCAAGGAAGCTTTCGCCGTATTCCCTAACCTTTCGCCTGGCGAATATCAACTGACTATTTATGCTCAGGATCCTGGATCGGGCGAATCTCTGATCCCAGCCTATCTAAGCATCCATGTCATGCACGCGCCCTGGTCTTCACCATTGGCTTTGTCCCTTTATGTCTTGTTGACGCTCACACTATTTGGAGCCTGGCTCTATCACCGACAGCTGGGGCGTCAGCGTTTAATTGAGGCAAACACCAGTTTGCAGGAGAACCAGAGGCGACTTCAACTTGCCTTGGCTGTCAGTAACAGCGGCGTGTGGGAGTGGCAAGCGGATACGAATCAGTGTTACGAGCCCAGAATTAAAGACGTATTGGGGTATAGCTCTGATCGCATTGATATGGATGAATTTCATGCATTGATTCATCCGGAGGACCGGCAGCACGCTATCGACCACTGGCAGGCATTCTTAGACAATTCACAAGCGATCTTTGATATCAGCTATCGTCTGAAGGGGAACGATAATCTATGGTATTGGTTCCGTGACTTGGGACGTGCTGTATCAAGGGACGAAGATGGGCAAGCCCTTCAGGCAAGCGGCATCTATACCAATATTACTGAGACGCGAATTAATGAAGAACGGGCGAAACTGTTTGGTGAAGCCTATAAAAATACTCAGGACTGGGTCGTTATTCTGAATGCAAGACAAGCCCCTATCGCTGCCAATGACGCCTTTCTAAGAGTCTTTGGTTATCGCCATGAGGGGGAACTGACGGCTCAAAAAGCGGACTTCTCCTTTGGCGTAGATAAAGAAAAACGGCGCTACTATACCTCTGTCATCAGTCACTTGGCTTTAAATGACTACTGGCAGGGTGAGGATCTCATAACACCCTCTGATGGCCAATCGAGAGATGTACAGGTCAGAATCAGCGCCGTGTCTATGTCACCGGCCAAAGAGGCTGCAGAGCTTTACTATGTAGTGATATTGACTGACATCAGTGAGCAGAAACAGGCTGAGAATGAGCTTAAGCAATTGGCAAATTACGATCCTCTCACTAACTTGCCTAATCGTTCTCTTTTAATGGACCGGATCAAACAGGGAATCCATCATGCCCGCCGCTATAAAAATCAAATGGCATTGTTGTTTGTTGATTTGGATAAATTTAAGCAAGTCAATGATTCGATGGGTCACGAAGCCGGTGATTCGCTGCTCCAGGAAATAGCGAATCGTATGCAGCTGGTGCTGAGGGGAGGCGATACTGTTGCTCGCCTCGGAGGTGATGAATTTGTCATTCTCTCGTCCGATTATGACAGCGTGGAAGACGTTACTCACATGGCTGACCGCATTATTCACACGGTGGAACGTCCGGTAGTTTTAAACGGTCAGGAAGTGACGGTTTCCTGCAGTATTGGTATTGCTTTATTCCCTGATGATGCAGGGGACTCCTCAGCGTTGCTGCGTAATGCCGATATCGCTATGTATCATGCCAAGGAAATGGGGCGCGGCCATTTTCAATTCTTTGCCGAACATATGAACGAGAGAGCCCATGGCCAGCTTGAAGCTGAGCAAGAGCTAAGGCGCGCATTCGCGCAACAAGAGTTCATTAATTACTATCAGCCTATTATGGATACGGCTAATGACTGCATTATGGGGTATGAGCTGTTACTGCGTTGGCAAAAACAGGGGCAACTTATCTCCCCGGCTGACTTTATACCCATGGCCGAGGATATGGGCCTGATAGTACCAATGACCATTCAGGCGATAGAACGAGGGGTCGAGTTTCTTAAGACCCAATACGGCAAAATGGAGTCCTGTTATTTATCGGTTAATCTATCGCCCGTTCATTTCGAGTCAGATATGGACATGAGTCAAGTGCTGTCTGCGTTAGACGACGCAAATCTTCCCCCTTCAGTGATTACTTTTGAAATAACTGAAGGCGTATTAATGAAAGACTACCAACAGGCCAGGCAGACGATGGGTGAGCTCAAGTCTGCAGGCTTCCGTTTAGCTCTGGATGACTTTGGTACCGGTTACTCTTCATTGAAATATTTAAAAGAGTTTCCGCTGGATCTACTCAAGATAGATAAGAGTTTTGTGGCTGACATTGGGTTGGACAAAAATGATGAGCAAATTATTGCGACCATACTGATGATGGCAAGTAATCTGGATATGCAGTGCATCGCCGAAGGAATTGAGTCTGAACAGCAGAAGGCTTTTCTTGAGAAGCTGGGGTGTTTCTGGCATCAGGGTTTTTATTACCACAAGCCTATGTCACAGGAGCAGTGCGGCAAACTGTAACCTTGTCTTCAGGTGTGTGTCGGAAGTTGGCGGCAGTTATACCCGGCGGGTGGTTTGTCCCTTTAGATCTTGCCAGCTTTCCGGGAATTTGCCTTGCAGCACATAGGAGAAGGCGATCAACTCGGCAATCACATAATAGAGCTCCGGTGGAATTTCCTGACCCAGATCCAGGGTATTAAGAAAAGTCGCCAATTGCTCGTCTTCATGCACCAGCACGCCATTTTCTCTTGCTAACTGGATGATATCTTCTGCCAGGTCGCCAAAGCCCTTGGCGATGACCTCAGGGGCGGATTGTTTGCCATCCTGATACTTCAGGCCAACGGCCGATTTGGGTTTGTTAGATTCACTCATGCATGGGTCTCAAAAAGATGGTAAGGCTGGGGTTTCAGACTCTTGGGGATCTGCCCCAGCTCGCACCGGGTATCGGTTACCGTCAGTCCCAGGGTTTCCAGGCGCTCTTTTAACAGCGGCAAATACTTTTCAGCCTTATTCTTTACATGTGGCTGGTCGGCGTAAAGGTGCAGCTCCAACTCCTGTCGGTACAACTTGGCTTTTGCCAATAACCCCTGTTCCTCGCCAATAGTGAGCCTCATCGTTAAGTTCCAGCGTTTCTCGCCCGTCGACTCCTCCGGATTATTGTGCTCAGGAAGATCTTCCCGCTTAATCAGTAGCTCTGCGTCGCGATGAGGCGCGCTGCCCAGTGGCAGGGTGTAATGAAACAGTTCCTGTCCTTGAATGGCGGCATCGGCCGCGCCAATCTTGCTACCTGGGTGCTGGTTTAACAGGCTGCTGAGCTGTCTTATCAGTTGATGACGCTGCTCAAGCTGGGCAAAGTTATTCAGATTCGGAAGCTGGGAGCCCGCAGTCGGAGCGCTGGCCTCACCGCGAGCTTGTATTAACTGACTGAGTCCCTCCATTAACCTGGTTCCTTGCTCAGGGCGATGGCGAGTCATGCGCGCGCTCAAGGCGATCTGCAATAAGGTGACCAGCCCGCCCATAAAGCCACTCTGACTGGTCGGGGTAGTCAGTTGGGTGGGCGTTATATTCAGTGCAGGGAGAGTCAGCAGTTGCCGGAGTTGCTGAGCGTCATCCCGGCTGCCCTGTGGCAGGCTACGGTTGAGCTGCTCACTAATTTTATTCATTAAGCCACCCAGTTCACCACTCTTTGGCAGCCCCTTTAAAGTGGCCTGGAGTTGGTTCAGGCCCTCGGCCGGCGAACTCTGCTGGCTCTGCAGTTGCCTTAATAAGCCCACGATTTGTTGACGGGTCGAGGCATCGGCCTGTTGCGCCAGATTCACGATGGGAGAGGGCGGACGAGGCGGTAATTGAGGGCTAAGTTTTAAGCCTTGCTCGCTGAGTAATACTTCGGGCCTGGGCGTAATACGGCTGATATTCAGTCCGGTCGGTGGCTTGTCGCCCGCTTCGGGCGCCTTGATGCCTATCGGTTCTGGCCGGGCCAGACTCTTTAATTGCTTAATACCTTGATCGTCCAGCCTCAAAGTGGCGCTGGGACTGGCCGGAGAAGACCAGCGAGCCTGAAGGCGGCCCGGCTCGGCGTAACTGAGTTTGATTTGTGGCGATGGGCTTTGTCGTAACAGCTGCCCTAGCTCCTGTTTACTGGATTTTATCAGCAGCTGTTGCTGCCACTGCTGTAATTGAGTCTTGGAGAGTGTTGCTGCCGATTCCCCACTGACTAAGACTGGTGCCAATGAGGCTGCCTGTTGAGGCTGAAGTGGCAGTCTGGTGGATTGCTGCGATTTAGCCGACGTCAACGTAAGCTGCCACTGCTGTTGTACTTGTTTCAGCTCTAACTTCACCGCTTCGCCGGGTTTTACGCTTAGTTCCGGTCGGGCTGGTAGTTGTATGTGCTGACCTGAGGACAGTTTTATGCTGAGCTGCTGACGGCTACTTTCCATCACCGTGCCATTTAAGGTCAGGGGACCCGGTTGCTGACTGGCAAAGGCAGCCATGACCTTGGCTGACAGACTCGAGGAGAGGCTCTTGGATAGGAGCTGCACCTGGTCCCGGGTGCTGGTAGCTTGGGCGACCAAACCATACTGGTTGGCGCTTATCTGCTGCAGCTGATACTGCTGGCCGGTTTGTAACTGCCCGCTAACCTGACTTCTGGCTACGGTAATGGGCTGATTGGACGCCATAAAAGTGATGGCTGTATCGTTCATCAGCTTTACTTTAAGTTGCAGGCCACTGAGATCCTGCCCCCGGCCCAATGCGGTCGGGGTGGTCATCTGGAGGCTCAGTTGTGGCAGTGTCAGGCGTAGGTCGCTCATAGATTGTTATCGGCAATATTCGCTGGCTTATGAATTAGGAACCCTTTGATCATCATCAACTATAACTCGGCGAGGACGACAACACGAGATCTGGCAAAGGGGGGTGGCTGTGGTATCATTGGCGCCGTTTTTTTAGCCCACTTTTAAGGCACCGTAGTTGCCTGTGCTGGAGTACTGAGCTTGGCGTCTTTGTCCGCTGACAATTTGGCCTGCGTTAAACGTGATCGGGTGCTGTTTGAGGGCCTGAGTCTGCGGTTGCAGCCCGGGCAAATTCTGCAAATCGCCGGGGTTAACGGCGCAGGGAAAACCAGTTTACTGCGCATACTGGCGGGCCTCTCGATGCCTGAGAGCGGACGGGTATGCTGGAATGACAGCCCCATAGACGATGACCCGTGTGGCTTTCATCAATCCTTGATCTATATCGGCCATAAGCCCGGCGTGAATCGCCTCTGTAGTGCCCAACAAAATCTGGAACAGTGGTGCCGTATTCACGAAGTGGCTCATGAGCAACATATCCTCCCGGTGATCGACCGTTTAGGCCTGGTCGGGCTGGAAGACCTGCCTGCCGGACAGCTTTCCGCCGGACAACAGCGGCGTATCGCCTTGGCGCGACTCTGGTTAAAAAGTGCTCCTCTGTGGGTCCTGGATGAACCCTTCACCGCTTTGGATCGTAATGCAATTGCTTTGGTGGAACGGCGTATGCAGCAGCATCTTGAGCATGGTGGCATGATTGCGGTGACATCTCATCAGCCGCTGTCGTTGTCCCACTCGCTGGAGCGGTTAGAACTGGAGTATCAGTTATGAGTCGTGGGCTTAACGCCGTGTTTGCGCGTGAACTGAGTCTGGCCTATCAGCAGCGCTCTGAGCTGGCTCAGCCTCTGGTGTTTTTTATTCTGGTTATCACCCTGTTTCCATTGGCCGTGGGGCCAGGTCCGCAAACGTTACAGAAGCTGGCTCCCGGTATTGTCTGGATTGCGGCTTTGCTGTCGTCCTTGCTGGGGCTGGAGCGGTTGTTTCGGGATGATTTTGAAGATGGCTGGTTAGAACAGCAAATGCTCAGTCCGATTCCTTTATCGGTCCTGGTTATTGTGAAGGTAAGTACTCACTGGCTATTAACTATAATGCCGCTGTTGCTGATTTCGCCACTGTTGGCGTTGTTGCTCAATCTCTCTTCGCACATGTATTGGGCCTTATTGCTTACCTTATTAATCGGTACGCCCCTGCTAAGTCTTGTGGGGGCCGGTGGTGTGGCTTTGACCCTGGGCCTTAAGCGGGGCGGGGTTCTATTGTCCCTGTTACTGTTACCGCTGTTTGTGCCTCTGTTAATTTTTGCCACCTCGGCGGTCGATGCCGCCTCCATGCAACTGGATTACACGGGACAGCTTGCCATTATGGGGGCCCTGTTATTACTGGCACTGGCTTTGATGCCTTTTGCTACAGCTTATGGTTTAAGAGTGAGTCAGAACTGATGTGGAAATGGCTACATCCTTACGCAAAAACGGACAGAGCTTATCAACTGTGTGGCCAATTGTGGCCCTGGCTGGCGGGTTTGTCTTTATTGATATTGCTTGTGGGCTTTATCTGGGGGCTGGCGTTCGCGCCAGCCGACTACCAGCAGGGCGATTCGTTTCGCATTATCTATCTGCATGTGCCCAGTGCCATCTGGTCTATGGGCGCCTATTCAGCCATGGCTATTGCGGCCTTTATAGGGCTTGTATGGCAGATACGCACCGCTAACATGGCCATCGCTGCGATTGCCCCTGTGGGGGCGGTCATGACACTGATTGCCCTGATTACGGGGGCCGCGTGGGGCAAGCCCATGTGGGGTACCTGGTGGGTGTGGGATGCGCGTCTGACCTCCGAGTTAATTTTACTGTTTTTGTATCTGGGGGTGATGGCGCTGTACAACGCCTTTGATGACAAGCAGCAGGGAGCCAAGGCATCGGGGGTGATGGCTTTGATCGGCGTGGTTAATTTGCCCATCATCCATTTCTCGGTGGAATGGTGGAATACCTTGCATCAGGGGGCGACCATCACTAAGTTTGCCAAGCCTTCCATCGATAATGCCATGCTGTGGCCGCTGTTATTATCGTTGCTGGGACTGGGCTTATTTGTAGCGGCGGCAAGTCTGTACCGGCTGCAGAATGAGATCTTGCGTCGTGAGATCCACCGGCCCTGGGTGGTGAAGTTGATTCAGGGGCAGGAGGACTAAGATGGCATTTGCGTCTTTCAGTGAGTTTTGGGCGATGGGCGGCTATGGCTTTTTTGTCTGGTTGTCTTTTGGTACGGGTGTGGGGCTAATGCTTTGGCTCTGGGGCCAGGGCATCTGGAGCCGTCGTCAATTGCGTCGCCAGGTACAAAAAGAGTTGCAGCGTCAGCAGCGCATTAAGCAGTATCGACAACAGCAGGAGAGTGGACAGTGAACCCGAGAAGAAAACAACGTCTGATAGCCGTGAGCGCCATCGTCCTTGTGATGGCTGGGGCCGTTAGCCTGATGTTGTATGCACTCAATCAGAACATCGATCTGTTCTATACGCCCACTGAAATCGTCGAGGGCAAAAATGGCGCTAAGCCTCAGCCAGGTCAGCGCCTTCGAGTAGGTGGGCTGGTGGTGGAAGGGTCTGTTGAACGTGACCCGGACTCGCTGGCTGTCAGCTTTGACTTGATGGACACCGGCCCTAAAGTCACTGTGCGCTATCAAGGCATTCTGCCGGATCTGTTTCGTGAAGGACAAGGCATCGTCGCTACCGGCACCTTACAACAAGGTGATGTGATCGAAGCCGAAGAGGTGCTGGCCAAGCACGACGAGGAATATATGCCGCCCGAGGTGGCTGAAGCCATGAAAGGCATTAAGCACGTTAAACCCTCAGAAAATACCAGTTATTAGAGCCGTTTATGATCGCTGAGCTTGGACACTATTCACTGGCGCTGGCGCTGTTTTTAACCCTGCTGATGGCAATTTATCCGCTGTGGGGAGCGCAATCCGGTAATGATACTATGATCGCCTCAGCCAAGCCGTTGGCGGTGGGGGCATTCCTGTTTACGGCGTTGTCTTATGCCTGTTTAACCTACGCCTTCTTAACCCATGATTTTACCCTCGCCTATGTGGCACAAAACTCCAACACTCAGTTGCCCTGGTACTATCGGGTCACTGCGGTCTGGGGCGGCCATGAAGGCTCGTTTCTACTCTGGGTGCTGATCTTCTCCATCTGGACGGTGGCCGTGGCCCTGTTCAGTCGAGTGATGCCGGCAGCCATGGTGGCGCGTGTGATCGGGGTTCTGGGGCTTGTGGGGGTCGGCTTTTATTTATACATGCTGACCGTTTCCAACCCGTTCGAACGTTTACTGCCGTTTTTCCCTGTGGATGGCCGTGATCTCAATCCGCTGTTGCAGGATTTTGGCATGATCATTCACCCGCCGCTGCTGTATATGGGCTACGTGGGCTTTTCGGTGGCCTTTGCCTTTGCCATCTCCGCGTTGATCTCAGGCCAGCTGGATTCGGCCTGGGCACGCTGGTCACGCCCGTGGACACTGGCGGCCTGGGTATTTCTGACGCTGGGAATCGCCCTTGGTAGCTGGTGGGCTTATAACGAGCTGGGCTGGGGCGGTTGGTGGTTCTGGGACCCGGTGGAAAACGCTTCCTTTATGCCCTGGCTGGTGGGCACGGCTTTATTGCACTCTCTGGCCGTTACTGAAAAGCGAAAGTCGTTTAAGTCCTGGACGGTGCTGCTGGCCATTGCTGCCTTTTCATTGAGTCTTTTGGGAACCTTCCTGGTGCGCTCCGGCGTTTTGGTGTCGGTGCACTCCTTCGCCAGTGACCCAAGCCGAGGCTTGTTTATTCTGGGCTTGTTGGTGTTGGTGATCGGCGGTTCTTTATTGCTTTACGCCTTAAGAGCACCGGCTCTGCAGAGTGTGGGCCGTTATGAGCTGATTTCCCGTGAGACCATGCTGATTGGCAATAATATTCTGCTTTCGGCCGCTACCCTGGTGGTGTTGCTTGGCACCTTGTTACCCTTAGTACATAAGGAACTTGGGCTCGGTTCTATTTCGGTGGGTGCCCCCTTTTTCAATCAGATGTTTACCTACCTGATAGTGCCTTTCGTATTCTTGCTGTCTATCGGGCCTTTGAGTCGCTGGAAACGCCAGCCTTTAGGGGCGCTTAAGAATCAGTTGTTGTTGGCTGCAGGAATCAGTCTGGTCGCGGCACTGCTGATTGGCTTTGGCAACGAACCGGTGTCTTACTTAGCCATTTTGGGACTGGCGCTGAGTTTCTGGGTGATGCTCGCCACCATTCAGGAAATTTATCAACGCATTGGTCATCAGGCCTCGCCCATGGCGGGGCTGACTAAGCTGACCCGCAGTCACTGGGGCATGGTGCTGGGGCATTTGGGCTTTGCGGTGATGCTTATCGGTATTACCGGGGTGAGCAATTATTCCGAAGAGCGCGATGTACGGATGAGTGCCGGTCAAAGCCTGATGGTGCAGGACTATCAGTTTCGTTTTAATGGTGTCGAGTCTTTAAAAGGGCCTAATTACAGCGGCAATGTGGCTAAGCTGGATATCTTTCGGGATGATCAACAGATCGGTCATCTGGAGGCGGAAAAACGCTTCTATCCGGTTCAGCGTAACACTATGACCGAGGCGGCAGTAGATGTGGGCCTGACGCGGGATCTTTATGTAGCGCTGGGCGAGTCCTTTGACGATGGCAGCTGGGCACTGCGGATTTATGTTAAAGCCTATGTTCGCTGGATTTGGGGGGGCGCCATCCTGATGGCTTTGGGGGGCTTACTGTCCATGAGCGATAAACGCTACCGGGTGAAAGTGAAAGGCAAGCGTTCGACGGAGGCCACAACATGAAGAAGATTGCCTTATTTGCTCTGCCGCTGGGCTTGTTTGCGCTGGTGTCGGTGTTTTTATTGTCGGGGCTGTTCTCCGATCCCAGAGAACGGCAGTCCACCCTAATCGGTCAGCCGGTACCGGATTTTAATTTACCCGACGTGATGGACGATAATGTGCGTTATGGCCCAGAAGTGTTCGCCGGTAAGGTGACGCTGCTCAACGTCTGGGGGACCTGGTGTGTCACCTGCGCGGTGGAGTTGCCGTATTTAACCGAGCTGCGCCAGCAGGGCGTACGCATTGTTGGGCTGTACTACGAAGCGGATATGGACCCGGATTTTGGCGGCAAGAGCTTAACGGCAATGCGCCAGGATATCCGCCAGACACTTGGACGGCTGGGTAATCCTTATCAATTTAATATCTTCGATGAGAAGCGGCAGTATTCGTTGGATTTGGGCGTTACCGGTGCGCCGGAAACCTTCCTTATCGATAAGCAGGGCGTGGTGCGCCTGCATCACATCGGCGATGTGAATGAGCGGGTATGGCAAAACCAGATCCAGCCGCTCTATCAGGAGTTACAACAGCAATGAGACTATTTAGCGTACTTCTGATGCTGCTAAGCCTGGGTGCGACAGCGCAGCAGGAGCGATTCCATTTTGAAGATCCTGCCAAAAGACAGCTTTTTAACGAGCTGAGCGCAGAGTTACGCTGCCCTAAATGTCAGAACCAGAATATTGCCGACTCCAATGCCATGGTGGCCAGAGACTTAAAGCGTAAGACCTATCAATTGGTACAACAGGGGCAGAGCAAGCAGCAAGTTATTGAGTATATGAAACAGCGTTATGGCGATTTTGTTTATTATCAGCCGCCGGTAACGCCACTGACATCTTTGCTATGGCTGCTGCCAGTAGGCTTTATTTTGCTGGCGATAATGGCTCTGGTTGTGCGACGTCGTCGGCAGGCTGCGATATCAGAGGACATACTCAGTGAGGCCGATAAGCTTCTGGATAAGGAGGAACAATGACAGCCTTTTGGATAGCTCTTGGTGTATTGACCTTGGCGGCCTTGCTGTTTCCTCTGTGGGCCTTGTGGCGGCATCACCAGGTCGAGCGCGTTAGCAGCGGCCAGTTGAACGCCAGCATTACTCGCCAGCGGTTGCAGGAACTGGATGTCGAAGTGGCAGAAGGGCTGCTCTCAGAGCGCGATTACCAGCAGGCGGTAGAGGATGTTAAAACGGCGCTGGTACTGGAGCAGCACGAAGAGCGTCCTAGTCATTCCAAAAGAAGCTGGCTGGCCTTGCTGATTGGCACTGTTATTGCGGCGGTGGTAACGGCAGTGGTTTATGTCAGCGGCAGTGGTATCGAGTCGCTGCAACACTGGCAGCAGACGAAAGGGCGCATTGGTGATTTAGGCAAGCGCATTGTGGTCGATGCCGACCCCTCTATTACCCGGCAGGATCTGAGCGATTTTGCCCTGGCGCTTCGAACCCGGCTGCAAGCTGAACCCGATGCACCAGAAGGCTGGTTGCTGCTGGGGCGGGTGCATGCCAGTTTAAACCGTCACGATGCGGCCATCGAAGCCTTTGACAAGTCCCTGGCGCTGGACGGCTCCCGCGACAGTGCAAGGCTGAATCTGGCCCAAAGTCTGGTATCCACCGGGCGTGAAGAAAATCTAACACGAGCTTTGCACATTCTTTCACCGCTAAAGGAAGCCACACCAGGTGACAGTAGTGTGCTAGGACTGATGGCCATTGCCGCTACTCAGTTGGGGCAAAAGGATCTCGCCATCGACAGCTGGCAGGAACTAGCAGCCATGTTGCCCGACGATAATCCCATGCAAGCAGAAATTGACGCCCGGATCGGTGAACTGACCGGTAAGATCACCGGCATTGATGTGGTGATTGAGCTGGCTGGCTCCTTGCGTGATCAAGTGCCAGAAGACGGCATGCTGGTTGTGTTTGCCCGTCCTTCGGATACTGAGTCGGGCATGCCGGTGGCTGTGGTGCGCCAGCCCGTATCCCAGTGGCCGGTACAAGTGACGCTTACCGACGCCGACAGTGTTATGCCCAGTCAGCGTTTATCCGACTTGCAACAGGTGACCCTGACCGCTAGAGTCTCCGCCGATGGTGATGTGATGGCCGCCAGTGGCGAGCTGCAGGGGCAAGCTCAGGTGATCTTAACGCCCCAAAAAACCGTTAAAGCCCAGATTCGAATCGATAAGGAATTGGAATGAGTCGCATCTATTTTATTGTAGTAATCAGCCTGTTGTTGTTAGGGGGCTGCAGTTCATCACAGCAAGCAGAGCAGCGTGCCGAGGCTAACCAGCCTTCAATGGCCGGCAGTGATAAGTACGAACAGCGCGATCCGCTTGAGCCTGTCAACCGCCCCTTCTGGACACTGAACTGGGATTACCTGGATCCCTATCTCATCCGGCCGCTAGCGGTAGGGTATAAGACGGTGATGCCAGATTTTGCACGCACGGGATTGTTAAATGCGGCCAATAATTTGTCGGAGCCCGCCAGTGCCTTAAACAACCTATTACAAGGTGATATGGAAGAGTCCTTGATCAGTGTGGGACGCTTTGTAGTGAACTCTACTTTTGGTCTGTTTGGCACCCTGGATGTGGCCACCGATATGGGCTTGAATTTAAAAGAAGAAGAATTTGGTCAAACCCTTGGCGTGTGGGGTGTGGGCAATGGTGCCTATTTGATGGTGCCCGCGATGGGTCCCAATGATTTGCGCGCTGCTGCTGGCAGCGCCGTGGATAATGCTTATTTTCCTATCGATAATCTTGCCTGGCAGGTAAACCTGTTTCGAGTGGCGGTGCAGGCGCTCGAAGCCCGCATCGATCTGATGGCTCAGGAGCAGATGATCAATGGTGCCGTGGACCCTTATGCCATGGTGCGGAATGTTTACTTCCAAAAACAGGACGCCGACTTGAAAGATGGCAAAGTGGAGATCTCCAGGGAAGAGGAAGAATTAAACGATGATATTGACGCTTACCTGAGAGACCTTTAATGCTGTGGCTCTGGCCGCAGCCAGAGCCACAGCAAAACGAAGGTACAAATCAGGGTCACAATTATGGCCAACCAGCTGTTGGCCTGACTCATCCATAACAGCAGCATGCTGAGCCCGATCAACAGGGTGGCCATATATTTAGCGCGCCGACGCACATAGCCACCACCTCGCCACTGACGAATATCATCACCGAACTTAGGATGGCCCAGCAGGTAATTTTCCAGTCGGGGCCACCCCTTGCTACTTGCCCAGGCTGCCACCAGAATGAAGGGGACTGTGGGCAAGCCCGGAAGCAACACCCCGATGAATCCAGTTATGAGCGACAACGAGGCAAGAATACGCCAGTAGATTGCTACCAATGGTGCAGCTCCGCCTCTGTTATAGTGAATAAAAACCAATACATTAATATTCGCTCATTAGTGCTAGAAACGCACGCCTTGTGATGTGTTTCCGCATAGCTGAACTTTATTCTGTTATAACGGGTAAACACAGGTGTATTTTTGATTAAGCAATAAAACCATGGAGTGAGTAATGGCACAAGACAGCTACACCCCACCTAAGGTTTGGGCCTTCGACAACGAAAGCGGTGGTAAATTTGCCAGTATCAACCGGCCTACCGCCGGGGCCCGGTTCGATAAGACCTTGCCCAAAGGTGAGCAGCCGTTTCAACTGTATTCTCTGGCAACGCCGAATGGCGTCAAGACATCCATCATGTTTGAAGAACTGCTGGAAACGGGCATTAAGGAGGCTGAATACGACGCCTGGCTGATCGACATTGGCGAGGGCGAGCAGTTCGGTAGCGGCTTTGTTGAACTTAATCCCAACTCCAAGATCCCGGCGTTGCTGGATACCACTACCGATACCCGAGTGTTTGAATCAGGATCTATCCTGCTGTATTTGGCTGAGAAGTTTGAGGCCTTCATCCCCAGCGATCATCGAGGCCGGACTGAGTGCATGAACTGGTTGTTCTGGCAGATGGGCAGTGCGCCCTTCCTGGGGGGCGGCTTTGGGCACTTTTATAACTATGCGCCCGAGAAGCTGGAATACCCCATCAATCGCTACGCCATGGAGACCAAACGTCAGCTGGATGTGCTGGATAAGCATCTGGCCGAGCATCAGTATATGGCAGGCAAAGATTACTCCATCGCCGATATGGCCATCTGGCCTTGGTATGGCGTTTTAGCCCAAGGCAAATTGTATGATGCCGGTGAATTTTTACAGGTGCAGGACTACAAGCATCTTCAACGCTGGACTGAGCAAATAGCCCAGCGCCCCGCCGTTCAACGGGGCCGGATGGTCAATCGCGTTTGGGGAGAGGAACACGAACAGCTACATGAACGCCATCACGCTAGCGACTTTGAGCATAAGACTCAGGATAAGTTAGGGTACTAAATAAGAAATGGCGTCCCCACTAGGAATCGAACCTAGATCTAAGCCTTAGGAGGGCCTTGTTTTATCCATTAAACTATGGGGACAAACTACCAAGCATCGATCGGAAGCAGGATTATTGCTGATGCAGTAGTTTTTTGAAAGCCCTAACGCTTGGTGACAAAGTCATTTGGCTGAATATTCAGCAAAGGCTGGCCGTTAACAGACTCTACTACCGCAGAGGTGCCGGAGATGGACATCACCTGTACCTTAAAGGGGTGCAGTTGATACTGGTAATGGCTATTGCCTTCGGTGTCAAAGAACTGCCCGAGTTTGAATACCTGCATTTGGTCTCCCTGATTAACGCCGTGTTCCCGTCCCAGGTTTATGGTGATTTCTTCGCCCACAACTCGCACCACCCGACCATAAGAGGGCAGGCAGGCAACTTCCTCATCGACGCGCTCAGCGATGCGTTGCAGTAAGTTATTGACGCCACTGCCATAGGTGGAGCTCCAGAATGCCCCGGAGGCGGCATCGACGATTTCGTTGTGGGGGTATGACCAGAGTGCCTGAGTTTGGAAGGTGTCGGTAAACAATAGCTCGCCGGTAATGCCGTTAATCAGATAAGCGCGCAAACTAAAGTGGCGTTGTGTTTGGTCCGACTGCCAGAAGCGCAGGCTACCTGCAGATTCCACCTTGTGACTGAGATCGAGAATTTCGCCAAACAGTACCAGTTGAGTCCCCGTATCGCGAGACAGGGTGATGGCCTGCTGGGTCATATCCTGCTGAGGGCTGTAGTAGTTAGGGAAAATATGGTCGATGCGGGCATGGCCGGCACTGACGCTGAAGTTCTGCTCCAGCCTGCGGGGCACGGTTTCGCCCAATTCATACAGTTGTCCGAGGCGAGCCTGAGCGCGCTTGTAAATGGGGAACCAGGTGGTGGCGATATCTTTCTTATAGCCGGTAATGTCACAGTCGGTCTTGGCCGGGAAGATGTCGGCGCGAATGGTGACGGAGATCAGATCGCCGCTGTAGTTCTCCGAGACCATTTCCACGCTGTTAACTTCGCCACCGGAGAGTACCTCCAACCGGTCATCGCTGAGCAAGCCATCGGTGAGCTTTTGGATACTGGCCACCTTGGCCCCGGAAAACAGCAAGGCTTGTTTGATGGCCTCTTCGGTGGCCATGCGCCGGGCATGTTCCCGGTTACCCTGGATGATGGTCGCCTGGCCACTGGCTTCGTACCAGATGGCTTCAGCGCCCAGAGGCATAAATAGAACAAAGAGTAGTAACAGTCGTCTCACCTTGATACTCGCTATGTCGGAATTCTGACGCTGATTGCGCAGCGCATCGGTTTGATGAAAGTGAGCAAAAACCATGCCCAAATAGTTTTATATCACGCAGCTACTTTTGGTGTGCTATTTGCATTGCTTTATTCATCTGTGGGCAGCGGTCAGTTTTTCGTCGCTGTCGGGAAATCAATTCAGGAGTTGATAATGAAACAAATCAGTCTGGGTGTCACCCTGGGGTTGGCACTGCTTACCGGCGGCTGTTCGAGCGTCTTCGACCGACAGGTCGAATGGGAGTACGTCGAGCCGGATCATTATCCTGTTGTCAAAGCTGTGGGTTATGCACCCGTGTCAGTGCAGAAAGGGCAGACGTCTTCGGTACGCCGTATCAATGCGATTAAGGCCTCTAAGTTGGATGCTTATCGGGAGCTGGCTGAACAGGTCTATGGTCAGCGTATTCGTGGCAGTCAGACCATTCAGGACTTGGTATTGCAAGATGACCAGTTGCAGGCTTCAGTAGATGCAGTGATCCGCGGTGCAGAAATCATTAAGTCCTACCCGGTAGGAGAGGACACTTACGCCACCGAGGTGAAACTGGACATGAAGAAGGTTCACGACATGTATATTTCCACGTCCCGGCCACGACGGATTAAGAATGTTACCTATTACTGAGTGAACGCCATAAAAAAAGCGGCAATGATTGCCGCTTTTTTTATGTTCTCTACTATCAGGCTTTAACACCGCCGCCCCGGGAGCCCGAGGTGGGTTTACCGCTTTTGTTGTAGGTCATGGATTCTTTTGAGCGGGCTTCCAAGATCAGGTTACGCAGGTGTTCTAATCGCAATTGGCCTTGTTCTACAGCCTTGGCGTTGATTTCGGTGAGGTATTTGCAGTCATCTACCCGTTGCTCAATAGCGGTTTTGAGCTCGTCTGCGTCGGGATCGGCCAGTTGCTCTTGGCTTAGGTTGGCGATTTTTTGGTCGGCTTGCTGGATTTGGTCCAGCAAAGATTGTTTTTGCTTTAACAGATCAATTAACGCTTCTGGATCCCGACTGCTGATTAGCTTTAGCTCGTTATCCAAAAGCGTCTTAAGTTGTTCAAGGTTCTGAAGTTGTTGTTCCAACAGGGAGACTGACGATGTGGTCATAGTCAGGCTTTTTCTCCGCCAAATAGTTCTGACTCCATCTTGGCGATCTTATCAGCCAAGACATCAGCATTGACTTTATATTCGCCAGCCTGGATGGCTTTTTTCAGCTTATCCACTTTGTCCTGATTAACAGGTGCCTCGTTACTCTTCTTCTGTACATTGGCCATTTGCTGGGCAGACTGGGTCAAAGATACCGAGTCCGGCCTTGCTTTTGCTCCAGTTTTCTGGGCGGCGGCTTGGTTGGACTGGTTCTGTGCCTGCTGCTGCGCAAGCTTCTGGCTGTCGACCTGAGACTTGCTCAGGTTGTTATTGACATTGTTAATTGCCATGGTCAAAACCCACCAAAATTAATACACTCTTACTATCGTTATCGGCCCACACTAGCAAACCTTTAAACTTTTTTGGATGTTTTTGTGGTTAACTGTGCCGCCTCACAAAGGTTATCGGCCCACACTACAATCCCTTTAATTATATCAGATGCCGACCTGAACCGCAGCACTGCTTATTACTCTGGCATTCACCATACGTTCTGAACGGCGATTACGTACCTGAATGGTATCGCCAATGTTGCCATCCTGCTCGGCAATGCCCGAGGTTTTAATACTCAGACCACCAGTTTTGGCGAGGATGGTGACCTTGTCGCCCTCACAAATAAAACACAGTTGTCGTGGGGTGATGGCGTCACCGCTTCGAATACGGCGTTTCACCCTGGCTCCTACCACCTGTTGCGGCTCGGCATACGTCGTGCCGCGCAACTGATTTTTATCTACCTCAATGGTTTTTAGATGGTTTAAAGAGAGCAGGGTGCCCGGCGACAAGGAGGCCGTGGTGACCACCACAGATTGCAGATCTTTGACGCGCACCATAACGTATAAGAACCAGTCAGACACCGGACAATGTACCTTGACCGTGATAGTGGACTGGCTAAGACTATTGTTATTGGCTTCGGCTGCAAAAGGCTTAGCACAGGCTGGGATTTGGATGCGTTCGTCCACAGGCGTGGCTTTGACTTCCAGTCCCGACTGGGTGCCAGGCTGTCGCAGTTGTTGAAACACCCACCGTTCGGCGGTTTCAGTAACTTGTTGATGTCGTGGCTCTGAGGCAGCTTCTGAGTAAGGCGTTATCAGAGCGACAAAAATAAAAAGAAAGCTAGATAATTGTTTCATATTTACTTATTTTAAATTGACCAGGCTTGATTCGACGTCGTTGCTTGGCGTCAAAAAAGCGCCGGATTTGGTACTGATGCTACAACACAGGCAAATTTTGTGCCTAAATATATAATGACCTTGCAGGGGGATTCATGGCAGGTGTTCTCGATTCCGTAAACCAGCGTACCCAGTTGGTAGGCCAAAACCGCTTGGAACTGTTGCTCTTCAATTTGGGCGGACGACAGCGTTTTGGCATCAATGTGTTCAAGGTGCGCGAGGTTCTGCAGTGTCCCCCGTTGACGGCCATGCCCAAACTGAATGCTTATGTCCGCGGTGTGGCGCATATCCGTGGCCAGACGGTATCGGTCATTGACCTTGGTATGGCGACGGGGCTCCCACCGGTGCAGGACTTGCAGAAGGCGTTCGTGATTATCTGCGAGTATAACCGCTCGGTACAGGGGTTCTTGGTGGGGTCGGTCGAGCGGATTATTAATATTAACTGGAATGACATTCTGCCGCCGCCGGAAGGAGCCGGACGGGCCAGTTACCTGACGGCGGTGACCGAGTTCGAAAACGAGCTGGTCGAGATTCTGGATGTAGAAAAGATTCTGAATGAGATCACGCCGCTGAACGCTGATGTTAGTGAGTCGGTTACCGAAGGGCTGGATACCACATCGGTGAAAGACAAAATTATCTTTGTGGCGGACGATTCCTCCGTGGCCCGAAACCAGGTAGTGCGCGCCTTGACCAGCCTGGGACTTGAGATTGAAGTGGCCAAAAATGGGAAGCAAGCACTGGATCGGTTACTGGAGCTGGCCGAAGACACGGGTGATGTTACTGACAAAGTCGGCGTTATTGTTTCTGACATTGAGATGCCGGAAATGGATGGTTATACCCTCACGGCGGAAATAAAAAATAATCCAAAGCTCAATCAGTTACATGTTATTCTACACACCTCTCTAAGCGGGGTGTTTAATCAGGCCATGGTTAAGAAGGTGGGTGCCGATGACTTTATCGCCAAGTTCCACCCAGACGAGTTGGCCAACTCCGTGAAAAAATGGTTGGGGCTGGAAAGCGAGTAAGGTGACCGTGGTATCGGATAGAGAACTAGACGCTCAGGGCTATGAGCGTTTTCGTCAGTTTTTAGAGCGCCGTTGTGGCATTGTGCTGGGTGACAATAAGCAATACCTGGTGCGCAGCCGCTTGTCACCGTTATTGAAAAAGTACGCAAGCCCTTCCTTACCGGAATTGGTGGAGCGGGTATTGCAGGAGCGAGACCGTGGCTTGATCGAGGCGGTTATCGATGCGATGACGACCAATGAGACTCTATGGTTTCGTGACCGCTACCCTTTTGAGTTATTAAAAAGCGAGATGCTGGCCGAATTTAAGGGACGCCCCGGCCCTGTTAAAATTTGGTCGGCAGCATGTTCGTCTGGGCAGGAGCCCTACTCTATTGGCATGTCCATACTGGAATATCAGCGTCAAAACCCCGGGGCTCTGCGAGGTGGCGGCCAGATAGTAGGAACAGATATCTCAGCCGATATGCTCCAGCGATGTAAACTGGCCGAGTACGACAATCTGACTCTGTCCCGCGGACTGTCGGATGAACGTAAGCGTCAATTTTTTGAACCGGCTGAGAACGGCATGTTAAGGGTCAAGCAGGAAGTGCGACGGATGGTGAGTTTCCGTCAGGTCAATTTGCTCGAGTCTTATAGTTTGTTGGGGAAGTTTGACATCATATTCTGCCGTAATGTACTGATTTACTTCTCGGCTGAGGTGAAAGCCAAAATCCTGCAACAACTTGCCGCCTGCCTGAACAAGGATGGCATCTTATTCCTCGGTGCCTCCGAATCTTTGTCAGGTCTGAGTGACGAATTTACTATGGTTCGTTGTACTAAGGGCCTGTACTACCGCAAGAAAAGCTAACCGGCTACTTCTCTTCTAAGGTGTCAAAAATCCTTTTGGCACACTTGTTGCTTTTGTTTTTCCGTCACGAGGAGAAACACTATGGCAATCAACCTAGACAGACTGACCGACTTTCACCACCGGGCTGCGACGGTTCGTAAGGACCGTATGGAGCTACTGGCGGGAAACTTGGCCAACGCCAATACGCCCGGCTATAAAGCTCGGGATCTCGATTTTAAGTCTGCGATGCAATCGGCCAGGGCCGAGCAAAGCCACAGCATGTCTCGCACCCATGACAAGCACTTTAGTGTTGAGGTGCGCGGGGCGGAGGAAGCCATGTATCGGGTGCCGAATCAGCCGGATACCGGCGATGGCAACACGGTGGATGTGCAGCAAGAGCGAAATGCGTTTCTGGAAAATGCCATGCGAATGCAAGCTGGCATGACCTTCCTCAGCGGCAAACTGAAAGGCATGAAAAAAGCCATTAGTGGAGGAGGACAAGCCTAATGAGCCTGTTTAATGTAATGAATATTGCCAGTACTGGCATGAGTGCAGAAAGCGTCAGGCTGAATACTACGGCCAGTAATATTGCTAATGCCAATAGTGTCAGTAGTAGCTATGACCAGACCTATCGAGCGCGCAAGCCCGTGTTTGCCGCCGAGATGGACAGAGCAATGAATAACTATGCCAAGCATAGTGGCAAGGACTTGCCGCCCACGAGTGGAGGGCATGGCGTACAGGTACTGGGTGTTGTCGAGAGCGATAAGCCTCTGCAGGTGGAGTACAACCCCAACCACCCCATGGCCGATAAGGATGGCTACATCTATAAGCCTAACGTCAATGTGGTGGAAGAAATGGCAGATATGATGTCGGCTTCCAAGAGTTATGAAACCAATGTGCAGGTAGCGGATACCACCAAACGGATTTTCCGTCGCGTACTGCAGTTGGGCCAAGGTCAATAATCTGAGGACGGTTTATGGAAAATGTAACCAATAC
This sequence comes from Saliniradius amylolyticus, assembly GCF_003143555.1. NCBI lineage: Bacteria > Pseudomonadati > Pseudomonadota > Gammaproteobacteria > Alteromonadales > Alteromonadaceae > Saliniradius > Saliniradius amylolyticus. The sequence goes on from NZ_CP029347.1 coordinate 875,164, forward strand.
CGGCATCAACAAGGACTATTACTGGCAGGATGACAGTAAGGTCCCCAAGGCCGATGAAAATAATGGGCAGTTAACCCAGGAAGACTTTTTCTCACTGTTGACCGAACAATTGTCCATGCAGGACCCAACCAAGCCGGTGGACAACGATAAGATGGTCCAGCAGATGACCAGCTTTACTATGGCTGACAGCTTAAGTTCACTGAACCAGAAGTTCGATCAGTTTGCCCAGTCCATGACTTCCAATCAGGCTCTTCAGGCATCCAGTCTGGTAGGGCAACAGGTATTGCTGCAAAGCAGTAATATGGTGTTAAAAGAGGGGCAGCCGGTGACCGGTGTAATAGTCAATGAATCCAGAGCCAGCAACATGAAACTGACCATCGAAAACCAATATGGTGAAACGGTCAGGGTCATGGACGCAGGCTCACAAGATGCGGGGAATATCGATTTTGGCTGGGATGGTACCGACCAGAACGGTAATCCCGTGCCACCCGGTAATTACAAGCTTACGGCTTCGGCCACCGTAGATGGTGAACAGACCACCGTACCGACGGCGATTCACCGTCATGTGAACAGTGTCAGCATGGGCTCAAATGGTCAGGGGGTGATTCTAAACCTCTATGGCGATGAGAGCGTGACACTGGGCGATGTGATGGAAATCGGTTAACAGGAGAGCAAACTATGTCATTTAATATTGCACTTAGTGGTGTAAACGCATCACAAAAAGATCTGGATACCACGGCGAACAACATCGCCAACGTTAATACCACCGGCTTTAAAGAGTCGCGGGCCGAGTTTGTGGATGTGTATGCCACCTCTTTGTTAGCGGGTTCTAAAACCAAAGTGGGCGACGGTGTATTGACCTCGGAAGTGGCACAGCAGTTTACCCAGGGTAGTCTCAAGTTTACCGATAATGCGCTGGATTTGGCCATTACCGGTAATGGCTTCTTCGCCACGGTACCTGAGCAGGGGTCACAGGATTTTTCCTACACTCGGGCGGGAATGTTTAAACTTAACAGTAATAACTTTGTGGTGGATTCGCGTGGACGAAATCTGATGGGCTTTCCGGTGAATCCGGACGGCACCTCAGCTTCCAGCGCCTTAAGTACCGCTAATCCGATTCGAATTCCGGATTCCTCTGGCGCCCCTCAGGCGACTGCTGAGGTGGATATGAAGATGAACCTGCCAGCGGGCGATGCGGCACTGGATCCGGCTGACTTCGATCCCACAGACCCCGACACCTATAACGCGGCGACATCGGTGACGGTCTTTGACTCTCTCGGTGACTCGCATATTCAGACCTTTTATTTTATTAAAGACTCCACTGCAGCTACCGGTAATGAATGGGTTGTTGCAACAGCAGTCGATGATCAACTGGTCAATTACACCGATAATACCGGTACAGCATTAGGTAACGCGCCGTCGGCTCCAGCAGCAGGTCAGAACGTCGCTGGCGGAAATACTGGTAATGATGTCTTTGTGTCTCGGTTGATATTCAGCTCTGGTGGCGACTTTCAGGGGGTAGAAGCCGCTGATGGTGTTCAACCAGCCGATGGCAAGTTAGCTACAGAGGCACTGGGTGTTGGTATTTTGACCAATGGCTCGGATCCCACACAAACATTAACAACGGATTTTAACTTCACAGCGGGTGGCGCTACGCCGGATGAACCCACCCAGTTTGCCTCAAGCTTTGAGGTAACCTCTCTGGAGCAAGATGGTTTGCCTGTGGGACGATTAACCGGGGTGGATATCGACGAAGACGGATTGGTGCGGGCCACTTATTCAAATGGTACCTCTGAGCCTTTGAGCCGTATTGCGTTAGTGCGCTTTGCCAATGAGCAAGGGTTAACACAGAACGGTAATACCGAGTGGAAGGAGAGTATTAACTCTGGCGAGCCTCTGGCAGGCGAAGCCACCACAGGTACCTTTGGTAGTATCAACTCCCAGGCACTGGAGCAGGCTAACGTGAACTTGACCACTGAACTGGTGGATATGATTCAGGCCCAGCGGAATTTCCAGGCAAACTCCCGGGCCCTGGAAGTCAATAACACCCTGAACCAGACCATTCTCAACATCCGTTAATTGATGAGCGTTAAATACAAGCCCGGCCCATGAAGCCGGGCTTTTTTATATCCAGGGATGGATGGTATGCCGAGAATGCAGGGAGCAATTCGAGGCGATATCCAGGGATGGATGGTATGCCGAGAATGCAGGGAGCAATTCGAGACGATGTGATAATGGTTATTTTTGTGTCAGCGACTGATACGCGTACATCAGCTTTTGGGTACATTCTGATTTTGGCCAGCTAAATACCACTTCCGATTTGCCGGACTCCACCACCTTGCCTTGTGACAGTACCAATACCCGGTCACTCATGTGTCTGACAATCCCCAGATTATGGGAAATAAAGATAAAACCAATACCGAGGTCTTTTTGTAATTTCAAAAGCAGGTTCACGGTTTGGGAGCGCACCGAGGGATCCAGGGCCGCGAAGGGCTCATCGGCGATAACAATTTCAGGGTCCAGTATCAAAGCTCGGGCGATTGCGGCTCGCTGATGCTGACCCTCTGAGAGCATATGACGATAGAAGTGCTGATGATCAGGCAACAGTCCCACCTGAGTGAGCACCTGTTGGATCTTGCGTTGGCGTTCCTGTTCATCCAGTTGGGTGTTAAGTAACAAGGCTTCTTCTAACTGGACGCCCAGGGTAAGAGCTGGATTGAGGGAGCCCTTACTGTGCTGGAAGATCATGCGAATACGCTGATAACGCAAACGCCGGTTTGAATGCACCAGTGTCTCGCCATTTAGTGCTATTTGCCCTCCACTTGGTGTCTCTACGCCCACAAGCAGCCTTGCTAGCAAAGACTTCCCCGAACCATTTTCACCGATAATGGCCATGGTCTCCCCCTGATGGAGCTCAAAGTTCACCGGCGCTAACACGAAGTCCTCACTGCCACCACTGAGCCAGTGGCGCTTCGGGTGAAAGCTTAAATTAGAGACGCTGAGCAAGGGGGTCATTTGTGACCTCGGTGCAATGGAAAGTGGCAGGCATAGTTATGATCATGAATGCGACGGGTTGCTGGCATCTTAACACAGGCTTTTTGGGCTCTGGGGCAACGGGGGCCCAAGCGACAGCCGATGGGCAAATGTTGCAGCGTGGGAATGGTGCCATCCAGACAGCTGAGCGGTGATTTTGGTGGTAATTCGCGCCGAAAGCTCGGAGCACTCTCCAGCAGTGCATTGGTATAGGGGTGTAATGGACGCTTGCGGATCTTATCCAGCGGCCCGCTTTCCACCGTTTGTCCGCAATAGAGCACGGTCAGGCTTTTGGCTATGGAGAAAATGGCCTGAAGGTCATGACTGACAAACAGCAGGCTCAAGGAGCGTGTCTTATTGAGCTTGTTCAGTAGTTTAACCACCTGAACCTTGGATGTGGGCTCCATGCCCATCGTCGGGTTATCCGCGATCAGCAACTCGGGCTTGGATACCAGCGCCATGGCGATATAGAACTTCTGGCAGATATCTTCCGGCACTTCGTGGGGGTAAGAATCCATGTACTCCTCATGGTGTTTAATACCCACCTTGTGCAATTGCTGGACCGCCAGGATACGGCGCTGCTCCCGGCGTTGCCAGAACCAGGCCCGGTCGAGCATATTATCCGGAATACTCTCTTCGATCTGCTCATGCAATTTGGCCGAGGGGTCTAGCGCAGCCACCGGGTTTTGCAGTATGACCGAGATCTCATGTCGGGTGATATGACGTCGCTCCTTGGCCGACATGGACAGTAAGTCTTTGCCTTTCCATTGCATTCGATCGGCAGTAACCCGCCATTGTTCGGGCAGGGCGCCAACAATGGCTTTGACAATCAGGCTTTTGCCAGAGCCGGACTCCCCCACCAGCGCGCGGATTTCGGAGCGATCGACGGTCAGGCTTATCTTATCCAGTGCCTTGACCCAGCCCACCGGGCTATCGATCTCCAGAGTCAGATTTTTAATATCCAGTAGCGGCATCTATTGCTCCAGCCGTTTTCTTAAGGCCGTACGCAGGCCATCACCAATGAGGTTAACCGATAGTACCAGTAAGAAGATTGCGGCGCCGGGAATTGCCAGGCTCCAAGGGGCGATATAAGCGATTTTTAAGGTGTCGGATAGCATGGAGCCTAATTCGGGTGAGGGCGCCTGAGCGCCTAAATTCAAAAAGCCCAGTGCGGTAATATCCAGTATGGCAATGGAGAGCGCCATCGTCCCCTGGACTACCAGCATTTCAATCATGTTGGGTAAGATGCCCTTTCTCAGCACGCGCCAGTTACCTGCGCCGTCCAGGCGAGCGGCAATAACATAATCCTTGTGCATCTGACTGCTGACCAGGCCGCGAGTATGATGAATAAACTGGGGGATTAACGCCAGCATAATGGCCCAGGCGCTGTTAACCAGGCCGGTACCCAATATTGCGACAATGATAATGGCTATCAGCAAGGTTGGGATGGCCATTACGGCATCCAGCAAGTGATTGAGCAGACTGGATCTGAGGCCCCGCACCATTCCCGCATAAGCGCCGATGGTGCAGCCGATCAGCATGGCACAAATGACCATAATCAGGCTGGTCCCAAGTGTGATACGACAGCCATAGAGCACTCGCGTCAGGATATCCCTACCCAGACTGTCGGTGCCGAAAACATGTGTGATATTGCCGTTGGCATCCCAGGCCGGAGGTAGCAATATGGTGTTGGTGTTTTGCTCGTAAGGTCCATAAGGCATAAGCAGTGGGCCTATGATGGCGAGTAAAACAAAGATGCCCAAACACCAGATGCCTGCGAGGGCAACATGGTTATTGTTCAGCTCCTGCCAGGTTTGCTGGAAGGGGGAGGGGAACTCTTCATCCAGATAAAAACTAAACTTGGGCATGGATCTGCCTCTTGCTGAGTGGATAGAAGGCTCGCATAAACACATCGATAGCAATAGTAAACATGATCACCAGTGCCGACACGACCAGCATGCCGCCTCGAATAGCCGGGTAGTCGCGCATATAGATAGCTTGTACCAGCCACTCGCCAATACCGGGCCAGGAGAAGATAACCTCCACGATCATGGCATTGGTCAATAGCACAGTAAACTGCATCGCGAGCTGCGGCATAATTGGCATTAATGCGTTTTTAAGGCCGTGGCGCCAGAGTACCTGCCACTGGGTGAGGCCTTTTGCGTAGGCCGCTTTGATGTAATCCCGACGCATCACATCAACGACTGAGCGGCGGGTCAGACGGATAATCATGGCGCTGGTGACGATGGATACCGACAACGTGGGTAAGATCAGGTGCCGGAGTGCGTCGTTAAAGGCCGCATCTTGATTGGGTAAGTCAGAGGTGAGAATGTCCAGCAGAATGAAGCCGGTCTCAGCTGGAACGTCGTACAGGAGGCTGATACGGCCGGAAATAGGCAGCAGCCCCAGCTGCAGAGAGAATACCAAAATCATAATCAGCGCTAGCCAGAACACCGGCATGGAGTAACCCACCAGACTGGCTCCTAATACCATTGAGTCGGTATGCCTGCCGTGTCTTAGCCCCGCAATAATGCCCAGAGGCAGGCTGACAAAGACTGATACCAGCATGGCGTACATGGCCAGTTCGATACTGGCTGGGAGGTGAGCGCCAATATCGGCAAACACCGATTTACCGGTACTCATACTCAACCCCCACTGACCACTTAGCAAGTCTTGCATATAGGTGATATAGCCTTGCCACCAGCCTTGAGTCAGGTTATAGGCAAAGCTTTGGCGTTGGTAAGCCGCGCTGTGGGTGTCGCTGATGCCGGTAAGATTGGTAATAGGGTCGCCCGGAAACAGAAATACCAAAGCGTAGGATGCCAGAGTCAGGATCAGTAACGTGACCAGCAGCAAGTTTATTCGGCGTAATAGATAATAGAGCACTTACCGCTCCTCCTTGCTAACACCGCCAAACGCAATCCCGCCAAAGGGCAGAATTGGCAGGTTTCGCACCGCCTTGCGATAGGCCTGAAACCGATAAGCATGAGCCAGGGGGACCAATGGCATTTGGTCGTTAAGAATCTGATTGGCCTGACGGTACAGAGCCGTTCGCTGTTGTTTGTCCGCGCTCATCAAAGCCTGTTCCAGTACTTTATCGAATTCCGGATGGCACCAGTTGGCGCGATTAGAGCCTGAGTCTACGGCGGGGCAGCTGAGCAGCGGACGATAAAAATTATCCGGGTCGACGTTATCGGCCGACCAGCCGATCAGTACAGAATCATGCTGCATGGCCCGGAGACGCTCGCGGAAGTTGCTCCATTCGTAACTGATTATACGGGCACTGACGCCAATCTCGGCCAGATAGCGCTGCATGATTTCCGCCATTTTTCGCGCGTTGGGATTGTATGGGCGCTGAACGGGTAAGGCCCAAATATTCATGGAAAACCCTTCACCAAAGCCTGCTTCCTCCAGCAATTGTCTGGCCCTGACAGGATTGTAATTCACCTCTTGCTGAGTCTGATCATAGGCCCACGAAGTGGGGGGTAAAATGCCTTTAGCCCGTACCGCACTGTCAAAATAAACGGCATCTAACAGAGTTTCCTTATCGATGGCCATAGCCAGGGCTCGCCGAACCTTAGGATTGTCGAACGGGGGGCGCTTGGTGTTGAAGGCCCAAAAGCCGACATTAAGGCCCGGAAGCTCATCCAGGGTCAGCTCCGGGTGTTCCTGTATTACCTTTAATTCGGTTTGGGCCGGATAAGCCGCGACATCGCATTCGCCAGTGATTAACTTGGCCAGGCGCATGGAACTGGTAGGGGTTATGTCATACAGCAGTTGCTCAGGCTTTGCGGGGCCGGCCCAGTAGTCAGGATGACGAAAATAGCGGATATGACTGTTACGCTGGAAGCTGGCAAATTTGTAGGGACCTGTACCAATAGGGCGACGATCGATAAGGGACTTATCCAACTCCTCGTCTTCCAGGTATTCGGCATATTCGGCCGAAAGGATAATGGCGAAGTCCGTCGCCAGCGAGGCCAGAAAAGAACTGTCTGGATGACTGAGCTTTATTTTAACTCGGTAGCCGTTGATCCGGCTGACTTCTTCTACCACCTGACTGAGTTCCAGGCTTTCAAAATAGGGGTAACTGCCCCCAGACACATTATGATAGTTGTGGCTGAGCATACGCCAGCGATCAAAGGTGAAAATTACATCATCGACATTAAAGTTACGAGTCGGGGTAAAATAGGGAGTGGAGTGGAACGGAACGTCTTTGCGTAACTGAAATTCATAAGTCACCCCGTCGTCTCTCAACAACCAACTCGTCGCCAGTTCCGGTTCTAGCTGACCGGTTTCAGGGTTGTAACGGATCAGGCGGTTATAGAGCTGGTGGGAGGTAGCATCGACCGTGATGCCTGAAATATCCAATTGGGGATTAAAGGTAGCAGGATTGCCCTCGGAGCAGTAAACCAGCCCTTTCTGGGCCAATTGCCGGGTGGATTGTTGCTCGCACCCAGCGATGAAGGTGAGTAGCGGCATGAGCAGCAATAGCAGGCGATAATCACTCATGAGGCGCTCGACGCTCCGGTTTCCAGCAAGTTATATTTTTTTAAATAGCCGCGCAGCTGATGGTAGGTCAGTCCGAGTTTCTGAGCGGTTTTCTTCTGATTATACTGACTGTGCTTTAAGGCTTGCTGGATCAGTTCGATTTCAAAGGACTGACTCTCCGCTTTTAAGTCTACTGGGAATTCAGGGCGTGGTTGAGATGCAGCATTATCCTTTTCTACTGGTGGAACAGAGGTGGGTATCTGTTCCTCTTCAACAGAACTTGGTCTGGAAGCTCGAGGGCGAAATGGTGACTCAAAAGGATCGAGCTGGATCTCACTGACCGGTAAATGTGGGTTCTGACAGCGATAAACCGCTCGCTCCACCACGTTTTTCAGCTCACGCACATTGCCCGGCCAGTGATAGTCCAGTAGGGTTTGCTTGGCCTTTTCGGAAAAACCGCTGAATAACTCCATATCCAGTTCCCGGGCCATATTGATAGCAAAAGTTTCCGCTAATAGCAGAATATCATCCCGCCTCTCTCTCAGGGGAGGAAGAGTAATGACATCAAATGCGAGCCGATCCAGTAAGTCTGCGCGAAACTCACCCTGCTCAGCTAGGCTGGGTAAGTCTTCGTTGGTGGCAGCCACTAAGCGCACATCAGCCTTGATGGTTCGGGAGCCGCCTACCCGTTCGAATTCGCCGTATTCAATTACGCGCAACAGTTTTTCCTGGATGAGTGCTGAGGTATTGGCTAATTCGTCCAAAAACAGAGTGCCCCCATGAGCGGCTTCGAAACGCCCTTGATGTCGTTTACTTGCGCCGGTGAAGGCTCCGGCTTCATGGCCGAAAAGTTCACTTTCCAACAGGTTTTCGTTCAGGGCAGCGCAGTTTAGCTTGTGGTAGGATTGGTCCCAGCGCTCGGAGAGGTAATGCAGTCTTGCGGCGATCAGCTCCTTACCGGTACCTCGTTCGCCGATGATCAGTACGGGTTTTGTAAGGGGAGCGATCTGTGAGACCCGCTCGAGTACTTCTAAAAAAGCATTGGACTGACCGATAATGTTGTCTTGCTGACGAAAGCGGCTCACTGCGTTCCTCAAAAGTTGGTCTAAATGACTAATATGTGGTTGATCCTAATAATATGCTACTGAGGGCTAAAAGGGTAGCAATTAGAAAAAAACCGTTAAATCATGATGTTACATACTGTGAAAAAACTGGCCTGGTAATTGTATTAGTAGGGCAGGCCGTTGTGAGCGATTACGCTGACAACCCAATCTCAACAACTAACGAGGTCGTAGATTATGGGTATTTTTTCTCGTTTTAGCGATATTGTAAATTCGAACATAAACGCTCTGTTGGATAAAGCGGAAGATCCGGAAAAAATGGTGCGCCTGATTATTCAGGAGATGGAAGACACGCTGGTGGAGGTGCGCTCCACTTCTGCCAAGTCATTGGCGAACAAAAAGGAGATCAACCATCAGATTAGCAAGCTGGAAAAGCAGGCTGAGGAATGGGAAGCCAAAGCAGAGTTAGCTCTGAGCAAAGATCGCGAGGATCTGGCGCGTGCGGCGTTGACTGAAAAGCAGAAGGCCGAAGATTACGCGCAAAATTTAAAAAATGAGCTGCTGTTGGTGGAAGAGCAGATTGGCAAACTACAGAATGAGATAAGCCAGCTACAAGAAAAACTGGCCGATGCCAAGGCTCGTCAGAAATCCATTCTGATGCGTAAGCAGACTGCAGAATCACGCCTGGAAATTAAGCGAAATCTGGACAGTGGTAAAATGCATGATGCCATGGATCGTTTTGAACGCTACGAGCGCAAGATTGACGATATAGAGAGCCAGGTGGAATCTTACGACTTAGGTAAGAAAACACTGGATGACGAATTTGCAGCACTGGAAGCCGACGAAAAAGTCAGTAGCGAACTGGAGGCTCTGAAAAAGCGTGTGAAAGGTAAAGGCAGTAAGTCAGAGTCTAAGTCCAAGTAACTGAGTTGGGGAGTTCGTAATGGAAGATGTGATAGGTATTATCGTGGCGCCGATAATTATATTTATGATTTTTGTGGCGCCCATCTGGCTGATACTGCATTACCGCAGTAAGCGTAAGATGTCACAGGGGTTATCCGAGCAAGAAGTCGCCGAGATGAAAGCGTTATCGCATCAGGCCGAGGCCATGGGCGAGCGCATCAAGACCCTGGAGGCCATATTGGACGCGGAAAGTCCACAGTGGAGGAATCGAGCATGAAACGTAACGGTGAATTGTATCGACACCCGCAGAAGGGCAAGATTGCCGGCGTATGCGCCGGCCTGGCCGACTACTTTGGCTGGGAAGTATGGTTAATTCGCATTGCATTGGTGTCGGCGGTGTTATTGGCTGGCCCATTCTTCGTCATCGCTTATATTGCGGCCTGGTTTATTCTGGATAAGGCTCCGGCCAGTAATGCAGAGACTCAGGACTCGTCCTTTGGTAAGGGCTGGCAGAGCAGTGACGAGGAAGCGGTGGAGATTAAATCCCGCGTTTGGCGTGCCGGTGAATCCCCGCGCCATGCTTTTCAGGATATTAAGCACCGCTTTGAACACCTGGAACATCGGCTCAGGGCAATGGAGACTTATGTCACTTCTTCTGAGTTCCAGTTGCATCGAGAAATTGACCGTTTGTAGCACTCGACATCTCCCCCTTGAGCCAGCCATTGTGCTGGCTTTTTTGTTGATGGCTTTGAATACACAATGTAAATATATTGTTACAACCGTGTAAGTCTTATCCCTCGGCAGTAGCTGTTCCCCAGCATCGAAATACGTAGACTCCCAATCCTCTACTGGCACTGAGAATAATAATGAAAAAACTGTCTAAAGTGCCGTACATTGGTCAACGATGGACGATGTTATGAAACAACAAACCACCTATGTATCCAAAGAGCCTGATGCCGAAGGCATCATCCACTGGAGCGAGGAGGAAAACCGCATCTGGCAGGAATTGGTTGAGCGGCAGATGAAACTGTTGCCTGATCGTGCCTGTGATGAGTATATGCAGGGGATTGAACTGCTGGATATGCCCAAAGACCGTATTCCTCAGTTATACGAACTCAATCGGGTTCTGGAGCGTGAAACGGGCTGGAATGTGGCTCAGGTACCAGCCCTGATCCCCTTCGATGAGTTTTTCCGTCTGCTGGCAAATAAGCAGTTTCCGGTGGCGACCTTTATTCGTTCCCGTGAGGAGTTTGACTATCTTCAGGAGCCGGACATATTTCATGAAGTTTTTGGTCACTGCCCGCTACTGACTAACCCGGACTTTGCCCACTTTACGCATACCTACGGTAAGCTGGGCTATGCCGCCGATAAAAAAGATCGTGTTTTTCTTGCACGCCTGTATTGGTTCACCGTGGAGTTTGGGTTGGTGAAACAAAAAGGTGATCTAAGAATCTATGGCGGCGGTATATTGTCTTCGCCGGGAGAAACCCTTTATGCGTTGGACAGCGACAAAGCTGAGCGATACCCGCTGGATCCTTTAGATGCGCTTAGGACGCCCTATCGGATTGATATAATGCAGCCAGTTTACTACATACTCGGTGAGTTCAAAGAACTGTTTAATATCGCTGAGTCAGACATTATGTCTCTGGTGGAAAAGGCGAAGTCACTAGGCTTGTATGAGCCGAAATTTCCGCCGAAACAAAAAGCAAGCTAATTAAAGGGGTGAATATGAGCGAATTAAGCCAACAAAAATGTGAAGCCTGCCGCGCCGATGCGCCTAAGGTGGACGAAGAAGAACTGGCCACTCTGATCCGTGAGATCCCTGATTGGGAAACCAAAGTGCGTGAAGGAATTATGCAATTGGAACGCGGGTTTAAGTTTAAGAATTTCCGTCAGGCACTCAGCTTTGCCAATGAGGTAGGTGAGCTGGCGGAAGAGGAAGGGCATCATCCAGCGATTCTGGTGGAGTGGGGCAAGGTGACGGTTACTTGGTGGACGCATGCCATTCACGGCCTGCACAAAAATGATTTTATCTGTGCTGCCAAGACCGATAAGTTATTGAAATAAATAGCTAACAAGCCCGTCGAGGGGAGATACTCCCCTCGACCTAAGCCCTGTAAGGCGATTTAATCCTTCCCTCTTAGCCAAAGAATTGCTACAAAACGCTACAAAAAATTTTATCAGTTATATAAGAGACGGGATCTGCAAGCGATGCGTTTGGAAATTAGTTGTCAGGACAGGTTAGGCATTACACAAGATGTGTTGGATATTTTAGTAGAGTATGAGATCGATCTGCGAGGGATCGAGATCGTCACCGGTGGTAAGATCTACCTGCACTTTCCCAATATCGACTTCGAAGACTTCCAGCATCTGATGCCGCGAATCCGGCGCATTCCTGGTATTGATGATGTGAAAACTACGCCGTTTATGCCTGGTGAACGCGAGCAACATCAGCTCAGAGCCTTACTAAGAACCCTGCCGGACCCCGTCTTTTCTATCGATACCAGAGGCAATATTGTGGTGGCGAACGAGGCTGTGGTGAACAGCCTGGAATCGTCTTATGACGAGATCGTCGATCAGGATATCGAGCAGTTTATCCAAGGCTTTAACTTCCACCGCTGGTTAGAAGGCGATGAGGTGCTGGCTCAAACCCATAAGGTTAAGTTTATTGAGCAGGATTACCTGGTGGACTTATTGCCCATCGATGTGCCGGACACGGAAGGCGTATCTATCTTGGCCGGTGCGGTGGTGGTGTTAAAATCGGAGCACCGCCTGGGCCAGCAAATGAACGCTTTAATCCAGCCAACAACCCATTCATTTGCGCGGCTACAAACGAGTAGTCCGTCGATGAAAAGAGTGGTCAGGGAAGCACAAAAGATGGCCGAACTGGACGCACCCTTGCTGATTTGTGGTGAGACCGGTACCGGTAAGGAGCAGTTAGCACGTGCTTGTCATGAAGGTAGCCGTCGCGCCGAAAACGAATTCGTGGTACTGAACTGTGCGTCCATTCCTGATGATATGGTTGAACTGGAACTGTTTGGTTGTGCATCCGGTGCTTATGGTAACAATGAAGCTCGCTCCGGTTTGCTGGAGCAAGCGGAAAACGGCACCTTATTGCTTGATGAGGTGGGCAGCATGTCACCTCACTTGCAAAGTAAGTTGCTGCGCTTTTTACAGGACGGTTCTTTCAGACGTGTCGGCGGTGATAAGGAAGTGACCGTCAATCTTCGGATCATATCGGTGACGCAGAGTGATTTAAGTCAACTGGTACAGGAAGAGAAATTTCGTGAGGATCTCTATTATCGTCTTAATGTACTCACCCTGACGATGCCACCGCTGCGCCAGCGAAAGCAGGACATAATTGGCCTGACCGAGAGCTTTATGCAGCTGCACAGTCGTCAGTTGGGACGAAAGGCGCCTAAGCTGAATCGTTCGGCGGTGGAGTTGCTGCAGTCTTATCCATGGCCCGGCAATGTGCGTCAACTGGAAAACGCTATCTATCGGGCGCTGACCCTATTGGAAAAGTCAGAGCTGTCTAAGGATGACATTGAGCTGCCGGGCACCACGGGATCCAAGACCTACTTCCCAGAGGAGATCAAAGGCACTCTGGATCAGGAAGTGAAGCGATTTGAGCGGGATCTGCTGCGTCAGCTTTATCCCAGCTACCCCAGCACTCGCCAGTTAGCCAAGAAACTGGGACTGAGCCATACCGCTATCGCCAACAAGTTGCGCGAATACGGCATTAACAAGAAGACTGTAAAGATTTGATTCCAAAAAAGGGAGCTGGCAGCTCCCTTTTTTAATGCACTATTTTCTTTTTATTCAAAGAGTTAGTTTCCAGCGCTGGGTTGTAAAAGATACGTTACGATATCTTTGTGGTTTGGTTAAAAACTGACGGGGCAAGCTTTCTTCTCTTTTGCCATGCTTTGTTGTCTATTACCAGTCCCTAGTTTTTCAATTTTCGAATTTGAGTGAGAAAGACCATGACTGAACAAAGCTACAATCCTCTTGGTACTGACGGTTTTGAATTTGTGGAATATACCGCCGCCGATGACAAAGGCATTGCGGATCTGAAGCACCTGTTTTCTTGCCTGGGCTTTGCTGAGGTGGCCAAGCACCGCTCAAAAGAAGTCTGGCTGTATAAGCAAGGCGATATCAATTTTATTGTGAATGCTCAACCTTCATCCCAGGCGGAAGAATTCGCCCGTGAGCATGGGCCCAGCGTCTGTGGCATGGCCTGGCGGGTTAAAGATGCCGCTAAGGCTCTGGAGCACGCACTGGCCAATGGTGCTAAGCAGTTCCAGGGAAACCTTGGCGCAATGGAACTGATGATTCCTGCTGTGTACGGTATCGGTGAGAGCACCCTGTATTTCGTGGACCGCTACGGCGATAAGGGCAGCATCTATGAGGTGGACTTCAATTTCTACGATGATTGGCAGCAGCGCATGCAGGATGCAGATACGGGACTGGACTTTGTTGACCACCTGACTCATAACGTGAAGCGCGGCAACATGAAAGTCTGGGCCGACTTTTATGAGAACATCGGTAACTTCCGCGAAATCCGCTATTTCGATATTGAGGGCAAGCTAACCGGACTGGTCAGTAAGGCAATGACTGGGCCTTGTGGCAAGATCCGCATCCCGATCAATGAGTCCTCTGATGAAAAATCGCAAATTGAAGAGTTTATCCGCGAGTATAACGGTGAAGGGATTCAGCATATTGCGCTTGCCACTGACAATATCTATGAAACAGTTCGTCAGTTACGTGACCGCGGCATGAACTTTATGGATACACCGGACACCTACTACGAGAAGGTGGATGAACGGGTGCCTGGTCATGGCGAAGACTTGGCCGAATTACAGAAGCAGAAAATTCTGATCGATGGTGCGCCGATGAAAGACGGTATTTTGCTGCAGATTTTCACCGATACCGTAATCGGGCCAGTATTTTTCGAAATTATTCAGCGGAAGGGCAACGAAGGTTTCGGTGAAGGAAACTTTAAGGCTCTGTTTGAATCCATTGAGCTGGATCAGATTCGTCGTGGAGTGTTGAACGATGCGTAAGTGGATCACCTTTCCCCGTCAACAGGGTAAGGTGTCGCGCCAGGCTCATGCGGACTTTCCGCAAGAGGCCATCTTTGAGAGAGAGGTGGGCCGGAGCGGCTTTTTCGGACCGGCTACCCACTTCCATCATAAGCATGCCCCCACGGGCTGGAGTCATTGGGAGGGGCCGTTAAGGCCTCGACTGTTTGACTTAAATCAGCTTAATGATGTAGCCATGGATAGCCCGTGGCAGGCGCCGCTGATTCTGTCCAATGCCCATTGTCAGATGCGATTGTGGCACTGTAATAAGGCTATGAGCAGTCTGGCCCGCAATGCTGATGGAGATCAGTTGTTGTTTGTGCATGAGGGGCATGGTGAATTGTTCTGCGATTATGGGCACCTTCACCTGAATAAAGGTGATTATCTGGTGTTGCCACGCTCGACCATGTGGCGCTTAGAGCCTGCCGGTTCCATGCAGCTTTTGATGATTGAAGCCACTAATGACAGCTTCCAGCTGCCAGATAAAGGACTGTTAGGCCCTCAGGCCATTTTTGACCCGGCCATGCTGGATACGCCTGAAATCAATCAGACATTTTTGGATCAGCAAGACGAGAACCACTGGCAAGTGGCGGTCAAGCGTCACAATCAGGTGTCAGTGATTACCTACCCCTACAACCCGTTGGACGCTATCGGTTGGCACGGTGAGGTCGCTGCGGTACGAATAAACTGGCGTGATATCCGGCCCCTTATGAGCCATCGCTATCACCTGCCGCCATCGGCACACACCACCTTTGTCGCCAATCGCTTTGTGGTCTGCACTTTTGTGCCCCGGCCTATTGAGAGTGATCCCGGTGCTTTGAAAGTGCCGTTTTATCATAACAATGACGATTTCGATGAAGTTTTGTTCTATCATGAGGGAGACTTTTTCAGTCGCGATAATATTGAGCGCGGGATGGTTACGTTCCACCCGGCCGGGTTCACCCATGGCCCGCATCCTAAGGCTTTTAAAGCCGGTTTGGAGCATCGTAAAAAATTCACCGACGAGGTCGCGGTTATGTTGGATACCCGGGACGCCCTTGAAATTGGCGAACCGGCATCCCAAGTTGAAAACCACGACTACGTAAATAGCTGGAAAGAAGAGCCTAATAATCAATGAAACTCGCAACGCTAAAAAACGATACTCGCGACGGCCAACTGGTGATTGTCAGTAAAGATCTGAAATCCGCTGTGGCTGTGACACACATTGCTTCTACCATGCAAGAAGCCCTGGATAACTGGGATACGGTGGCCATGCACCTGCAGGCTACCTATCACGCATTGAATATCGGTCAGTTGGACGATGTGATGTCCTTTGACCCGGCTCAGTGTGAGTCGCCTTTGCCCCGGGCCTATCAGTGGGCTGATGGCAGTGCTTATGTAAACCATGTGGAGCTGGTGCGCAAAGCACGGGGTGCCGAGATGCCGGAAAGCTTCTGGAGCGATCCTCTGATGTACCAAGGTGGTTCTGATGACTTTATTGGACCGCAGGAGGATATTGAACTGCCCTCTGATGAATGGGGCATTGATTTTGAAGGTGAGGTGGCAGTGGTTACCGGTGACGTGCCCATGGGCTGTACCCCGGAGGAAGCGGGCAATCATATCCGCTTGCTGATGTTGGTGAACGACGTGTCTCTGCGCGGCCTTATCCCTGGCGAACTGGCTAAAGGCTTTGGCTTTTTCCAGTCCAAGCCAGCCTCAGCATTTTCGCCAGTGGCGGTGACGCCTGATGAGCTGGGGGAAAGCTGGGAAGACTGCAAGGTTCATCTGCCATTGCTGTCTACTTATAACGACAAGGCTTTCGGCAAGCCGGATGCGGGCACCGATATGACCTTCAATTTTGCCCAGTTGATCGCCCATGCCGCTAAGAGCCGTAACCTGGGGGCCGGCAGTATTATCGGTTCTGGCACGGTTTCCAATAAGCAAGGCACCGATCACGGGACGTCCATTGACGAAGGTGGAGTGGGTTACTCCTGCATCGCTGAGGTCCGGATGATCGAAACGATTCGTGATGGTGAGCCATCCACTCAGTTTATGAAGTTCGGTGATAAGATTCGCATCGAGATGCTGGATGATAATGGTGAGAGTGTCTTTGGTGCCATCGATCAGCAAGTGAAAGAGTACAAGGGATGAGTTTGAAGCTCTATGGTTACTGGCGGTCTTCCGCCAGTTACCGGGTGCGAATTGCGCTGAATTTGAAACAACTGGACTATGACTATGTGCCGGTGCATTTGGTCAAAGACGGCGGTGAACAGCACCTGACTTCTTACCAGCAGTTGAATCCGGCCGAGTTAGTGCCCACTTTCGTCGACGAAGATGAGGACGTGATTCTTAACCAGTCACTGGCGATCATCGAGTACTTGCATGAAAGGTACGATAGCGGGGAAGAACTCTTACCCGAGCATCGTTTAGATCGTGCAAGAGTGCGGGCCTTGTCTTATGACTTAGCCTGTGATGTTCAGCCGCTGGTGAATCTCCGGGTATTGCAGCAAATTTCGGCAGACTTCAACGCCGATGATGAACACAAGGCCGCCTGGGCCAGAAACTGGAATCAGCGGGGGCTGAGTGCCGTTGAAAAGCGTTTGCAGACTACAGCGGGCAAATACTGCTTTGGCTTCGATGTGTCGCTGGCCGATATTTGTCTGGTCCCTCAGGTCTATAACGCCATGCGTTTTAAGGTGGATATTAGTGCCTATCCGTTGATCGAGAAGATCTACCACAATTGTCTCGAGTTGGACGCGTTTGAGCGGGCACGGCCGGAAAATCAGCCAGACGCCCAGTGAGATAATGCTATACTTTCGCCCTGAAATTAGCTTCAGGGCTCCTCAATCGCTCCTCCTCATCTATCCATAACAGCTCGGGTTTCTGGGGCATTCACTGCCTTTTGCGCATATCAGGTGTGCCGGTGATGCCATGCCTTGCTCGATCCAGCCGATATTCAGAATTTTAGCCACCGAGGTTAAAGGCTGGCGCAATGCGCTGGGCAGCAGTGCTGAGCCGCCGTTTTCACTGCAGTTCTGCTTTACCAGCTCCGCCAGTTCGTTGGCGTTATGGCCCTGAGCTTCCAGAGCGGGGTTTAAATCAATGCCAGCACATAACACATGAGGGTTGTTTGCCAAATCCTGCACTCGTACTGAGTCACAGCAGTAGATTCTGGGCTGCCCATTGACGTGCAAAACGGAAATTTGTGCTGAGCTGTTGGCATTTGACTCACTGAGCTTGCGAAAAACAGCCCAATGCTGGCAAGGATCATCGACGGTGCGCATATTTCCCCAGGGCAGGGGAATGCCGTTTCCGCGATAAACGGCCTTTAATTTACCCGGTGAATAGGCGTCGAAATAGTGCCAGTGTGGGTAGGATGATACTGCCGTCATACGTCGCATAGCGACAGCAGGAGAAACTTCAATCTGCCTGTGTATATCGATGCTATAGCCATAGCGATCCAGCAACTGACGAAAAGGTGCCTTAGGGCATAGCAAAGCCCCGGCGAAAAAACTGCATTCGAAATCCCGCCATGCGGCCAGTACATCGGCGGCTTCAATATGGCTGTGGCTCTGGCGTTGCTGCCAGTTTTGACTGCCGCCGATGGTCATGGACTGTTCATTATACTCGCTACGGTGCAATACCCGCCGTCCAATATACGTAGCCAGTTCGTATTTTAAACGGGTTGGGGCCTGTTTGAGATGGCGGTTCAGCATCAGGGTATTGGCACCCTTCATATAGGAAGACCTTAGCTGATGGGTGGTTATCCCAGTATTGTCCATTTTGGGTTGGGCCGGTTCATCAAACCAGTCGACCTTATAGCCTTGCTGCGCGATTAGCTCCAGTAAGTCCTGAGTACTTAGAGGCATCCGGCGCTGGCCAATGTCTTCGGCGGCTCGCTCCAGGTCGGGGAAGTGGTTCTGATGGTGTTCCTGATAGGCACGAATCAATAGATGAGCGAACTGCTGCCCGCTGACACCAGTTTGAGAAAGCAGCTCGGGAATGGCGATTTGCAGAATGTCCTGAGAGAACAAAAATCCCGGTTCCAGTGGCATCCCGCTGATTCCGCCCGAGTTTCCTTTAGCCGGTGTCGTGGCCTCGGGGGCGGGTTCGTCGTCCAGAAACCATAGCAGAGGTTTTTGAAATACCTCGCTGATCACTTCCAGCATGGCCTCGCTGGGCACACGCTTTCCGCGCTCAATCATGGACAGGTAGGAGACCGAAGGTGCGTATTCAGGGTCGATACGAATACAGCGAGCGGATAAGTCTTCAATGGTCAAGCCGTGCCGCTTGCGCAAGTTACGCAACTTAGTGCCCAGAAAGTGAGATTGTCGGATCAGACTTTTACGTGATGTCATTTTGTAAAATTTACATTGTGAAATTTTATTTGTGAAATTGTAGTAAAAAATTGTCTAGACTGCTATTCAAGGTCAACGCATCGGCTTGACCAGAATAAAGAGGCAAGGGGACGAATAATGACAGCACTCAATGCAACAGAATTGACGCATACTCATTCAGGTCGATCGTCGGCGGAAGTCATCGACAGCTTTCAGGGCCAAAGGGCCAATCAACTGCTTAATGAAGCAAAGCAGGCTTTGGATAAGGCCTTTCCTTTAAAGCAGGGGTCTCATTGCGATGTGGTGAGCTACTTTGTTTACTATCAGAATCTATTGGCTTTCTTTGCCGATGGTACGCAGACCGGTTTGCAAAAGCCCTGTCACCTGATTGATAAGGAAGGCCACAGAGAACAGCCGGAGAGTCTGACGCTTCGTAATGAACAGGGCGAAATGGCGCAGATCAGCTTTAAGGTTTCGGGCAGCTGCGGTCGCTCCGATAGCGCTCACATTGATGAGATCAGTTTTCGATTGGTGTAAGTCAGGCTTCGGCCTGACTTACACCCAGGAACTACTGATTCTTAATCGGTAATTCGGTGGTGTTTTTGACTTGCTTGAGAGCAAAGGTGGAGCTTAGGTGATCGACGCTGGGCAGATGTGTGAAGCGGCTTTTCAACAGGTGTTCGTATTCTTCGATGCTTTCCACCACTACCTTGAGTAAGTAGTCTTTATCACCGCTGGTGGTGTGACACTCCACGACTTCGGGGATGTCCTGAACCGACGCTTCGAAGCTGTTCAGCGATGCCTCGTCGTGATTTTTGAGCGTGATATAGATAAATACACTGACCCCCAGATTGAGCTTCTTTCCATCCAGTAAGGTGACTTTGCCGCGGATAATACCTTCCTTTTCCAACCGTTTCACACGCCGCCAGCAGGGCGTGTGAGATAAGCCTACCTGTTGACTAAGCTCGGCCATGGAAACGGTGGCGTCTCTTTGTAAGACACGTAGAATTTCGCGGTCAAATTTGTCCAGTTTCATAACGTCGGTATCACCAAAAAAAGGGGCTGCAAGGGTGCGTGAAATGCCGTTGAAGATCAACGACAAAGTCTAGGATATATATCCTAATATTGTACACATAACCACACATTTCTTGCCAGTGTAAATGTGCGTTGATGAACTTCGCAAGGCATGTCCTCGGGGGTTTAAGCTAGTATGTGCGACACTATAATCGACAATAGAACAACAGGTACCCTGACTATGTCCGTATTTGACCATCATGCTTTTGACAACCACGAGAAAGTGGCCTTTTTTCACGATGAGAAAACGGGTCTCAAAGCAATTATTGCCGTACACAATACTCATTTAGGACCTGCTTTGGGCGGCTGCCGGATGTGGCCCTATGCGAATAGTGAGGAAGCGCTGAACGATGTACTGCGCTTGTCCAAGGGTATGTCGTATAAATCAGCGATGGCGAACCTGAAACTGGGCGGCGGCAAGTCAGTGATCATCGGTAACCCAAGGGAACACAAAACCGACGATATGATGCGCGCGATGGGCGAGGCAGTGCAGAGCATGGGTGGGAAATACATTACCGCCGAAGACTCCGGTATCAGTGTACAAGACTTACGAGCGATGGCAGAGCGCAGTGATTATATTGCCGGCACCCATGCTAACTTCCGTTACGATGGTGCCAAGGCTGATGGCAACCCGGCACCGTCTACCGCCTATGGGGTGTTTGTTGGCCTTAAGGCCTCGGTTCAACATGCTATGAATTGTGAGCTTGAAGGCGTGTCTGTGGCCATTCAGGGGCTAGGACATGTGGGATGGCGTCTGGCGGAACATTTACATAAAGAAGGCGCCAAACTCTATGTGACCGACATCTATCCGGATAACCTGGATAAGGCAAGACAACAGTTTGGTGCCACGGTCGTGGAGCCAGAGGAAATTCTGGCTCTGGATGTGGATGTGGTCGCACCCTGCGCTATGGGGGCTATTTTAAATGACGACAGCATTGCTAACCTAAGAGCTAAAGTTGTTGCCGGGGCGGCGAATAACCAATTGGCGGAAGAGCGTCATGGGGAAGTGCTGCGAGAAAAGGGCATTCTTTACGCACCGGATTACGTGATTAATGCTGGTGGAGTGATCGATATTTATCATCAGAAAACAGACAGTACCGCCGATGCGCTCAAAGCCCACCTGGAAGGCATTGGCGAAACCTTAGTGGAGATCTACCAAAGAGCGGAGCAGAAACAGGTTGCAACGAATACCGAGTCGAATCTGATCGCTGAAGAGCGCTTCCTGAATCAAGCTTAACGGCTCGGATTTTCGGGCTTGCATCCAGCGGGACCATCAGAGATAATGCGCGCCCGCTGGAGACAGCTCCGGCTTGTAAAGTTTCAATGGTGGTCCCCTTGGTCCTCCCGCAATGATACTTCGCGAACCCGGTCAGGCCCGGAAGGGAGCAGCCGTAGTGAACGACTCATGTGCCGGGATGTGGCTGAGGGGATCGCCACCCTCAACTTTCGGCTTTTACCTCTATTCCATCTAAGTAGTTTATCGCCTTGTCGATGGCGTGCTTGACGTTCATCTCCATCTCCTGACGCTCGCTTTGTGAAATGTAAAACGCCATATCCACTTCATAGCGTATATAACGCGGCGGCACCTGGTTTAGAGCTAGGCAACAAAGATCAGCCAGGTAATCGCTGTCCTTAGTGTTCTTTAATCCTCTTTGTTCTATCTGCTCCAACACCAGATGTTCGTAGTAGTTGTGGATGTCATCATCCATTTTCATAAGACCACCTCCGAAGGGTTGTAAAACACGTTTGTTACGGCCTGTTTACACGTCTATGAAACAGCTTCAGGCCCTAGTAAACTGGATTAATCTGCCATTAGTCTAGTCGGCAATCTACAGATAAGAGAATTTAAAATGCAAAAAAATCAAGAACCTGTTTACTACGGCGATTATCTGCAACTGGATAAATTATTGGCGGCGCAGGCGCCCCATAGCAGTCGCTACGGAGAGACAGCCCATGATGAAACCCTGTTTATTATTGTGCATCAGGTGTATGAGCTTTGGTTCAAGCAGGTACTGCATGAGTTGGGCTCAGTGATGGATACCTTTTCCGAGCAAGAGGTCAAGGATCAGCAACTGACCACCGTTGTACACCGTCTGCGTCGGATCATTACCATTCAGGAATTGATGAACGATCAAATCGGCGTGATGGAAACCATGACCCCACAGGAGTTTTTGACGTTCCGGGATTACTTGATCCCTGCATCCGGCTTTCAAAGCATTCAGTTCAAACGCCTGGAGATAAGCCTGGGATTAAAACGCGACTATCGCATCGACTTTGATAAGCAGTCTTTCTATCAGCGACTGGAAGAACAGGATCGCCACTACCTGGAAAAGCTGGAAAACAGGCCCTCGCTGTTTGAACTGGTAGAGTCATGGCTCGAGCGCATGCCTCTTTTAGAGTTTGGCGATTTTAAGTTTTGGGAGCTCTATAATAGTGCCGCCACTGCTATGTTGGCCGAGGATGAGCAAACCGTTCAAAGCAACCAGACTCTTAATGAGAAGCAGCGTGAGACGGAACTAGAAGGCATCGAACAGACCAAGGGCGTGTTTAATGCCTTATTGGATGATAAAGAGTATAAAAAACTGCAACAAAAAGATGAGCTACGGTTGTCGCAACGAGCCATGCTGTCATCGCTATTTATCTGCCAATATCAGGAAGAACCGCTGTTCAACTTGCCCTATCAATTGATTACCTGCCTGACGGAAATTGATGAGAAGTTGACCATCTGGCGTTATCGCCATGCCATGATGGTACAGCGAATGCTGGGCTCAAAGATTGGGACTGGCGGCTCCTCGGGTCACGAATATCTCAAGCGTACTACCGAATCGAACAGGATCTTTAAAGACTTCTTTAACATGTCGACCTTCCTGTTACCTAAAAAAGCGTTACCTGACTTGCCGCAGGAAGTAAGAGAGAGTTTAGGGTTTCATCTGTCGAGAGTGTAACTCTCAGATTGATGACCGTTTGTAATGACTGAACTCGATAGGTGCAAACCATAGATTGCTCGACGGCATTATATTGATGGCTGTATAATATAGTTTACAAATATGAGTATGAATTAAATGTAAACCAGTGAACTTATGGCTTTACGAGAGGAAGCCAAGTTGACCCCAGCGGAGTGCTATGTATATTATCTCTTCAGAGGCGTAAGCCTCGAATAACAAATTGCTAAAAGCAATAAACAATAATCACGAACAAACGCATGTAAATGCGTGAACGTGGTCCAGGGAGACAAAACATGTATACAAATTCCAAGTTGGCGAAGTCCGTTCGCCTAGCCTTAGCGTTTGGTGTTGCTTCTACTGCAACTGTAGCCGGCAACGCTATTGCTCAAGAAGAAGGTGCTGACGATGTTGAAAAAATCTCAGTTACCGGTTCTCGAATCAAGCGTACAGACATGGAGTCTGCAAGCCCAATCAGTGTGTTTTCTGCTGAAGACATTGAGGCCTCAGGCTTTACTACTCTAGAAAACTTCGTGCAGGCTGTTCCTGCGATGAACGGTGGTGCGGAAGGTAGTAATGTGAACAACGGTTCGCGTGGCTTTGCAACAGCGTCTCTGCGTGGTCTTGGTTCAGGTCGTACTCTGGTTCTTATTAATGGTCGCCGTTATGCATCAGGTGATTTGAACTCCATTCCTGTATCTTTCGTTGAGCGTGTTGAGGTACTCAGAGATGGCGCCTCAACTATCTATGGTTCTGATGCAATCGCTGGTGTTATTAACTTCATCACTAAGCGTGATTTTGAGGGCGTTGAAATCACCGCCCAGCACGATGTTACTACTGAAAACGATGGTGAGATCACCAAGTTTGCGGTCACCACTGGTACTTCCAGTGATAAAGGCAATGTGGTTTTGGCCTTGGAATACAGCGACCGTAATGCAATTTTCCAGGGTGACCGCGAGTTTGCTGAGTGCCCAATCTTTGAACGGAATGGTGAGAAGGTTTGTGGGGGTTCCGGTACTATCCCATACGGCCAGTTCTTCAATGCAAACTACTCTGGCCACGTCGTTGACCCAATGACAGGCGAAGTTCGTCCTTTCGACCAGGCGGTTGATGGCTTTAACTACGCTACAACCTCTAAAATGCAGACTCCTCAGCAGGTGTTCTCAATCAACGGTTCTGCAACCTATGAAATCACTAACGACACTATGGTGTTCGCTGAGGGTGGTTTCACAAACCGTAAATCAGACCAGTTGATGGCTCCAGAGGGTACTTTCTGGGCACCTCTGATGCCTGCAACCAACCCCTACAATCCAGTTGGCGAAGATATCTTTGTTGCTCGTCGTCTGCGTGAAACCGCCGGCCGTGAGTTTACTCAGGACTTCTCGGACTACCGTATGGTATTCGGTTTTGAAGGCTACTTCGATAACGGTGTTTCTTGGGACTTGGCCTACAACTATGCGCGTTACGTAGATGCGCGTCTTGACAATGGTCGTGTAAACCCAACTCGCATTGAAACGCTGCTTGATCCTGCGAAGTGTGATGATGATGCAGCTTGCCCAGAAGTATGGAATATTCTGGAAGCGGGTACGTTGACCGACGAGATGATCAACTACGCATTTGTACCGAACTCTCCAATTGTTCGCAGTACTGTTAAGCAGTTAATGGGTAACTTGTCCGGTGACTTCGGAACTTTCGAACTGCCTGGCGGTGCTCCAATGTGGGCGGCTGGTTTTGAGCAGCGTTGGGAAGATTACAGCAACACGCCTGACGGTGCAGCCTCAATCGGTCAAATATACTCCGTAGCTGGTGATCCTACACAAGGTCAGTTTGAAGTAACGGAATTTTACGGTGAGGTTTCCTTGCCAGTACTGGAAACCGTAAGTATCTCTGCGGCTGTTCGTTCAACTGACTACTCCTTCTTGGATGACCGCGCAACCAATTCTAAAATTGGCGTCGAGTGGGAACCCCTAGATGGCTTATTGCTGAGAACGACGGTAGCCGATGGTTTCCGTGCTCCAAGCATAACCGAGTTGTTTGCTCCTCAGGCAGAGACTAACTTGGCTTACAACGATCCTTGTGAGAACTATGGTTCGTCCAACGTATCTCAGACTGTAAAAGATAACTGTGCGGCCGATGGCCTGCCTGGTAACTTCGAGCTGTCTTCTAACCAATCGAGCACAGTAGAAGGTGGTAATACAGAACTTGAGCCGGAAGAGTCAGAGAGCTTGACTGCGGGTGTCGTCTACACTCACGACAGCGGCTTCACTGCAGCGTTGGATTATTTCGATATCGAGATCACAAACGGTATCGGCACTGTTGGTACTGACAACGTGGTAAATGGTTGCTATAGCTCTCCAGACTTCTCTAGCCCATTGTGTGATTTCATCGAAGGTCCTTCACTGACTGGCGATGCACCTCACCCAACGTCTCCTTACCGTAGTGCCCTTGGTACTGTGGCTGGTGTACTGCTAGTTAATGAGAACCTGTCAACGTTCCAAACTTCAGGTGTGGACTTTGACTTCTCATATTCAATGCCAATGGGTGCGGGTGACCTGTCAATGCGTGTAGATGGTACTTGGTTGAACGAGTACACCTATCTTCCGTATGAAGGCGCTGACGTGGTTGAAGCTGCAGGTAAAGTAGCTGCCGACCAGTGGGAAACTACACTGGCAGTATTCCCTGAATGGCGTACCAACATTGGCTTAATGTATACGGCGGGTGACTTCTCCCTGAACTGGACAAGTCGTTACCAGTCAGAAGGTGAAGATATCTTTGCTTCAGAAGATAACCTGGACAACATCGCAGATTCTATCTGGTACCACGATGTACAGGGCACTTACTACATGAAGAACTATAGCTTCACTTTGGGTGTACGTAACCTGCTCGATGAAGAGCCTCCATACATTACTAACAACCAAGACATGAACACCATTAACCAGTCGTATGACGTAGCAGGCCGCTACATGTACGCACGAGTTACTGCGAAGTTCTAATATAAGCTTGTTGTTTAGTAATAAAAAAAGCCGCTTTCAAAAGCGGCTTTTTTATGCCTTGTTAACGCTATAATAAGGTGCCGTTTTTATCGTCTCGGAGGGGTTATGCCGCCATCCAATACAGTCCAGTCATATATTGAAAGGGCTTTTTCTCTATACAGCTCTGGTCACGTCAAGGAAGCCAGACAACTCGCTATGAAAATAGCCGGTCAGGGAATTGCTTTTCCTAATATGTATAACTTACTCGCTGGATGTGAGAGACGGCTGGGTAACTATAATGACAGTGAGTCCTACTATAAGAATGCGTTAAAGTATGAGGCAAAAAACCCACAAACTTATAACGGCTACGGGTTGCTATTAAGTTCAATGGGGGAAGAAGAACGGGCAGAGGAGCTGTTCAATCAGGTTCTTAAATTAGATAGTGCAAATATAGATGGTCTACTGAACCTTGCGAGCCTATACAAAAGGAAGCACCGATTAAACTGCGCTCTATTAACCTTAGAAAAGGCGATAAAGGCCCACCCCGGTAAACCGAGTGTGGTGATACCTTATGTTGATATCCTTGCGACGCTAAAACACGAGAGTGCATTAATGCAGCAGTTGAGTTCAGTAGAGAGGCATAAGGATCGCTTTTCAGAACAACAGTTAGTGAGTCTGGGAAAAGTCTTGCGTCGTTGCGGTAAGTATTCGGAGGCATTAAGTTGGCTCACTTATGGACTAACTCGCTATACAGGGTCAATAGCCCTTCGGCAACTTGCGGCTATGTGTTGTCAGCTATCTGGGCAGAAGGAAAGAGCGGAAGATTTGCTCAAGGATTGCTTAAAGATCGATGAGACAGATTTTAAGACCCACGAAATACTCTCGGAACTACTATGGCTGAGAAATGAAAAGGATAGTTTCGCCTATTATCGGGCTGCACTAGAAAAGTATCCCGAGAACCAACCTGTTTTAGCAGGTATGTTATTAAAGCTGATTAAGGTTGAGCATTTTGACGAGGCCAATGAATACATTAGTCGCCTTCTTAAGCTTAATGCCAGCAACCCATACGCTCATGCTGCTAAAGGTTATATTAGCCGGGAAACCGGGAGTTTCGAACAGGCCATTTCTTCATATAGGAAGGCGAGTAACCTGGCCCCGGGAAATTCAAACTTTTTAAGGGAGCTTGCTGTCTGCCACATGGTGAATCAAGAGTACCCGGCGGCGGATGAATACATCCAAAAGCTCATCAAGAGCAATCCCTACGACCAAGGGTGGTGGGCTTGTAAAGCTACTTTGCTCAGGCTGATGGGGCGTATGGATGAATATTATGGTCTGTATAACTATAGTGATTTTGTCCAAGTATACAGTTGCTTGGAGAATATAAAAGGACAGAGCTCCGATTGCTTTCTTGATGAATTGAAGTGTCGGCTAGAGGAGTTTCACAGGGACAAAAACCACCCAATAGATCAATCTCTTCGTCATGGAACCCAGACGATGGATAATCTATTCGACATGATGGATCCAACCATTCAACGATTAAGGACCGCGATTGACGCTTCCTTGGAGCGCTATATTCAACAGCTACCCGTAGATGACTCACATCCGTTTTTGAGGAGAGTGTCGTCAGGTTTTAAGTACCAGGGCTCATGGTCTGTGAAGCTTAAATCATCGGGATTTCATAAGAATCATTACCACCATGAAGGTTGGATCAGTGCCCCGTTATATGTAGATATTCCCAGTATGAACGGGACAGATGGACAAGGCTGGCTGAAACTGGGCCAGCCCGAATTGAGCCGGTTTATTGAGCTTGAGCCTGATTATGTGGTGAAGCCTAAGGAAGGGTGTGTTGTATTTTTTCCATCGTATATGTGGCATGGGACAATTCCTTTTACTTCACAGTCAAACAGGCTAAGCGTTGCATTTGATGTTGTTCCTAAGTGAACTTTTTTAATTGGAGGTTATATGTATTGGGGACCTATACAGCCAAAAAGTGAAGAAAATGAGAAGGAGCTAGAGATTCATCCTGGGGTCATCGATATGCCAAAGGATGAGTTAATGCTTGCTTCCTGTAGTTATATTTTGGGTAATATTTATGGATTTAAAAAATCAGTGGAAAAAGGGATGGCCGTTGATAGGGATGGTCAGTATATCCCGCTGTATACTTACCCTACGATAGAGTACTTAAGGCAGTTTGACCTTTCTAAAAAGGTCGTGTTTGAGTTTGGCGGAGGTGCGTCGACACTTTATTGGATGGAGCGAGCTGAGAAAGTTTACACTGTTGAGAATAACGCTAAGTGGTATGAAAAGCTAAAGGCAATGGTGAACAACAATGTTGAACTTCTGTATGCGGCGGGGGAACAGTTCCCTAAAGTAATCAAGAGCATAGGGGGGCGTTTAGATCTGATTGTTGTCGATGGAGCCGGGTATCGCTATGACTGCGCTCGCTTCGCTGTCGAATGTTTGTCTGATAATGGTGTAATCATTTTGGATAATGCGGACTGGCATCCAAACACGGCTAAAATGTTAAAAAACTCGGGGCTACTTCAAGTGGATATGTATGGCTTTAAGCCGACAGAGTCGCACACTTCAACAACCTCTTTATTCCTTAAGCGGAATTTTGATTTTCCGACACGTCAGACAAAGCAACCTGCTTTTGGTTGGGGTGCAAAGGAGTTGCATTCGGACGATTGGGATAAGCAGCTTTTAGACTAGGGGCAAAACTTGTAGGTTCAGGAGGGCAATGCCCACTGAACATTGAAAACCCGGCCGTAATGAAATTTTTGCGCTTCAGGTAAACAAAAACACACATCACCAATAATTTAACTTTCTTATACATTGACATTTCACTGATTAGTGTAACTCTTAGCGTTTGAACTGGCTCATATTAACTTTGACAAAAGTAGGGACAAACGATGGAAAGAATTTATATCGCTGCGCTTTTTTGTGTGTTGTTAGGTGGGTGTGCATCAACAAGTGATGACGGTGAAACAGCAGTAGCTAGTAACGGAGATGAGGAACTGGTTTGCGAGTACTATAAACCAACAGGCTCACATGTAAAGAAACGGTTTTGTGTGACTAAGTCACAAAAAGAAGCGCAACGAATAAAGGAAGAACGAGATATGCGGAATCTCGAGAATCAAAGGACTTTAAAGAACTGATTATGAGTCCCTTCTAAAAGGCTGGTAGTTTCTACGGTGACATTAACCCGTTGAGCTACCACTAGAGTGTTAGCGTGAGATTATTATTCCTTAACCCCAGCTTATTTCAAGAAGTTATCCAGCGATACTCAGTCATAGCTTGGGGCTGATAAGTAGGATGAGATCAGACACCGAAGTGACGTTTTATGACATATTGTTAATGGAACAGGATGATAAGGTTAATAATTGAGCACGTCTTATTAGGCCACTCTGTGACAGGCTTTCCAGTGAGGTTACGTGAGAGAAGACGTTATAAATAGGTAAACGCTACAGCTAGACGACCTTGACATTTTTAACGGTTCCGTGTGAATATTCGAGGTTCCGCACTTTGGTAATCTCTGCCAACGTGCTACATATCATTAACAAAACCGTTTTTAATAGCCCCTTACCAAGGCGCAGGTGTTAGCGCTGGGTGAGGATTAAAGACAGAAAATTGGTTGGGAACTATGTCCAATATGAGCAAGAGAAATCTAATCGCTTCTGCCGTTATCGGCGCGTTTGCGCTAGGTAGCAGCCAGGTAGTCTCTGCAGACCCATTAAAAACTTTGCAACAAGAAGAAGCAAAGATTCATAAGGCTGCAGCGCAATCTCAAGAGAAGATCAACAGAATCTACGAACAGACTCAGGAGCTTTTGGCAGAGTACCGTCAGGTGGTCGATGAGACTGAAAACCTGAAAGTGTACAACGACCACGTAGCAGGCTTGGTTGCTGACCAGGAAGATGCTATTGCGTCTTTGCAACGTCAGATCGACAACATTGAAGGCGTTAAACGTGGCGTAGTTCCTTTGATGTATCGCATGATCGATTCACTGGAGAAATTCATTGACTTGGATCTGCCCATCAATCTGGACGAGCGTAATGCTCGTGTTGCTAAGCTTCGTGATTTGATGAGCCGCTCTGATGTCACAACTTCCGAGCAGTTCCGTCAGGTACTGGAAGCTTACTTGGTTGAGTTGGAGTACGGCACTCGCATCCGTGCCTATCAGGGGGAGCTGAGCTACAACGGTCAGCAGATCTCGGCCGACTTCTTCAACTTGGGGCGTACGGCCTTGCTGGCTCTGTCTCTTGACCAGAAAAACGCCTGGGTATGGAATAACGATGCCCGCGCTTGGGAAGAGCTAGGCGATGAGTATATCGGCTCAGTTACCAAAGCTGTGAAAATGGCTAAGAAACTGGTGCCCAGCGACCTTGTTAAACTACCAATTAAAGCCGCGGAGTAATCAGAATGAAACACTTAGTTAAATCTGCCTTACTTACGGCAGCGGTTGCTGTAAGTGCTGCACCAGTCTATGCACAATCCAGTAATACACTGGATCAGTTGCTGGAAGAAGTGAAGAAAGATCGCATTTCAGAGACACGCATCAACGAGCAACGTGAGCGTGAGTTTCTTTCCGAGCGCGCCGACAAACAAGCTTTGTTGCGTCAAGCACGCGCTGACCTGAAAGCTGAAGAAGAACGCGGTGAGCGTTTGTCCGAACAGTATCAGCAAAACGAAGTGCGTTTGGCCGATAAAGAGCAAGAACTGAAGAATGCCACCGGTACTCTGGGTGAGATGTTTGGTGTGGTTCGTCAGGCTGCAGGTGAAGCCTATGGCCGTATCTCTACCTCTATTGTGAGTGCCGAATACCCAGGTCGTGGCGAGTTCTTAGAAGAAATGTCTTCTGAGTCTAAAGGTTTGCCTAATATCAGCGAACTTGAAGAGCTGTGGATTGCTCTGCAAACTGAAATGACCGAGTCCGGCAAGATCTCTCGCTTCAACACCGAAGTGGTGAAGCTGGATGGTGGTTCTGAAACTCAGGAAGTGGTTCGTGTAGGTACCTTTAACCTGATCGGTAACCAAGGTTACCTGCAGTTCAGCACCGAGAACAACCAGGTACAGCCTTTAGGCCGTCAGCCTGGCGATCACATGGTGTCTGCTGCGCAGGACTACAAAGAATCAACTTCTGGCGTACACCCTTTGTATGTTGACCCGTCTCAAGGTTCTATCCTGGGGCTGTTGACCGCTAAGGCAACCTTGATGGAGCGTTATCACGCCGGTGGCTTGCCAGGCTACATCATTACAGGCCTGTTTGCCTTGGGTGTGCTTATCTCACTGTACAAGCTGGTCACTCTGACAGCGATGGGCGGTAAAATCCGTACTCAGCTGAATAATACTGGTAACCCATCTGCTTCTAACCCTCTGGGCCGTATCCTGAAGGTATACCAAGAGAACAAAGACGCCGATGCAGAAAATCTGGAAATGAAGTTGGATGAAGCTATTTTGCGTGAGCTTCCTAAGATTGAAAGTGGTGTAAACATCATCAAGATCTTGGCGGCCATTGCGCCATTGCTGGGTCTACTGGGTACCGTAATTGGTATGATCGCCACCTTCCAGACCATTACTCTGTTTGGTACGGGCGACCCTCGTATGATGGCAGGTAGTATCTCCATGGCTCTGGTAACAACGGCACAGGGTATTATCGCGGCTCTGCCACTGATCCTGCTACACAGCATTGTTGCTGGCCGTGCGAAGTCCATTACACACGTTCTCGATGAGCAAGCTGCGGGCATCGTAGCGGCTCACGCTGAGGTGGAGAAAGCTTAATATGTTATACCTGATAGAACTTTGGGAATCTGTCAGGGATTTTATCGCTACCGGCGGTGACGTGCTCTATGTCGTTGCTGCCGCGCTCTTCCTCATGTGGATCTTCATGATCGAGCGCTTTTGGTATGTGTCTTCCGTGTTTCCTAAGGAGATGAAACAGATCATTTCCGATTGGGATGCACGGGAGGATACAACATCCTGGTATGCGCATAGAATCCGTGAAGCATGGATTTCGCAAGCATCGGATAGGCTCAATCAACGTTTGCTGCTGATTAAGACTCTGGTAGCAATGTGCCCTCTGATTGGTTTGTTAGGAACCGTCACCGGGATGATAGCTGTATTCGAGGTGATGGCGGTACAAGGCACGGGGAACCCACGTCTGATGGCGGGTGGTATCTCCATGGCAACAATTCCGACAATGGCCGGAATGGTCGCCGCACTATCTGGAGTGTTTTTCAGCTCTCGCCTGGAAGCCCGGGTCAAAATGAGCAAAGAAAAACTCGTCGATAGCTTGCCTCACCATTAGAGAGAGAATTATATGGCTCGTAAGATTCGAGAAGAAGAAGAGGAAGCAGCAATTGATATGACTCCGATGCTCGACATCGTATTTATCATGCTGATCTTCTTTATTGTAACTACCTCCTTTGTGAAGGAGGCAGGGATCGAAGTCCTTAAGCCTGCGGCAACGCAAGCCACCAAATTTAAAAACGCCAACATCTTTGTGGCGGTCACCGAAGATGGTGATGTTTGGTTGGATAAGCGTCAGGTTGAAGTCGAAAGTGTTCGCTCAAACATTGAGCGTCTACTGGCGGAACAGCCAACTCGCGTTGTGTTTGTTCAGGCGGACCAGAAAGCGAAACACGGTGTTGTTGTGAAGGTCATGGACCAGATCAAGGCAGCGGGTATTGAGCAGATCTCTGTAGCAGCAAAGGGTAGTTAAATATGCTTCGTCTAATAGTTTCTATACTAGTAGGTGCGGGCGTAACCTTTGCACTGTTTGTGTTAATGGCAGAATTGATTTCTAATTCCGCCCGCCCTGGAGAAGAACCGCCACCGGCACCGGTTATCGATGTCGTGATGAGTGAACCGGACTCCAGTACGCAAACACGCTCTCGGGTTCCGCCACCACCACCACCGCCACCAAAACAGCCGCCTAAGATGGAACCTCAGGAACCTGATGCGGCCGAAGCCGATGCCAACATGAACTTTGACATGCCTGGCGTCGATGTGGGTGGTGCCAATGTGGACATTTCAGGTCCAGGTGCAATGATGAGAGATGGTGAAGCCACTCCTATCGTGCGAATTGAACCTAAGTATCCCATCGAAGCGGCTCGTGACGGAAAAGAAGGTTGGGTACGTTTGTCATTCACTATCAATGAAGTGGGTGGCGTAGAAGACATCGACGTAATCGATGCCGAACCCAAGCGCATCTTTGACCGTGAAGCGCGTCGTGCATTGAGTCGTTGGAAATACAAACCGAAAGTTGTCGAAGGCAAGCCTGTCAAACAGTACAACATGAAGGTTCAACTTGACTTTAAATTGGAGCAGTAGAATGACATTTACGAAAAATCCAATCCAAAAGTTGCTGGTTGCCACATCTGTTGCTGTTTATGCGTTCTCGGCCAATGTTGCTGCGCAGGACGATAAGGGAAAGGACCAGCCCAAGGCGACGCCTCCTTCGGTATGTGCTGACTATCAGAAAAGTTCAACTAGCGTTCCTGGCCAACGTGTGGGCAAGAAAATTCAAAATGCGTTTGAGGAATACAGCAATGATAACGTGCAGGGCGCGTTAGAAATTCTGTATGACATCGATACGTCGAATGAATTTGATCGTGCTTATACTGATCGCTTTATCGGTAACTTGTTGGCTGCACAGGAAGGCAAGGCGCAGGAAGCGTTACGTTATCTGACTCGTGCAGTAGAGGCGAATGAGCTAAACGATAGTGAGCAGTTTGGTACCATGAAGTTGGTGGCAGACTTGAGTATGCAGGAAGAAAACTATCGTGAAGCCTTAAAGTGGTATCAGCGCTGGTTGGATGAAACCTGTAAGAACAATCCGGATGTCTACGTGCGTATGTCTCAGGCTTATTATGAGACCAAGCAACTGGATAAGATGGTTGCACCTGCGAACAAGGCCATCCAATATGCCGAAAAGCCGGATAAAAACCCCTATGTATTGAAGATGACGTCTTACTACGAACGTAAGATGTATCCTCAAGCCATAGAGGTGACTGAGCAACTGGTTAAGCTGTTTCCGGAAACGGATCAGTGGTGGACTCAGCTAGCATTTTTCTACATGTTGGTAGAAAACTATCCTCAAGCTCTGCAGACTATGGACTTAGCATACAAACAGGGCTATGTGGATAAGAAGTCAGAGATTAAGGCTCTGGCGCAGCTTTTCGCCACTAACGGAATCCCATACAAGTCTGCTAAATTGTATGAGGAAGCGCTTAACTCGGGCATGATTGAAAAAGACGCTAAGTCTTTTGCCACTATCGCCAATACCTGGCATCAGGCTAAAGATGTGCTCAAGGCTGCGGACTATTACGGTAAAGCCGGTGCCTTGAGTAATGATCCTGACCATTTCCGTCGTCAGGGCTCATTGCTGATGGCTGCTCAGGAGTATGGTAAGGCAGTACGTGCGCTGGATAAGGCAATATCGCTAGCAACTGATGATAAGGGCAACTTGTATATGTCTATGATGGAAGCGAACTTCTATCAGGGCAAATTTAAAGAAGCTCTTCGATATGTTCAGTTAGCTAAGCAAGATAGCTCTACACGTCGCAGCGCAAATAGCTGGGAGCCCTATATTAGAGAGAAGGCCAAAAACCGTGGCATTCAACTTTAATTATTAAGCTATAAAAAAAGCCCCGTTCAGGGGCTTTTTTTATAGCTACTGAAAAGTATTAGTGAAATAAAAATTCTGTCGACGTGGTCTATGCTTGAGAGAGCCAGTCGGCCTATAAAAAAGCTATTACAGAGGAAAAAGGTTTATGAAACAGGTTAAGAAAACTCATATTGCATCAGCACTCGGCGCTATGGTGTTAGGTTCTATGGCTACTACAGCTGCAGCGGTAGAGACGGAAAATCCTTTTGGCATGACAACCCTGGAGTCGGGGTATATGCAGTTTGCCGGTGAGGGCAAGTGCGGCGAAGGCAAGTGCGGAGAGGATAAAAAAGCCCGCAAGGAAGGCAAATGTGGCGAGGGCAAATGCGGTGAAGAAAAAATGGCCCACAAAGAAGGGAAGTGTGGCGAAGGTAAATGCGGCGAAGCAAAGAAAGCTCACAAAGAAGGGAAGTGTGGCGAAGGTAAATGCGGCGAAGAAAAAATGGCCCACAAGGAAGGGAAGTGTGGCGAAGGTAAATGCGGCGAAGCAAAGAAAGCCCACAAAGAAGGGAAATGTGGCGAAGGTAAATGCGGCGAAGCAAAGAAAGCCCACAAAGAAGGGAAATGTGGCGAAGGTAAATGTGGCGAAGCAAAGAAAACCCACAAAGAAGGGAAATGTGGCGAAGGCAAATGCGGTGGTTCGCATTAACGTCCTCTGGCAGAATGAGGGAGGCCGGTCTTAGCCGGCCTTTTTTAAGGAGTCTTATGGGTATAACGCAATCCGAAGTTGGCCTTGGATTCAGGCGAGAAATGATTGAAGACGTGTTGGAGTACGGTCAGGTTCCAGTGGATTTCTGGGAAGTGGCTCCAGAAAACTGGATTCCCCTGGGAGGCCGGTATCACCAGGATTTTGCGACTCTAACCCGTCAGTATCCGTTTAAAACTCATGGTCTGTCGTTGTCCATCGGCAGTCCCGATCCATTGGATATTGAGTTTGTTAAGTCGGTTAAAAGCTTCCTCGATCGTCACGATATACAGCACTACTCCGAGCACTTAAGTTATTGCTCGGGCGAAGGGCATCTTTACGATCTGATGCCCATTCCTTTTACCGAGGAAGCAGCAGATTATGTAGCAAAGCGCGTGCGCCATGTGCAGGATATTATTGAGCGACCATTGATCCTTGAAAATGTATCCTATTACGCGGCACCCGGACAGGAATTGAGTGAATTGGAATTTACCCTGGCAGTTATAGAGCAAGCTGACTGTCAGCTATTGCTGGATGTGAATAATATTTATGTTAATGCGACAAACCACGGTTATGACCCCATGGAGTTTTTACAAGGCTTGCCAAGCGAGCGAATAGCCTATGGTCATATTGCCGGACACTTTAATGAAGCCGAGGATTTAATTGTCGATACTCACGGTGCCGATGTGATCGAACCGGTCTGGCAGTTGCTGGAGCAGGCTTACCTACTGCATGGAGTATTCCCAACTTTGTTGGAGCGCGACTTTAATATTCCCCCTCTGCCCGAGTTACTGGCTGAGGTAGATCGGATCCGTCAGATCCAGCATCGTCATTTAGCTCAAGCCAGTAAGAGTGCATGATGTCCTTCAAGCAGGTTCAAAGAGAGTTTTATCAGCACATTCGAGACCCAGAGCATAGCCCCCGCCCTGAAGAGCTTGAAGACCGGCGTATGCGGATTTATCGGGAGCTGTTTTTTAATAACGTAAAAGGTTTCTTAGATACCGGATTTCCAGTCCTCAAGAGTCTATACTCCGAGTTGAATTGGCAGAAGCTGTGTCGGCAGTTTTTTGTCGAACACCGTTGCCGGTCGCCCTATTTTGTCGACATCAGCAAGGAGTTTGTGGAGTACCTAGACAGGGAATACCAACCCCGGCCAGACGATTATCCCTTTTTGGCAGAGCTGGCTCACTATGAATGGGTGGAGTTGGCGCTGGATAGCTCGACCCAAACCATTGCCCCTGAGCAACTCGTGACTCAATTGGTGCCGTCCTCGGCGTTGAGCATATCGCCACTGGCGTGGTTGCTAAGCTATGACTATCCGGTTCACCAGGTCGCCCCTAAATACTGTCCAGACTCGTCTGATGGTCCCTATTATTTTGTGGTGCACAGGGACATAGAGCATTGTGTTCATTTCACTCAGCTAAACCCCATGAATGCGGTGATGCTGGATTTTATCGACAATCATCCCGGCGTTAGCACCGAAATGGTAATAACGCAGATGACGAGTCACCTGCCTCAGTTAGCCCCTCAGCAGGTTTATCAGGGGGCGATGGCAGCTCTTCAAGAACTGGCACACAAACAGGTCCTGATCGGGGGCGAGTCCGGCTAGGAATTTGACCGGCTTTGCTATAAGATTTGCCGCCTAGAAACTTCTAAGGTCATAGCATGCAAGAGAAACAAACGAGTCAGGATCCTTTTAACTTCAAGTATCTGTTGATAGCTTTGGTGGTAATGCTGGCAATGCCAACGGTCCATGCCATTCTCGGCTGGTTTGTGTTTTACCTCTAAACTAAGCAAATTGTGAATCTCGACCAGATTAAAGCCACTATTACCACGGTGCCGGACTACCCCAAGCCCGGTATTCAGTTTCGCGATGTGACCACCTTAATGCAGCATGACGCCGCTTTTAAAGCCTGTATTCATCATCTTGCTGCGCGGTTCGATGATCTTAAAGTGGATAAGGTGGCTGGTACAGAAGCCAGGGGCTTTGTCTTCGGGGCTCCTCTGGCCATGGCGTTATCGGTCGGCTTTGTGCCTATCCGCAAGGCCAATAAATTGCCAAGAGCGGTGATCCGGCAGGAATATGAGCTTGAATATGGCAAAGACATGCTGGAGTTGCATCGGGACGCGGTTCAACCCGGCGACCGGATCCTGCTTATTGATGATCTTTTGGCCACAGGTGGCACCATGTTAGCCACTGCAGCCTTGGTCAGGCAGCTCGGAGGCGTCGTCGAAGACGCTGGATTTGTCGTGGACCTCCCCGCTCTGGGCGGTCGAGCCCGACTGCAGGAGGCTGGAATCCGCTGCCATACCCTGTGTCAATTTGAGGGAGACTGAGGCGATGGGATATCAAGTTCTGGCCCGGAAATGGCGGCCTGCCAACTTCGGTGAGTTGGTAGGGCAGGAGCATGTGGTGAAAGCCATTAGTAATGCGCTGGACACCGATCGCCTGCATCATGCCTATCTGTTTACCGGTACCCGGGGTGTGGGAAAGACCACCATTGCCCGTATATTCTCCAAGAGTCTGAACTGTGAGCAGGGCATGGGATCAACCCCCTGCGGCCAATGTCATACATGTGTCGAGATCGATAGCGGCAATTATGTGGATCTGCTGGAGATCGATGCGGCTTCCCGTACCAAGGTGGAGGACACTCGTGAGCTGCTGGACAATGTTCAGTACAGTCCGACGCGAGGTCGCTACAAGGTTTACCTGATTGACGAAGTACATATGCTTTCCAAGCATAGCTTCAATGCGCTTCTCAAAACACTGGAAGAGCCGCCACCGCATGTAAAATTTCTTTTAGCTACAACAGACCCACAGAAACTGCCAGTCACGATTTTGTCACGCTGTTTGCAGTTTAACCTTAAAGCCTTATCGCGAGAGCAGATAGGACAGCAGCTGAAATACATTCTCGAACAGGAAAACATTGGCTATCAGAGCGAGGCCATTGCTCAGTTGTCCAGAGCGGCTCAGGGCAGTATGCGCGACGGTCTTAGCCTCACCGACCAGGCCATAGCCCAAAGCGGCGGTGACGTCTCCGTTAAGGTGGTGGTGGATATGCTGGGGCTGATGGATCGCAATCAGATTCTCAAGCTGTTGCATGCCGTTGCTCAAAACGACGCCGATGAGGTGATGCAGCAGGTGGATGCCCTGTCGATTCAGGCGCCCGATTACAACCAGCTGTTAGCGGATTTGCTGAGCTTGTTACATCAAGTTGCATTGACGCAGTTGGTACCGGACAGCTGCAAACTGGAAACGGCTACCGCCAAGGCCATCTATCAACTTGCTAAGATGTTACCTGCCGAGCAGGTACAGCTCTTCTATCAAATTGCGTTGCAGGGTCGAAAAGATCTCCCCTTCGCATCCGACCCCAGAAGTGGTCTGGAAATGACGCTATTGCGTATGTTGGCTTTTACGCCAAAGGCTGAAAAAAAAACTCCGCAAAAGCTAGATGAGCTGTCAAAACAGGCTTATCAAAGCGAAGCTGTTTCCAAGGATGATGCAGTAGCCGACGAGCGCGACAGCGTCAAAAGTAGTGAACTGGAGCGACTGCAAGCTCAGCAAGATGCCATCTGGGCGGAGTCTGATAAATTGCAGTCACCGTTGACCGCAGCACAGCCGAACTCTCACACTGAACAGCCAGAGCCAGAGCCAGAGCCAGAGCCAGAGCCAGAGCCAGAGCCAGAGCCAGAGAGCCAGACCGCTAAGATTCTGAATCTGCGTGCCCGTCTGTTGCAGTCCGGCAACGACGCAGAAAGCGAACCAGTCAGCGAATCCAAGTCTTCGGACGCGTCGACTGAAATTACGACGAAACAGGTACTTAAGGCCCCGGCTCCATCACCTGAACCAGAAAACAACGCTGAAACTGAGCCACAAGCCACCGGAACACCCGCTGAACCGTCAGAGGAAGCGCACCAGTATCAGCCCTATGATGAAGCGCCGCCCTGGACCGATGATGACTTACCGCCTATGGGGGAGTCTGACTTTGGCGGGCAGTCGGCGCCAGTCGATTTCTCTCAGCCTGACCCGGACACGCCTGCAGTGCCAGAGGCAGTAACTGCTGAGCAGCCACAACATGATTCAAGGCACTCTTCCTCCGAAGGCGCGGGCATGAAGACCTCGCAGCCGGAGCCGGATAGTTGGTCGGCCGATGACGGGGACGATGATCCAAAAGTAGTGGCCATCGATAAAACCTTAACAGCCTTCTTGGATAATGGTGAAAAGGTACTTCATGCCAGTCAGCTGGATGCCTGGGCAAGGCTTATTGAAGACAGTGGTTTAATGGCGCTGCCGAAGCAGGTGGCCTTGCACTCTAATTGTCAGCGTCAGGATAATAGCTTTCGGCTGACACTGAATTCGGCCAAGGAACACTTGCTGCGGGAGGACACTCTGGAGCAATTGACCCTAACCCTTTCTGAGCATATGGGCCAGTCGGTGCATGTGAGTGTCAATATTGGTGAAACCCTGAATACACCGTTTGCGCTGAATTACCATATCAAGCGAATGCGACAGGCTCATGCCGAGACGGTCATTGCCGAAGATGCGGGGGTAGCGAACCTGAGGGAGACTTTCGGCGCGAAAGTGATTCCCGACAGCGTTCAACCCAGATAAAATAAAGCAGTAAACTGAATAAAAGAGGTAGCTATGTTTAAAGGCGGAATGGGCAACATCATGAAACAAGCCCAGCAAATGCAGGAAAAGATGCAGAAAGCCCAGCAGGAGTTGGCCGAACTGGAAGTGACTGGTGAAGCCGGAGCAGGACTGGTCAAGGTTACTATGACCTGCAACCACAACGTGCGTCGGGTGCATATCGATGAAAGTCTGATGGAAGACGACAAAGACATGATCGAAGATCTGATGGCGGCCGCTACTAACGACGCGGTGCGTCGGGTGCAGGAAACCAGTCAGGAAAAAATGCAGTCGGTTACCGGTGGGATGCAACTCCCCCCAGGCATGAACATGCCGTTCTAACTGGCATTG
The DNA here is from genome assembly GCF_003143555.1 of Saliniradius amylolyticus. NCBI lineage: Bacteria > Pseudomonadati > Pseudomonadota > Gammaproteobacteria > Alteromonadales > Alteromonadaceae > Saliniradius > Saliniradius amylolyticus. Next base: position 915,368 of record NZ_CP029347.1, read on the forward strand.
TTGATGACAACCTATTTTTGCGGCTGCCCTGGGCAGCCGTTTTTACTTCGGTACTAAGTATTATGAAATTCAGCCCCTTACTCGATGAGTTGATTGAACAGTTCAAGGTTCTGCCCAGTGTGGGGCAGAAGACGGCGCAGCGTATGGCGTTTCACTTGCTGGAGCGTAACCGTGAAGGCGCGCTTAAGCTCTCTGACGCGCTGCGTAACGCCATGGAACATATTCAGCACTGTCGTCAGTGCCGGACCTTCACCGAGTCTGACCTGTGCGATATCTGCGCCAGCTCCAAGCGCCAGGCCAGCGGCACTGTTTGTGTGGTGGAGTCGCCCCAGGATGTGCTGGCCATTGAACAAACCTCGCAGTATCAGGGGTTGTATTTTGTGTTGATGGGGCATCTGTCACCCATTGATGGGATAGGCCCTAAGGATATTGGTCTGGATGTGTTCGCCGGTATGCTGGATGACACGGACACTCAAGAGGTGATCCTGGCCACTAACTCGACAGTGGAAGGCGAAGCCACCGCTCACTATATCCATCAGCTTTGTCAGGAGCGGGAAATTAAAACCACCCGCATCGCTCAGGGAGTGCCGGTGGGCGGTGAACTCGAGTATCTGGACGGCTCTACCCTGGTGCACGCTTTCTCGGGTCGGCGGGAACTATAATTTTTAGTCTGGTGAGGTTGAAATTGCCCTGCCTGCCCCTATCTCCCTGTTCGTAGTATTGATAATGAACTAGGAGAGCTTTCTATGGCCGATGCAGCCCATGTAGAAACGCACGGTTTTCAGACTGAAGTAAAGCAACTGCTTCAGTTGATGATTCATTCCCTGTATTCCAACAAAGAGATTTTCCTGCGTGAGTTGGTTTCCAACGCCGCCGACGCCGCCGACAAGTTGCGGTTTAAGGCGCTGTCGGATAACAGCCTGTATGAGGATAACGGCGATCTGCGAGTACGCATCAGCGCCAATAAAGAGGCCGGTACCGTCACCATTAGTGATAATGGAATCGGCATGACCCGCGACGAGGTACTCCAGAATCTTGGGACCATCGCCAAGTCGGGTACCGCCGAGTTCTTCAGTAAGCTGTCTGGCGACCAGGCGAAAGACTCTCAGCTTATCGGTCAGTTCGGTGTGGGCTTTTATTCGGCCTTTATCGTCGCAGACAAAGTCACTGTTCGTACCCGGGCGGCGGGCCATAAAGCCGATGAAGCGGTGGAATGGATCAGTGAAGGTGAGGGCGAGTACACCGTCGCCGACATTGAGAAAGCCGATCGTGGTACCGAGATCATCCTGCACCTGAGAGACGACGAAAAAGAGTTCCTGGACGACTGGCGCCTGCGCTCCATCGTCAACAAATACTCCGACCACATCAGTATCCCGGTGGAAATGTATAAAGAGGCCGAGCCTGAGCGCGACGGCCCGGACGGTGAGAAGATCCCCGAGCAGCCCGCTCACTGGGAAACCGTGAATAAGGCCACTGCCCTGTGGAACCGCGATAAGTCGGAGATCAGCGATGAAGAATACAAAGAATTCTACAAGCACGTCTCTCACGACTTTGGTGACCCGCTAAGCTGGTCACACAACAAGGTTGAAGGCAAGACCGAGTACACCAGCCTGCTCTATATCCCGTCCAAGGCGCCGTTTGACCTTTGGAACCGGGAGCAGAACCACGGTCTTAAGCTTTATGTGCAGCGTGTGTTTATCATGGACGACGCCGAGCAGTTTATGCCCACCTACCTGCGCTTTGTAAAAGGGGTGCTGGACAGCTCAGACTTACCGCTGAATGTGTCCCGCGAGATTCTGCAAGACAACCGTATTACTCAGGCCATCCGTCAGGGTTGTACCAAGCGTGTGCTGACCATGCTGGAGCGCATGGCCAGAAACGATGCCGACAAATACCAGAGCTTCTGGAACGAGTTTGGTAATGTGATCAAAGAAGGCCCGGCGGAAGACTTTGCCAATAAAGAGAAGGTTGCTGGTCTGCTGCGTTTTGCTTCCACTCATGAGGACAGTGACGCTCAGACCGTATCGCTGGACGACTACATTGGACGCATGAAAGACGGGCAGGACAAGATCTATTATGTTACCGCCGACAGCTACCTGGCGGCCAAAAACAGCCCGCATCTGGAAATCTTCCGTAAGAAGGGCATCGAAGTGCTGTTGATGTACGATCGCATCGACGAGTGGCTGATGTCCCATCTGAATGAGTATCAGGAGAAGTCTTTCCAATCCATCACCAAAGGCGATCTGGATCTGGGTGACCTGGATGATGAAGACACTAAGAAGGCTCAGGAAGAGGCGGAAAAACAGGTCGAGGGCATCGAAAAGCGCGTCAAAGACGTGTTGGGCGAAAGAGTGAAGGAAGTTAAGCTCAGTCATCGTCTGACCGATTCGCCAGCGTGCGTAGTGGCCGATGAGCATGGCATGAGCACCCAGATGGTGAAGTTGATGCAGGCGGCCGGTCAGCCCGTCCCTGAGGTGGCATACCACTTCGAACTGAATCCGGAGCATGAGCTGGTGAAAACCCTGTCGGACATTCAGGATGAAGAGCGCTTTAAGGCCTTCACCGAAGTATTGTTTGACCAGGCGTCACTCACCGAACAGGGCAGTCTGAAAGATCCTGCTCAGTATGTTCAAAAGGTCAATCAGTTACTGATGACGTTGCTTAAGTAACAACAGGGCGGGCCACTGAGCCCGCCTTTTTTAATCCCACTCCATCAGGTCTCTCATCGCTCATTAAGGCTAAAAGTCGTTAAGGAGTGGTATCGCTGGTTAAACTTTAGTCCAAGTCGCTTAATACTGAAGTGGTACGCCTTGTATCCTTAATACCGAATGTGTAAAGTTCCAACTTTACTTTCAACTGATCACTGATTACGCAAGGGGACACGGTATGCGCATCATTCTTCTTGGCGCGCCAGGTGCCGGTAAAGGCACTCAAGCCCAGTTTTTGATGGGTAAGTTCGGCATTCCACAGATCTCGACCGGCGATATGCTACGGGCAGCCATCAAGGCAGGTACCGAACTCGGCTTACAAGCCAAGCAAGTTATGGACGAGGGCAAGCTAGTATCCGATGAGTTGATCATCGGCCTCGTGAAAGAGCGCATCGCTCAGGACGACTGCGCCAACGGTTTCCTGTTGGACGGCTTCCCGCGCACTATCCCGCAAGCCGATGCCATGAAAGAGCACAATATCGCCATCGATCATGTGATTGAGTTCGATGTGGATGATGAGGTGATCGTGGAGCGCATGAGCGGACGTCGCGTGCATCCCGCTTCGGGCCGTGTTTATCACGTGAAGTACAACCCGCCGCAGCAGGAAGGCAAAGACGACCAAACCGGCGAGGAACTGGTGATCCGCGATGATGACCGCGAAGACACCGTGCGTAAGCGTTTAAACGTCTACCATGAGCAAACCGAGCCTTTGGTCAGTTACTACCAGAAAGAAGCTGAAGCAGGAAATTGTCAGTTCCACAAAGTGGATGGCACCAAGCCGGTTGAACAGGTCAGTCAGGAACTGGCCGAGCTTCTGGACTAACTCAGTATTTAAAACCCGGCTTAGCCGGGTTTTTTTGTCTGCATCCGTTATGTCTCTATTTCCCGGAGTGTATGAAAACGGCAGGCCCGACGGACCTGTGGTGGTCTTGCTACACAGCTCTTTGAGCAGCGCTCGCCAGTGGCAGGCTTTGATCAGCGAGTTGCAGGGCCACTGGCGCATATTGAATTTGGATCTGCTCGGTTATGGTCAGGCGCCAGCGCCCCACGATAAAGAGCGTCCATTTTCCCTCGCTCAGGAAGTACAGCGCATCGAAGGTATACTGGCTGATTATGAGGTTGAGTCTTTCACTCTGGTGGGCCATTCTTTTGGCGGTGCGGTGGCTCTGAAGCTGGCCTACGAGCTAGGAGACAGAGTAGAGTCTATGGCATTATTTGAGCCGGTGGCCTTTCACCTGTTAAATCCTGACAGTGAAGGCCTTACGGAAGTGCTGAGCATCTCAGGCCAGATGACACAGGCCGATAACTTTCAGGCGGCACAACAGTTTGTGGATTACTGGAACGGTAAAGGCTATTTTGCCGCTTTGCCGGAGAGGTTGCAGGCTGGAATGGCTGCTCAGGTACCCAAGGTCCGACAGGATTTCGAAGGACTTATCGGTGAAGGGTACACGTTGACCGATTATCGGGCGTTGACCTTGCCCTGTTTGCTTATGGCTGGTGAGCAAAGTCGCCGATCCAGCCGTGCCGTGGCGAAGGCACTGTCGCACACTCTGCCTGACTGTCGATTTACGTTCACTCCTGGTGGTCATATGGCGCCGATCAGCCATAGCGAGGCTGTTAACAAACACATACTCTGTTTCCTGGATAGCATTAGCAGCCATCCAGCACGTTATTAGTCGTTGTCAGAGAGTACATCTGCCGGTCCATAATGGATGTTTTGCAGCGAATCAGTGGCCAGTTTGGTGATTTGGTGAGCGTCGCAAGCTGGCTGCTTTGGGAATTCGTATTGCCTAAGAAAGTGGTCGATCAGTGTTAGTCTGGAAAAAGGCTTGTGATCAGACTCGATCACTGTCCAGGGAGCCACGGTGCTGTGGGTGTTCTGAAACATCCTTGAATAGGCTTCGCTGTAGTCATTCCAGCGTTGTCGGCTGACTACATCCATCTGGCTGAACTTCCAGTTTTTCCTTGGGTGTTTCAGTCTTCTCTCAAACCGCTTAGCCTGCTCCTGATGTGAAATGGATAAGAAATATTTGTGCAGCTTCAGCCCCTCATTGACCAGGCTATGTTCTAACAAAAGAACGGTTTGTAAAAACTGCTCAAGCTGTTCCTGACTACAAAAGTTCATCACCGACTCGACTCCGGCGCGGTTATACCAGCTCCGGTCGAACAAGACGATTTCACCGCTGGCCGGGAGGTGTTTCAGGTAGCGTTGAAAGTACCACTGGCTCTGCTCCCGCGGCGTTGGTTTATCCAGTGCCACAACTCGGTAAAAGCGAGGGTTCAGATGCTGGGTAATGGTTCGGATCATGCTGCTCTTTCCGGCGCCATCTCGTCCCTCAAGCAAAATAACCACTTTTTGCTGGGTATCTCTGACCCACTGCTGGAAGTGAACCAACTGGGTTTGACGCTGTTTGAGCTGCTGACGGTGACTTTTATCGTCCAATTGCTTCTGGCCCCGCTCCTCTGAAAGGGTTATTTTTTATTATAATTCAATGTCTAACCTTTGCACTCTGTGACAAGTTGTTGCAAAGCCCTGATCAAATTGGCATGGTAAGCAAACTGTAATATTAGTAACTCTTCTGTTAATTTCATGTTTCAAATTGCGTTTTTCGAGCCAGGACGGCCCACACATCCTTGCTCGACGGACTATCACCTGTCCGAGTGGTTTGACGAGTAATTTCCCCGCTTAACTCTCTTTTTTAGTTTGGTGCCCCGGCACTGATCCCGCATCACCATCGTGGTGGTGTCTCCATGTGACAAAAATAAAACAGGAGCTTTGTATGAAGCACACAACTTTAGCCGCAGCTTTGCTGATGTCATTCAGCTTTAATGCTTCGGCATGTCTTACCTCAGAAACCGAAACCAACGACACCGAATCTGACGCTAACACTGGTTTGTGTTCCGATACTGCGGTTTCGGCAAGCATCGATTCCCGACAGGACGTGGACTGGTACTCCTTCACGCTGGCCTCGGATGGCACTATTGATGTGTCTTTAAGTCATGATTCCGGTGACGATTTTGATTGGGATCTTTATGAAGTGACAGGCTCGGCGGTGCTGAGCGGTGCCACCAGCAACAATCCGGAAGAAGGCAGTTATCAGGCGATTGCCGGCGAACACTTTATCAAGGTAACCCGCTACAGTGGTACCGGGAATTACCAACTTAATATCACCTTTCCTGATGGCAATACGGGGGGGCAACCTGAGGCTTGCACAACCTATGGTACTCGCCCTGCAAAGCCCAGTGATTTGACGGCATCCATAGTCGGCAATGACGTAGACGTATGCCCAACGCTGGGTGACCAGGCCGGCGTCTTGCTAATGGGCGGTGGCACCGATGTGGATGATGCCTTTAGTAACCGCATACAGCCGCATATTAATGGCGGCGATATTGTGGTGCTGCGTGCATCAGGGACCGACGCTTATAATATCTACCTGCAGAACCTGACCGGCGCTGATTCCGTGGAAACACTGATCATCGACTCTCAGGCGAAAGCCAACTCTGACTATGTGGATTGGGCGATTCGCAGTGCTGAGTTTGTCTGGATCTCCGGCGGTGACCAGTCGGCATACCTGAACCACTGGCAAGGAACTAAGGTTCAAGACGCCATAGACCATGTTTACGCTAAAAACGGCGTATTAGGGGGCACTTCCGCGGGGAATGCAGTGCAAAGCCAGTATATCTATGATCCCGATGGGGTTCTGGGGTCAGTGAGTAACGAGGTGGTTGCAGACTTCTGTCATGAATCCATCAATATCAGCAACAACTTCTTAAGTACTGATATCATGCAGAACCTGATTACAGATACCCATTTCTACGAGCGTGATCGCATGGGACGTATGGCGGTCTTCCTGGCTCATGTTGGTGGCGATAAGCGTGCTATTGGTGTGTCAGAGCAAACGTCTGTGTTTTTCACCGAAAACGGTGAAGGTGTGGTGGATGGCAACTATGAAGCCTATATTCTGGAAGCCGATACCCAGACTCAGTTTACTCAAACCGAGTGCGGGAAGCCGGTGATCATCGATGATCTATTGCGCTACTACATCACAGCAGGTGATAGGTTTAATATCCTGACCGGCGCGACCAATGTGACGCCTATCCGTTTGGATATCGATGGCACAGTAACGGACTTCTATAATCCCTCTAATCCCTATTAATCACTAATAAAAAAACGGGCTGGTCACCACCAGCCCGTTTTCTAACAGGGAAACAAAGAGTCAGGCTTTATTTGCTGGTGTCTTCCAACAGCTGTCCGCCAATTTCAATCTTACGGGGCTTTTTCGCCTCCGGAATTTCACGCTCCAGATCGATGTGCAGTAGACCGTTACGCAGATCGGCACCAACAACTTTGACGTGTTCACCTAACTGGAATTTACGCTCGAAATTGCGCTCGGAAATGCCTTTGTGCAGGAACTTTCGCTCGGTTTCTTTACCGGGCTTGTTGCCGGTCACCTGTAAGGTGTTTTCATGCACCTGAATGTCCAGCTCGGTGTCTTCGAAGCCAGCTACAGCCATAGTGATGCGGTATTTGTCCTCTTCCAACAACTCGATGTTGTAAGGCGGATACGTTGGTTGTTTCTCATTGCGGCTTGCAGCGTCGATCATGGAAGCCAGTTGATCGAAGCCAATAAATGAACGGTATAGTGGAGATAGATCGATATTACGCATAGTCATATCCTCAATAATAAGCAATATGTGATTGTTAGCCCCGAATTATCGGCGGCAGTTCTAGCCGGGCTGGTCCCGACTGTTATTGTCGACCCTTCCGGCATCGACAATAACTAAATAAGGGTGGGGGGAAGCTTTCCAAGTCCTGACGCAAAAAAAATTTCTATATTTTCTTTAACGCTTTGAAAGATAAGTTATTTTGATGGGTCTATGATGCCGTTGATACTGGTGTTCACCCGGAACCAACCTGCGATGCTGTAACGATCCCGTTGAGCGGGCAGGACTTCGTGAGGAAATTGTTCGCTTAAGAAAATCACCATTTGCCCGAATAGCGGTGTGACTTTCAGCAGAGTCTGATCTGTATCTGGATCATAGATCACTAGCTGACCCTGTTCTTCACGCCGCCAGCCTGGATTCAGGTAGCACACGGTGCTCAGTACCCGGTTAGTGCGGCCTTTGAAGGCGTCCAGGTGCTTTTTGTAAAAGGCGCCAGGCGGGTAGTGTGCAAAATGACACTCGTAATCGAACAATCCCATAAACAGGCGGCGATTAAGCGCACTTTTAAGGCTGTCCATCAGACTCAGAAATTGTTGTTGGTGGGTGCGCTTGGGCGTTAACCAGCGGATATTGTCTTTGCGTACAAATTGGTTTCGGTGTTCATCACGAAGCCGGCCAATAGCTGCGCGCTTGAAGTCTTCCTCCTGATAGCCTTTGAGTTCCTGCAGTAAGCCTTCTGCCAGAGTGATTGGCAGGAAATTTGGCAATACGGCATAGCCTTTGTCGACTAAGGCGTCGGCAATGACATCAAAGGCGTGTTCATTAAGTTGCAAGGGGGGCTGAGTCAGCGCGCTCACGGGCGGAAAACCATCAAATCACAGGGAGCGCAGTTTTACCCTGTTTCTCTGAAAAAGTCATCTTTATTTCGCTTGGCGAAATGGCTTTGTCGTTGACTCGGGCTTAAACACAAAAAGGCCACTATTCTCAGGCTCGCCGTACACCCATCCATGAGACTACTGTGCGGCTTCCATGCCGAACAAGGACTGAGACTAATGGCTTTCTTATGTCTTGTTGGCAACGGAAAGCACGTTGCCAGCCAGGTATTACTGGCGAACACCTTCCACATGCAGCTCCAGGTCAACATGAGTTGACGCCGGACCCAGATCGTAGTCTATGCCAAAGTCTTTAAGGGCAATGCGGGTTTTACCCATAAAGCCAGCTCGATAGCCGCCCCAGGGATCCACACCTTCGCCGACTTTCTTGGCCTTGATGGTGATTGGCTTAGTCACACCGTGCAGGGTCAGGTCGCCTTTGACACGTAGCTTGCCATCGCCCAGATCCTCGATCTCAGTTGAGGCGAACTTCGCACTGTCGAATTTTTCTACGTCCAGGAAGTCCTCGCCACGCAGATGCTTGTCGCGCTCGGCGTGATTAGAGTCAACACTAGCGGGGTTGATTTTAACCGTAATACTGGCGGCCTCAGGGTTTTTCTTGTCGTAGCTGAACTTTCCTTCAAAGTCGTTGAAACGACCGGTCAGCCAAGAGTAACCCAGGTGCTGAATCTTGAAGTTTATGGAAGCATGCGCGCCCTTGCTGTCAATGACATAGTCGGCGGCATTGGTCAGTGGGGCAAGAGCCAGCAGACTGGCCGCAATCAGAGTTTTTCTCATCGTAGTATCTCCTCAGGGTTTAATAGTTAAGGTTTTAACATGCGTTTCAACGTGGCGTCCCTATCCCAAAAGTGGTGCTTGAACGCCGCTAAAGCGTGTAGTCCGGCCAGAATGATCAATGTCCAGGCCAGGTAAAAGTGCACCTCGCCAGCAAGGTCCTCTTGGCGTTCTATCAAGGATCCAGCGCCGGGTATGGTAAACCAGTTAAACACATCGATGCTGCGACCATCGGCGGTCGATATCAGATAGCCACTGATAAATAATCCCAACAGCAGCAGATAGATCATTGCATGGGCTAGCGAGGATACCCGTTGCTCCCAAGCGGCACCGAGAGGTTGGGGGCGAGACTTGAGCCAGCGAACCAGCATGCGAATGAGTGTTAGCAACGCCAATAGCAACCCCACACTCTTGTGGTAATGGGGCGCAGTCTTATACCAGTCACTGTAATAATTCAGATCCACCATCCACAAACCGACTGCAAACAAAGCGATAACCGCGATGGCGGTGATCCAGTGAATGCCGATGATCAACCAGCTCCAGCTGCTTTCCTGCATAGAACTTTTTCTCCAGAATCAACGTATTGGCAGCTTAGAAAACATTTAAGCAAAAATAAATGGCTAATAATGGCTTATACTGTTCGTTTTAGTCGAATGGTTGCGGCGCGAACAGTTACTGACAGTCATGGGCTATATTGATAGCCTAAACGCATAAGATTGTCGGCCTGTCGCTTTTATATGGCTGGGACTGTTGTCTTCTGGAGTACGGTAAGGCATTGTTATCGAGCGGATTTTGTCCGGTTCGTACCGCTGAATTGGACTTTAGTCCACCCGGCAGGTATAAAAATCAGGCCCGGTAGTGAGGATGACTCAGCCGGAAGCGTGAGCAAGTGCGGTTGCCACGCGTCTGTGAAAAAACCATGACCATGGAGCACGCTGACTCAATGAGTTTGTTCTGGATACCCCTGCTGTTGCTGGCAGGCATTTTAATGCCATTGTTAACCGAGCGTTATGGACGCAGTGTTTGTGCCTGGGCAACGGCGCTTGCGCCGGCTATTGTACTGGCCAAAGTTGTCAGCTTAGCCCCAAAAGTGTTTGCGGGTGAAACCATTCGTGAGCACTTCGACTGGATCCCCCAGGCTGGGCTGATGATTTCATTCCGTTTAGACGGGCTGGCGTTACTGTTTGCAGTACTTATCCTGGGCATTGGTCTGTTGGTAATCCTCTATGCCCGGTATTATCTGTCTGAGAAGGACTCAATGGGCCGGTTTTACGCCTACCTCATCCTCTTTATGACAGCCATGCTATCCATTGTTATTGCCGATAATCTGCTGCAATTATGGATGGCCTGGGAAATCACCAGTATCAGTTCGTTCCTTTTGATCAGTTTTTGGGGAGGCCGAAGCGATGCCCGCAAGGGCGCGCGCATGGCTCTGACCATCACCGGTGCCGGTGGGCTGGCGCTGCTTGCGGGCCTGATCATCGTTGGTAACATTGTAGGTAGTTATGACTTGGGTACGGTGTTAGCCAGCGGCGAAGTGATTCGCCAGCATGATGCTTACCCGGTTGCTCTGGTGTTGATTCTGCTAGGCGCCTTTACCAAGTCGGCTCAGTTTCCGTTTCATTTTTGGTTGCCTCATGCCATGGCGGCACCAACGCCGGTTAGTGCGTACTTACATTCTGCAACCATGGTTAAAGCCGGTATCTTTTTGCTGGCGCGTTTTTATCCGGTGCTGGCAGGGACCGAGCTGTGGTTCTTAGCGGTCAGCCTTACCGGTCTGGCGACCTTACTCTACGGCGCCTATATTGCTCTGTTTAAACACGATCTAAAGGGATTACTGGCCTATTCCACCATCAGTCATCTCGGCTTGATAACCTTGCTCCTGGGCATGGATACTCATTTGGCAGCAGTAGCGGCGGTGTTCCATATTATCAACCATGCGATCTTTAAGGCCTCACTGTTTATGGCCGCCGGTATCATTGATCATGAGTCCGGTTCGCGGGACATGCGCAAACTTAATGGTCTGTGGAACTATATGCCATATACGGCAACGCTGGCCATGGTGGCAGCGGCGTCCATGGCCGGGGTTCCCCTTTTGAACGGTTTCTTGTCCAAGGAAATGTTCTTTGCCGAAACGCTTCATCAATCCGCACTGGGATCCTTATCCTGGATGGTGCCGGTGTTGGCAACGCTGGGTGGCGTATTCTCGGTTGCTTATTCGTTGCGCTTTATTCACGATGTGTTTTTCAATGGCGAGCCGGTGGACTTACCGAAAACGCCCCATGAGCCGCCACGGTACATGAAAATTCCGGTGGAGATCCTGGTAGCGCTTTGCCTTTTAGTGGGGGTCATTCCCGGTCTGGTTATCGGTCCGTTGTTGAAAGCTGCTTCAAGCTCAGTATTGTCAGGGGAGCTGCCCGAATACAGTCTCGCTATTTGGCACGGATTAAATTTACCGCTGCTGATGAGTGTTATCGCATTGGTGGGAGGCTTGTTAGTCTATGCCAATCGCCGTCACCTGTTCCAGTTCCAGGCCCAGTTCCATGAAACCGACGCCAAGATGGTTTTTGAGGGCGTGGTGCAATGGCTCGTCGAGCGCTCGGTGTGGCTGCACAACTTCATTATTAACGGGTCTGTACAGCGCTATCTGGTATTGATGCTGTTGCTGGCACTGGTGATGGCTGGTACGCCATTGCTGGATCTTGACAGTATGGAAGGTAAGCGCAGCCTGTTGCCTGTTAACGCCATTGAGATTACCGCGGCTGTTATTCTGAGCCTTGCCGCTTTGGCCACGGTGATATTCCATCACAAACGTATGGTGGCACTGGTAACACTCTCCGTGGTTGGGCTTATCGTGTCCATATCCTTTCTACGCTTCTCGGCGCCGGATCTGGCCTTAACCCAATTATCGGTGGAGGTGGTGACTATCATTCTGCTGATGTTGGCGTTGTTTTTTCTGCCGCAGAAAACCCGTAACCAGTCTTCACCACGTCGGATGGCACGGGATCTAGGCATCGCGGCACTCTTTGGCGGTATTATCGGCACCATAAATTACGCTATGCTGACGCGGCCACTGACGAGTATCTCCGATTTCTTTCTTGCTAACAGTAAAATTGGCGGCGGCGGGACCAATGTGGTCAACGTTATCCTGGTGGATTTCCGGGGCTTTGACACCTGGGGTGAGATTACCGTGCTGGGTATTGCTGCACTGGGGATTTACAAGCTGATTGCCCGCATGCGTTTAGCAATGCCGTCGGCGGATGGAATGGGACGCCCCTGGTCCAAAGATGTGCATCCCATGATCCTGGCGGTGATCTCACAGAGCCTGCTGCCGCTGGCGTTGCTGGTCTCAGCCTATATTTTCCTGCGCGGCCACAACATGCCAGGCGGAGGCTTTATTGCCGGTTTGATCACTTCAGTGGCATTGATTCAGCAATACATCGCTCATGGGGTTGACTGGATCAAGCCACGCATGAAGCTGGACTATCAATGGGTGATTGCCAGTGGCATCTTGATAGCCAGCCTGACAGGGGTAGGAAGCTGGTTATTCGGGCGCCCATTCTTAACCTCCTGGTTTGATTACTTTAAATGGCCTGTGGTGGGCAAGTTTGAGCTGGCCAGTGCTATGGCCTTTGATTTGGGCGTGTACCTGACGGTGATTGGCGCCACCTTATTGATATTGGCGAATCTGGGGAAACTCACTACCCGTCATCGTCCCAAGGTTGAGGAGGAGTAATGGAAGGGCTATTTGCTTTCTGTGTGGGAATGCTGACCTTCTGCGGTATCTACCTGGTATTAAGAGCCAGAACCTTTACGGTGGTGTTAGGCCTGACCTTTTTGTCCTACGCGGTGAATTTGTTCTTATTCTCCAGCGGCCGGTTGCGCTTTGAAGGAGCGCCCATATTGGGCACGGCTGAAGCCTATACCGACCCTTTGCCGCAGGCTTTGGTGCTGACTGCCATAGTGATTGGTTTTGCCATGATTGCCTTTATCGTTATTCTGGCCATGCGGGCCCGGGCGGATCTGGGTAATGACTATGTGGACGGCCGCTCGCCACGCTCCAGCCGAGAAAAGCCCTCGGCCAAGGAGAAGTCATGACTCAGCACTTAGCGATTCTCCCCATTATTATCCCGTTGTTTGCGGGCATACTGCAGTTGCTGCCTCCTTTGAGTGGCAGTGTGGAGCGCCAGCGAGTGTTTTCCGTGTTGCTGGCGGCATTACTGATTATTGCGATCGGTGTGCTCGGGTGGCACGTGATGCATCAGGGCGTACAGATATACGCGTTAGGCGACTGGCAGCCTCCCTTTGGCATTGTGCTGGTGGCAGACCAATTGGCATTGCTAATGCTGATGCTGACGGCGGTGCTGGGTCTGTGCGCTATTTTGTTTGCCTGTGGCGGAGATGACAAACAAGGGGCGTATTTTTATCCACTGATGCAGTTTCAGTTGATGGGCATCAACGGTGCCTTCCTGACCGGTGATTTGTTTAACTTGTTTGTGTTTTTTGAAGTGTTGCTGATCGCCTCCTATGCCTTGCTGGTCCATGGCGGCGGTAAGCAGCGTACCAGTGCCGCGGTCCACTATGTCATCCTGAACCTGGTTGGTTCGGCACTGTTTCTGTTCGCACTGGCTAGTCTATACGGTACCCTTGGGACGCTTAATATCGCCCATATGAGCCTGAGAGTGGGAGAGCTCGCGGCGGGAGAGCGAGCCATTGCGCAGGCCGGTGGATTATTACTGCTGATCGTCTTCGGTCTTAAGGCGGCGCTGCTACCATTGCATTTTTGGCTACCCAAAACCTATGCTTCAGCCAGTGCGCCGGTGGCGGCCTTGTTCGCCATTATGACTAAAGTAGGGATTTACGCCATTTTCCGCGTGTATACGGTCATTTTTGGTGACGGGGCCGGTGAACTGGCCAATATGGCCCAGGGCTGGATCTGGCCATTGGCATTGTTGACCCTAGTGCTCGGTGCTGTAGGCGTGTTAGCCAGCCCTAACTTACGTCAGTTGGTGGCGAATCTGGTGATTGTGTCAGTGGGCACTCTGATGGTGACCTTTGCTCTTCGCAGCGAAGAGGCGACGGCGGCAGGGCTCTACTACATGATTCATAGTACGCTGGTGGGAGGCGCCCTGTTTTTAATTGCCGACATGATCGGTCAGCAACGGGGCAAGGCCTTTGACTGGTTCGTGATGGCTCGTAAGTTAAAGCAGCCGACGCTACTGGGCATTTTGTTTTTTGTGGCGGCCATGGCCGTTGCTGGTTTACCACCTCTGTCCGGTTTTATCGGTAAGGTTCTGGTGTTGCAGGCCGCTCACGAAACCGCAGAGATGCTCTGGGCCTGGCCTGTGATCCTGGTTACTGGTCTGGTCACCATCGTAGCCTTATCGAGAGCCGGCACCACCTTGTTTTGGCGTTATAGTGGTGATAAAACCGATGCCGAACCCTTGTCGGTGTACCAGGTCGCGAGCGTGATCATCTTATTGTTAACCATTCCTATGCTGGTGATTTTCGCGGCACCGGTAACCGATTTTACTCAACAAGCGGCCAGTCAACTGCACAATTACAATGAGCTGATGCAGGTACTTTTACCGGGAGGACAAGACTGATGTCTGCTCTGGCAACAAAATGGTTCCCCATGCCGGTTCACAGTGTATTACTGTTTGTGGTCTGGCTGATGTTAAATAACTCAGTGGCTCCAGGACATCTTTTGCTGGCGCTCATTTTCGCCATAGCTATTCCTCGGTTATGCGCGCCCTTATACACCCGTCAGCCAGCGATTCGGCACCCGTTTAAACTGTTGCGTTACTTCTTGATGGTGCTGGCCGATATCGTGGTGGCCAATATTCAAGTGGCGGTGCTCGTAGTAGGGCCATTAAAGCGCCTTAAACCAGCGTTTATAGCCGTTCCTCTGGATATGACTCAGTCGTTGCCGATCACCATGCTCGCCAGCTCAGTGACGATGACACCGGGAACCGTCAGCGCGGAGGTCTCGGCGGATCGAAACTGGCTCTACGTGCATGTGCTGAACCTGGATGTGCCTGAGAGGCAGTTGGCGGAGACCATCAAGCAGCGCTATGAAAAACCGCTCAAGGAGATCTTTGAATGTTAGATTGGGCAATGATGATAACTGGCATCATGCTTTGTGTGGCCTTGATTCTGAACCTGTGGCGGCTGTTAATCGGCCCGGAAATCTCTGATCGCATTCTGGCGCTGGATACCATGTTCATTAACAGCATCGCCCTGATTCTACTGTACGGCATGTTTAAAGGCAGTGATTTGTTTTTTGAAGCGGCGCTGCTGATCGCCATGCTAGGTTTTGTCAGCACGGTAGCCTTATGTAAGTATCTGTTACGCGGCGACATTATTGAGTAGGGTTTATGATTTTCTGGATTGAATTAATTGCCAGTCTTTTTCTGGTTGTGGGGGGGCTCTTTGTATTGGTGGGCTCCATTGGACTCATTCGCCTGCCGGATTTGTATTGCCGTCTTCACGCTCCCACGAAGGCCACAACGGTCGGTCTTGGTGGCATGCTGATGGCGTCGATGGTGGTGATGTCTTATCGTCATGATGTGGTCAGTGT
Source organism: Saliniradius amylolyticus (assembly GCF_003143555.1). Classification (NCBI taxonomy): domain Bacteria; kingdom Pseudomonadati; phylum Pseudomonadota; class Gammaproteobacteria; order Alteromonadales; family Alteromonadaceae; genus Saliniradius; species Saliniradius amylolyticus. Next base: position 930,988 of record NZ_CP029347.1, read on the forward strand.
CCATGAATTCTTGATCTCCCTGTTTTTGATTATTACTGCGCCAGTCACTGCTCATATGCTGGCAAAAACAGCGATGCACCACAGGGACAAGGCCATCGCCAAGACCGCTCGTAAGGAGTATATCGAAACCGCCAGGGAGCAGCTGCCGCCTGAGAGCGAGCAACAAATGGACAAGAAAGACTAGAAAGCCACACAGTGTTTTTGAATCAAGGCCATCAACGGTTTGCTCAGGGCTCGTACAGCCAGAACGGTAAAGAGTTACTCGGCAAGGTGTCTGATGTTTGAAAATATCGAAACGATTCTTGCAGCGCGTTCCAGACTCTGCAGGTCCTCTTGGCTCCAATCAACTTGTTTGCCTGCGCTTTCGCAGCATATGATGCCGAAGGGGGAAAAATCATTATTGAACATATAATCCATCAAAGAGTAGATGTGTTCCTCATCAAAGTATCCCTTGTTAAAGCAGCGGGTATCGGGGTGTGAACGCGCATCCGATGCCATCACTGAGTCTGACTTTATAATAGCTTCGAAATACTCTGGATAGTCTTTTTGCGTTAAGCGCAGTCCCTCAGGCTGTTGAAAGCCGTCAGGAGTCAGAAGAGCAATACATGTGATAAAGGACTGGTCATCACTGAACTTCCATAAGCTGGTTCTGTTTGACTTGGGGACAGAAGATGCGATCGCCTCGCAAACCAACTTAAGCAAACCTGCCCGGGCGAGGTTTGGATTGGATAACTGCATGCTGAGTCGGGTAAGAGGATCAAGACCCGTCGTTGATTTAGTCATTAAACTCCGTACCAGAGGCTGACATGTCTAAATCTAACTATAGAACTCTACAGCACTTACTCAACATCAATCATATTTTGAGTGACCCAATTAAACTAGTGGATTTCTGGTTTACCGAACAGGTTGGCGACAATAACAATCAACCAGGCCAGACTCATACCAGCAAAAATAACCATCATCCATTGGGGCATACTCAGGCTTAGAAATTGCCAGTCGATATCGCCGCAGCTACCGGTCGCGGCAAAGACATTCGGCAACCATTCGTGCAGGGGCAGCCACGAGGGGAAGCGCGGAACCACTTCGCAGGTGGCGAAGAAAGGGTTAGCGGCAGTCTGGATATCCACATGCTCATAGGCGATCTTTAACCCCCATAGGGTCGAAACACCCCAGCCAAGCAATGCCAGCCAGCGTGCGATGCGGTTGTGGCATCCAATTAGTCCCACCAAGGCGGCCAGCATGACACCAAACACCGCATTACGCTGATAGATACACATCACACAGGGGGCCAGATCCATGACATGTTGGAAATAAAGCGCGCTGATCTCCAGTGCGGTGCAGGCTAAAAAGAGCAGTCCCCAGCCGAGCTTGCGCTGAGAAAAGAGATGGATGGAAGAAAACCAGTGTGGCATTAGCACTTATCCGTGGGATTTTTTAGTTTTTATAGTAACGCACTATACCGCAAGATTAATCTGTTGGCACCCATGCCGATGTCTCCCAAAAAGGGCTAGATAGCCTCACTAATGGGGAGGGCATTTACGGATTGCCGCTCAATGCACCTGGGTTCGAACAGACGGGAAATCTTTCCGCTGTCAATGTTGTAAACCTCTTTGAGTACTAAACGTGCCGCCATTTTTCCCATTTCTCGAATGGGGTAGTCGATAGTGGAAAGCTTAGGAAAGAGGTATTGTGCAAAAAGCATATTGTCGAAGCCAAACACTGAAACGTCGTCTGGAATAGATTTTCCCATCTCACGGATAGCGTTCATGGCGCCGGCCGCCATTTCGTCGTTGGCACATACCAAGGCACTGAGCTGCGGATATCGCTCCAGTAAGGCTTTCGCCCCCAGGAAGCCGCCTTGCTCCTGATAGTCACCCTCATAAATATGATCGTCTGCGATAGGACAACCCCGTTGTATCAATATATCCTGCAGGCCGGCGAGGCGCTCCTTGGCATCCTGTTTCCAAAGCGGCCCACTTATGTAGCCAATGTTCTGGTGACCATTTTCGACCATACTATGCGCGGCTTGTTGTCCCCCCATGTAATTATTCAGGCTAATGCATTGCTCCTCCAGCCCTGGAACGATTCTGTTAATCAATACTATAGGGGTGTTTTTGGCGAGTTCTTTCAGGTACTGATCTGATACGGCTTCCACGTGCAGTATGAGTGCGTCACAGTTTCTGGAAACCAAAAACTCGATACCTTCTTTCTCCGATTTTTTCTGGCTGTGCCCAGCGGCAATGATGGTGTGCTTCTTATGTCGGCGTAGCTTAGTTTCGATGCCGCTCATCATATCGCCATAGAAAGGGCCATGAAGTTCAGAAACCAAAATCCCCACCGAGTTGGTGCGGTTTGATGCCAGAGACTGGGCTACCGAGCTAGGGCGGTAATCCAGTTCTTTCATTGCCGCCAGAACTTTCTGCTTGGTCTTCTCCCGGACATTGTCGTTGCCATTCATTACCCGAGACACCGTGGCCAATGACACTCCGGCAAGCTGAGAAACTTCGTAAATGGTGGCCATGTGTATTCTCCGGGATAACTACAAAGGTTGGGATTGGGCTTTCAGTTGATGAATTTTATCATGGGTTAGATGGTACTTGTTCATCAAAAGTCCGACAACACAAAAGCCCACGGCAGGAAACAGCGTAAACGCCATTTGTATTTGCTGCTGCGTGGCTGGCTGCTGTTCAACATTGGGCATGTACTGGAATACATCCAAAAGACCGCTGGCGAATGCGCCACCAAACGCGATGCCCAGTTTAATGAAGAACACAATGGTAGAGAACACCATGCCTGTCAGATTTTTATTGGCCGCAGAGGAGCAATAGTCGGCGGTATCAGCCATTTTTGCCCAAAGCATGGGGGTTGCCATTTGCAGGAAAAAGCCCCATAGGAAATACAACAGAGTTGCCATTATCCACTGATTGCTGGGGACAAAATACGCCCCGAGACAGAGCAATGCGGAGATATACTGCAGGTAACGGTAAGCGGTCACCTTCTCAATATGGCGGCTGACGCGGCTGGCCAGGGCACAGCCCAAAATATTGCCAACCATGCCAATGGATATAAACCAGGTTATAAAGTCTTCTCGGCCCAGTACATATTTGACGTAATAAATAGCCAGAGTGCTTTTTAAGATCATCGCGGTCATCAGCACAGTTACTGCTGTGCATAGCACCCGCACCTGGCTATTGGTAAATAGCGCTCTGACATCTTTCCATACCTGATTTTTTTTCGGGTGGCGCACAGGTTGGTGACGCTCGCGGGTTCCCCAAAAACAAAGCAGAAAGAACATAACGCCCAGCGTGCTTAATACTCCCATGGTCAATTGATAACCCAAGGCTTTGTTACCCTGACCAAGCCAGTCGACCATGGGCAGCGTTAAGGCAGTAACGAAAAGCCCCCCCAGCATGCCAAAGACGAAGCGGTATGACTGGATTGAGACTCGTTCATTGATATCCGAACTCAATACGCCGCCCAGAGCCGAGTAGGGAATATTGATGGCGGTATAGGCTGCCATCAGCAAGCCATAGGTTATGAAAGCGTAGATAATTTTCCCGGACTGGCTGAAGTCGGGAGTGGTAAAAGCAACCACACTGATGACGCCAAACGGAACAGCCAGCCAGAGAATATAGGGACGGAACTGACCATAGCGGGTGTGAGTTCTGTCGGTCAGGGCGCCCATTAACGGATCCGTGACGGCATCAAAGATGCGCACCGTTAAGAAGAGTACGCCGACCATGGTGCCCGACAGTCCATATATATCGGTATAAAAATAGGCCAGAAATAACAGTACCGTCTGGAAAATAATATTACTGGCCGTATCTCCTAATCCGTACAGTACCTTTTCTCTTACTGAAACCATCTGTATTCCCTAGCCTGCAGTCCGTGATGCAATCAATGCGCTGTATGCCTTTGCGCTGTCCTTAAGAATGCGCTCCTGAGTGGTATAGTCGACATAAACGATACCAAACCGTTTCAAGTACCCCTCAGCCCACTCGAAGTTGTCCATCAGTGACCAGGCAAAGTAGCCTGCGATATTAACGCCACTGCGACAAGCCTTGTCCACGGCATTTAAATGAGTTTGGAAATAGTCTATACGGTTCGTATCCCTAACTCGACCATTGTCCAGTTCATCTTTCATGGCGGCCCCGTTCTCGGTGATATAAAGCGGTGGCAGGAGATATTCCTTGTTGAGTCGCGTCAACGTGTTGTAGAGCCCCTGAGGGTATACTTCCCAACCCATGTCTGTTAGCGGCAAAGGCTTGTCTTCGGCTAACCTGAACAGTTCGCCTGAACAGGCCTGGGCGCGCTCTCGGGTGTAATAGTTCACACCCAGATAGTCGATAGGCTGTGCAATGATATCCATGTCACCGGGTTCTACCGGTGGTCTCGCTTCAGGCGACAATTTCTCAAGTACGTCTGGGTATTGGCCTTTCAATATCGGATCGATGTACCAGGCGTTCAGGTACTGGTGAGCAGTCTCCGCAGCGGCGATATCTTCTTGGGTGTTAGTATAAGGCTCAATGGGGGAAATATTAACGACAATACCGTGTTGGCTGCCGGGACAGTTTTTCCTGAGTACAGGCATCGCGAGCCCATGCGCTAGCATCAGGTGGTGGGCGGCTGCCTTGGCTGCGGCTTGATTCTGAATGCCAGGGGCATGGATACCCAGCTCGTAACCCAGGTAAGCACTGCAAAAGGGCTCGTTTAATGTGCTGTAAGCATGCACTTTTTCACCCAGCGCCGCCGAAACTCTATCGGCATAGTCTCTGAATGCGTATGCCGTCGCCCTGTTGCACCAGCCGCCCTGGTCTTCCAGGTGCTGCGGGAGATCCCAGTGATAGAGAGTAACAAAGACTTGAATGCCTGCCTCGTTCAGTGCATCGATCACCTTGTGGTAAAAATTTAGCCCTTCTTCATTTATCTCACCACTCTCATGAATAACTCGTGGCCAAGATATAGAAAGTCGGTAGGCATCAACATTGAGCTGCTTGATAAGCTCGACGTCCTGTAGCCATAGCTCTACATGCTGACAGGCAATGTCTCCGTTAGAAGCATCCTTGATGGTGCCGGGTTTCTGGCAGAAGGTATCCCAGATACAGGGAAGGCGGCCATCGCGGGCACCTTCAATCTGGAAGGATGAAGTGGCGACGCCGAAGACAAAGTCTTGTTGCATCAGCGAAGAATCTGAGGGCAGCGTCAATCCATGTTTTGCAGTCATAAAGTTACCAAATCAACAATTAAAAGAAAGCGCTTACATTTTGGCTGGACATGAGGTTGAAAAGTCAATATTGTAAGCGCTTACAATTATGTTATATCAATGTAACTGACAGGGTCAATGCTGGTTTGAGCTGCAACAACCTTGTTACATGCTACTCGGAACCAAAGGAGTCTTTATGGCTAACTTATCATCCTCCTCTGAATCAATGGCCTCCGAGCCGAGAGGGTCAACATTCTCGATTGTTGCGCTGACGGCGCTTTTCTTTATGTGGGGAGCAATAACATCACTGAATGATGTACTGATTCCTCATCTAAAGTCGGTATTTTCTTTAACATACACAAAAGCCATGCTGGTGCAGTTCTGCTTCTTTGGTGCTTACTTTTTGATTTCGATCCCCGCCGGCAAGCTAATTAAGAAGGTCGGGTTTCAGTACGGGATTAGCATTGGTCTGGTCATCAGCGCCTTGGGTGCGCTGTTGTTTGTGCCCTCTGCCTGGATGGAATTGTACTGGTTATTCTTAGGCGCGCTTTTTGTGCTGGCGGCCGGAGTGACCATACTTCAGGTGACGGCCAATCCACTGATGGCGTTGATAGGGGATCCTAAGAATGCGTCCAGCCGATTAACCCTGGCGCAAGGCTTCAACTCTCTGGGGACAACCGTAGCGCCTATTATTGGTGGCTGGCTGCTGTTCTCTGATCATATCGAATTGGAAGGAGCCAAGGCGGCGGTTGAGACGGTCATCCCTCCCTACCTTGGCTTAGCTGCCGTGGCGTTCTTGCTCGGTATGCTATTTTTAAAGCTTACCCTACCTGTACCGGATGCCAATGAGGCGGATGTGCCGGTCGCGCCGGATAGCAGCGATGCAGAGCGCCTTTGGCACCATCGCCACTTGATTCTGGGGGCGCTCGGTATTTTTGTTTATGTCGGCGCTGAGGTTGCCATTGGGAGCTTCCTGGTTAACTATCTGGGCGAGTCCTATATCGCCGGTATGCCCGAGTCTACAGCGGCTAACTACATCGCATTTTACTGGGGAGGGGCCATGGTCGGTCGCTTCATAGGCGCGCTGTTGATGCGTCATATTCCGGCAAGGCTGTTATTGGCCTTCTGCAGTTTCTGCTCTATCGCGCTGATAGTGACATCGGTAGCCAGCTCAGGCTCGGTTGCCATGTGGACGATTCTGGCGGTTGGTTTGTGTAACTCTATCATGTTCCCAACCATCTTCTCATTAGCACTCAAGGGCTTAGGTAAGTCTACTAGCCAAGGTTCGGGCCTGCTGTGTTTGGCCATTGTTGGTGGAGCGATTGTGCCGGTGTTTCAGGGAATGTTGGCGGACAGCATTGGTCTGCAGTTGTCATTCTTACTGCCGGCGTTGTGTTACGTCTATATTGGCTTTTATGGCCTGAAAGGGTCCATCCCACGTTATGAGCATCTGGCGAATGTCGCAGAGGAGAAGCGGGCATGAAAACAATGAGATTACTGGCATTATCAGGGGCGGTTCTGATTGGCTTGGCAGGGTGCTCTCCGGTCGCTCAAAAAAGCGCAGAGCTCTGGCAGCCCGTGAACTCGAAGGTGGAAGCGCAGCCGGACATTGAAGAACAGGTTGATGCACTGCTAAAACGCATGACGCTGGAGCAGAAAGTCGCTCAGGTTATCCAGCCGGAAATAAGAGATATCACCGTCGAGGACATGCGCCGCTATGGGTTTGGCTCCTTCTTGAACGGGGGGGGCGCTTATCCTGACAATAACAAAAATGCCGCCATTGAAGATTGGATCGAGTTGGCCGAAGCCATGCGAGAAGCCTCCATGGATGACAGTCTGGATGGTATTGCGATTCCAACTATGTGGGGCACAGATGCGGTACATGGTCACAATAATGTTAAAGGCGCGACGATCTTCCCCCATAACATCGGTCTGGGGGCTGCCGATGATGCAGCCATGATGGAAAAGATAGCGCGTGTCACGGCACTGGAAACCCGAGCCACAGGTATTGACTGGATCTTTGCGCCTACGGTTGCGGTGGCGGAAAATCCTCGCTGGGGTAGAACCTACGAGAGCTATTCTCTGGACCCCCAGCTCGTCAAACGATACGCCGCCGCTGTTGTCCGTGGCATGCAGGAAAGCCCCGGTGGAGAGCGTTTTTCAGATAATGATGTGATTTCCACCGTAAAGCACTTTGTGGGTGATGGCGGAACATTAGGGGGAGATGACCAGGGTAACAACGTCAATACCGAAGAGGACCTCTATCACATCCATGCCCAGGGTTACGTAGGGGGGTTATCTGCGGGAGCTCAGTCGGTCATGGCATCCTTTAACAGCTGGCATGGCAAGAAAATCCACGGTAGCCATTATCTTCTGACTGAGGTGTTAAAGGAAAAAATGGGTTTTGACGGCTTTGTCGTAGGTGACTGGAATGGTCATGGACAAATCGAGGGCTGCGAAAATCATAACTGTCCCGACGCCATGAATGCGGGGCTGGACGTTTATATGGTGCCCACCGATGCCTGGAAGCCACTGTTTGAAAACCTGGTGAGGCAGGTCCGGGAGGGTGTTATCGCTCAGGAGCGTCTGGACGATGCGGTTCGGCGCGTGCTAAGAGTTAAATTTCGGGCAGGTCTGTTTGAGCGCAAACAGCAAGAGGTGGTCAAGAATACCCCCGATAAAAGCCTGATAGGTCATCAAGAACACCGGGCACTGGCGCGTGCGGCGGTACGTAAGTCACTAGTGTTGCTAAAAAATGACAGCCAGCTTCTCCCCCTGGATCCAACCCAGCGCATCCTTGTCGCTGGCGGTGGCGCTGACAATATCGGTCAGCAAAGCGGAGGGTGGTCGATTACCTGGCAAGGTACTGGCAACACCAACGCAGACTTCCCGGGAGGCAGTTCTATTTTTGATGGTATAGAGCGCCAGGTTAAGGCAGCGGGTGGCGAAGCTATTCTGTCGCCACAAGGTGAGTACCAAGAGGCTCCGGATGTGGCGATAGTGGTCTTTGGCGAGCAGCCTTATGCCGAAGGTAACGGCGATCTCGATAGTCTCGAGTTTGACCGTGGCATAAAGAAGGACCTGGCTCTGCTTAAGCGGTTGAAAGCCAGTGGAGTTCCCGTAGTCAGTGTCTTTTTGAGTGGTCGTCCGATGTGGGTAAACCCCGAGTTAAACCAGTCCGATGCTTTTGTTGCCGCCTGGCTACCTGGTTCGGAAGGAGAGGGCGTTGCCGATGTGTTGTTGACCGATGCCACAGGTGAGGTTCAGCACGACTTCGTCGGTAGTTTGCCGTTCCCTTGGCCAGCCTCTCCCTACCAGTTCAATAATAGTAAAGAGCCAGAATCCCCCTTGTTCGAGTTAGGCTATGGTTTGACTTATGATGACAAGTCTCGCGTTGGTAATGACCTGAATGAAGACGTTGGACAGGATGCGAATCTTGCGACGAGCAAAGCGATATTTGAACGCTCGGTTCAATCACCCTGGACGTTGCAGATTGGCAGCATTAACGAGCGTCAAACGGTCAGCAGTAGTGTCGTAACAACGCCGGTTATGGTGCTGGAAACCATGGACCGTCGGGTGCAGGAGGACGCTCGAACATTATCATTTACTGCCCGTGAAGCCGGTTTGATGATGTTCTCGAGCCCATTCCCTTCAGACTGGCGCTCTTACCATGAAGCCAGTGGCTACTTTAGTCTGGATCTGCAGGTGTTGAGTCAAGGTCAGGGCCCATTGAAAGCAGCTTTAGCCTGTGGTGAAACTTGTTCTCAATGGTTCGATTTAGGAGCCGAAGTTAAGGGCGATGAATGGCAAACCCTGACGCTGCCTTTGCAGTGTCTGGATTCAGTTCGGATGAGTAATGTTTTTACGGCCTTTGCTCTGAAAGCACAAGATGGTTGGAAAGTGAATGTGAGCGATATCAAACTCACCACTGAACCCTCCGGGGAAGCTCAAACTTTAGACTGTCCTTCCAAAGGGCAGTTTAAAGACTTGGTTTGGCAGGACGAGTTCGATGGAACTCGGTTGGATGCCAGCAAGTGGAGTTTCGAAGTCAATTGCTGGGGAGGCGGGAATGATGAACAACAGTGTTATACCAACTCCCAGAATAACCTGAAGGTAAGCAACGGTCAGCTAGAGATCATTGCTCGTAAAGGCGATGCCGTAGGGACGACGTTGCCTGACGAGCATCCCGATTATGATCCCTCACAGACTCGCACACTGCCATATTCGTCAGCACGAATCCGCTCAAAAGGCAAAGGTGATTGGCAGTATGGACGGGTTGAAGTCAGGGCTAAGCTGCCGGCGGGGCAAGGCGTATGGCCTGCGATTTGGATGTTGCCAACCGATTGGTCTTATGGAGGCTGGGCCGCTTCGGGAGAAATTGACATCATGGAAGCCGTTAACCTTGGCACGCCTTCCGACAGAAGCGGGGCTGAGCGAGGCGAAACCCAACGCCGCGTATTCGGCTCGCTGCACTTTGGCGGAGAGTGGCCTGACAATACCCATCTGACTAATGCCTATGTGTTTGAGTCAGCAGTGACGCCTGTTGATGCCTTTAACGTTTATGCCATTGAGTGGGAGCAGGATGAAATTCGCTGGTACGTCAACGACACGCATTACGCCACTATCGGAGCTGACCAGTGGTACTCCGGTGGTAAGACGCCTCAGTCGCTGGCTGCTACGGCACCGTTCGACCAACCGTTCCATCTTATTTTGAACTTGGCGATAGGTGGAAAATGGCCGGAGGAGAAAAATCAGACAGGGGTTGATGCAACAGGCTTCCCAAAAACAATGTGGGTCGATTACGTCAGGGTCTACCAATAGTTATCAGTGTCTGATGAATTGATAAAAGGGGCCGGAAGCCCCTTTTTTTGTGACATCACATAGCCTCGGAGGCTTTGCAATAATGGTTGATAAAGTCTGCATGCTCAGGGAGCTGCTGTGCCCGATGAGCTGACTGCGCTTTAATCTGGGCCAGGAACGCTTCCAGTTCGTGATCCGGCATATGGTCGACAATAGGGTGGTAGGCCTGGGGTGTCAGTCCTTGCCCCATCATAACCTGTACCCACGAATTCTCAGCAAACAGTTCATTGGGAACCTTGAAGACACGGCCGGTTTCTTTAAAAAGTTCAATACGGTGCTTCAGCGAATCCGGGATCGGCATAGAGGCACAATGCCGCCAGAATGGGGTGTCACGACGTTCCGTCACATGATAATGAAGGATGATAAAGTCACGGATGTTCTCCACCTCGTGCTCGGTCTGTTGGTTGAACTCCTTGATGTCATGTTCGCTGATACCATTGAGCGGGAACATTTGTAGCAAGCGGATAATGCCGCGTTGGATGAGGTGGATGCTGGTGGACTCCAGAGGTTCGATGAAGCCTGAAGATAAACCGACCGCCACACAGTTCTTATTCCAGTGTTGACGTCGCTGGCCGGTTTGGAACTTGATCACGCGAGGTTCGGTTCTCAGTTCCCCCTGGATATTCTTTAACAGTTGCTCCCGAGCGTCATCATCAGACTGATAGCGGCTGCAGTAGACGAGGCCGTTGCCGACCCGGTGCTGCAAGGGGATTTGCCATTGCCAGCCTGACTCATGGGCGATGGAGCGGGTGTAGGGAATCGGCGCTCGAGTGGCTTGTGTTTGCACCGCAATCGCAGAGTCACAAGGCAGCCAGTGGGTCCAGTCATCGTAACCGGTATGCAAAGCTTGCTCGATCAACAGCCCTCGAAAGCCGGTGCAGTCAATAAAGAAGTCGCCCTCCAGGGTTTGTCCGGAATCCAGGATAAGGCCCTTCAGATAGCCGTTGTCGTGCTTTTGTACCGACGCAATCTTTCCTTCTACTCGCTTAACACCATGTTGCTCTGCCATTTGGCGCAGCAGTTTGGCATATAGCGACGCGTCCAGGTGATAAGCATAGTTGAGGCCTTGTTTGGGCTGTATGGCAAATTTGTTTTGTTCGGCGGCCAAAAGCTCGGGGCAATAGTCACCATAGCGACTGGCAATACCCTTCTGGTGCCCCTTTAGCCAGAAATGCTGGAAGCCACAGGCCCAGCAGTCCTTGCCGGTTGTCCCAAAGGAGTGGATGTAATCCTCGCCCACATCTTTCCAGTTCTCGAAGCTGATGCCCAGTTTAAAAGTGGCCTGAGTGGCTGCCATAAACTCCTGCTCGTTGAGCTTCAATAGCTGATGCAGGGTGAGTAGCGGCGGAATAGTGGCTTCACCCACACCCACAGTGCCGATTTGCTCCGACTCCACCAGGGTGACGTCCAGCACATTGCCAAGCAGTTTTGACATGGTCGCGGCAGTCATCCACCCAGCGGTGCCGCCGCCGGCAATAATGACTTTATTAATTGATTGCTTCATAGTGATAACCTCGAACCGTAATACCTAACGGTTAAGTTTGTTAATGAGATCAGCGCGCAGTCGCCGTGCGCGCACCTCGTCAATATTACCCAAGGCTCCCGTTTTATCTTCGGGGAGATGATTCATTCGACCCTCGTCGCTATTGAAGACCCAATGATCAAATAGGCTCTGCCAGGCTTGTTTTTGGTGGGCTGGCAACTGACCAATAGAGAGCAGGGCATGCATCAATGCGTTGGTGGGGTTACCGAGGAAGTGAGGTGTATTGCGCCACCAGTAATTAACCAGAATGTTGAGTTTTCTCAGGCTGGCTACATGGTGCCACCACATACTCGGAATAAAGATAGCATCTCCGGGGTTGAGTTCTGCCTGCCTGGCGTGCACAAGTGCCTCTCTGAATAACGGGAAGCGCTCCAAATCCGGCTGGTTGAGATCGACCATGGAAATAGGTTGCCCGGCGGGTGTGTGCTCCAGAGGCCCAACGTAGAGATTGCTGACCTGTTCTGGCGGGAACAGTGTGAAACGTCGCTGTCCTGCCACTACACAGGCCAGGTTGTCTGGGAAATCGAAGTGAGCGGGAATCTCAGTTTGATTTCCCAGCCAGATACTCCGCAGCGCGGTGTCGGGTACCGAAGGCACCGTATGGTGCTGGCAAAATCTCGGTAACCAGCGATCGATCAGAGTAGAGCCAACATAATGCATTGCCGAATGTTCGCTGTTATCTTTAATCAGCGTGTCCAGAACTTCTGCTAAAGGGGCTGACGAGGGGGTAAAATTGAAACCAGTCAGGTCGTCGTTATAAAAGACTTTGGTCTGGTCAGGGCTGTTACCCTGATACACCGTCACGGGTTCACTGGTAGCCAGCTCTGACAGATAGGCGGCAACCTCGGTATCGCCCTCATGGGCCTTTTGCACCACGGGCCAATGCTTAAGCAGGTTCTTAAGTACCAGAGGCTCACTGCGCTCGAAAATGGCCGACAGATCTGGGGCAGTTTCTGCACAGTCGAGGTGTTGAATAGGGGCAAACCGTTTCATCCAGGGTTACTCGAGCTCAAGTTGGATATTTTTACGTTTGATGAGTTCGAGTACCTGAGAGTGGGAAGCTAAAATCATATAGATAGCCTCTAAATGACCGGTTTGATGCAGCTGAGCAATGGTGTCGGCGGACAGTTCATTGAAGGTATCTTCGTTAAGAGTATAAAAACCAATCAGCTGATGCTGTTTGCCGTTGTTAAGAGTAATGTCCAAAGTGATAGGCTCAATCAGCTTTAGTTGGGTGAGTGTCTCAACCAGTTTTTGGTTGTCCTGTACTCCTTGATCCAACAATTCCAGCGACGCAGTCAGCTTTTCCAGGAAAGGGCTTTGACCGCCAAACTCCAAAAATAATGGCTCCCCCTCAGTTTGACTGAGTTTAGGGCTGTCCAGGTCTACATTTACGACCTGTGAACCATTCTGTTCTCCGATGGAGAACGGCAAACGCTCAATACTCAATGGTATATAGCTGGCATCCCAGCCTTGAGGGGTTAAAAAGAGGTTTTCCCCCTGGGTGAACCCCATCAGCGCCACAGGATAGAACTCACCGGTCTGCTCGTGCTTATGAAAAAAGATTGGATAATGGGCCTGTATCTGACGGAATTCGGCAGGAAAAGTCAGGGCAAGCATGTGGTTATCACCCATTGCTTCGGATTTTTCGGTGATAACTCGTAGGCCTTTGTGATCGATGTTGTTCAGTAATGCATTTCGACTCATAGTGACTCCATTGGTGCAGGTACGGCTTAGGTGGCTAACCCCTGAGCCTGTATTTGGTTTAGTAACTGACGGTTGCTTGGCAGGCGAGACAGCCATTGCCGACTTTTAACCTCATTGTCACGCAGCCTTTGCTGCATCGCCTGGTGTTGTTCCTGCAAACTGGCTGTGGGTCTGAACCGTGTTTGCCCACCCATCCCATAATAAATGTACTGGTAACTGGCCGCGGGGAACAGTTCTTGAATGTAACCAAAATCATAATGGCTGGGACAAGAGGTTTGCCAGAGCGTCAGTTTTTCTTGCAGAGTGTCTGGAATTGAGTCCGTCGACTTGTTATCCCGCCAATACTGGGTATCGGTTCGATTTGAGAGCACATAGTGTAGTTTCAGGAACTCCATGATTTGTTGCCAGCGGCGGGTGAAGCAATCATTGTAGTGGCTTGCAACCAGTGGCATCGCGCTCTGGTTCTGTGGTAACTGTTCGGCAAGATACTGTGCCGCCATTTCAACCATAACCAGTGCTGAGGCTTCCAAAGGCTCAATGAAGCCGGCGGCCATTCCCACTGCCACACAGTTTTTATGCCAGAACCGTTCGCGATAGCCCGGTCTTATTGAGATAGAACGAAACTCGGGAACCTCGGAAACGCCGCTCTGTTTGATGTACTGGGAGAGCACCTGCTCAGCTTGGCTTTCATTGCTATGGGATGATGAGTAAACATAACCCACCCCACGACGGTTTTGCAGACCGATATCCCACACCCAGCCTGCTTCCTGAGCCGTAGATAAGGTTGCCGAGGCAATGGGCGCGTCTGGGAGCGGGTAGGGAACCTGCGCAGCGATGGCCCGGTCGTTGAAAAGCACAGAGTCTTGTTCAATAAAGTCGATCCCGTAATGCTGACCTAACAACAGGCTGCGAAAGCCGGTACAGTCAATAAATAAATCGCCTGAAATCGCTCCATGACGCTGTCCCACCACAGCCGCAATCTCATCGCTACCCGGCTGCGACTGAATCTCGACGATATCGTCCAGTAGGTGGTGAATGTTCAGCTTTCTCTTGCCATGTTCGGTTAGCATCTGGACAAACTTCCCTGCATCCAGGTGGTAACCATAATTGGCAATAAACGCGTACTCAGGTGTAGAGATCTGTTTGGGAGCAAGGCCTTGCTCAATGACCTTCGGCTGAATACTAAAAAACTCTGCAAAACTATGTGTCTGTTGATACGGTTGCCAGAATGCGGCAGTGTTTCGTTCACTTTGAGTTGCCGGGGGCGTAAACGGGTGATGATAGTGGTCTGGCGTGCGCCCGCATCCCCAGTTAATAAATTGCGACCCTTGCTTAAAGCTCGCTTGGCAATGATTCAGAAAATCATTCTCTGAAATACCAATCCTCGCCAAAGTTTGTTTCATGGACGGCCAGGTGCCTTCACCGACACCAATGTGCTGGATGCTTGGTGATTCCACCAGAGTGATGGCTATCGAATGATCGAACTGGTATTCCGACGCCAGAACACAGGCGGTCAACCACCCGGCGCTACCGCCGCCCACAATTACAATTCGCTCTATGGGATTGGACATTTGTACTTCGCTGCCTACTAAAACCCTAGTCTTTATCCACCCTTACCATGGACGGGTTGTCATAAAGAGTAAAGTTTTAGATAAATAAAGGGCTTTTCACTGTGGAGGTGAAAAGCCCTTTCACACCCTAATTAGTTGCTTTTATCAGAAGCTGTACCTTACGCCGATGTTATAGCGCGGGCCTGTTTGCGTCAGGTTCACAATTTGTTCCTTGGCGCGCTCATGGCTGCGTGTATATTCATCGGTGATGTTGATGCCTTCGACAAACACGGACAGGTTTTCGTTGACCTGATAATTGGCATTGAAATCCCACTGACCGTAGTCTTCAACATAGATAGGGTTTTGTAGCCCTAAGGTGTTGATTGTTGAGTCCAGGAAGGTGTCACGCCAGTTATAGGCCAGTCGAACCTGCAAGTCGTTCTTATCGTAGAAGGCAACAAAGTTGGCGGAAT
Source organism: Saliniradius amylolyticus (assembly GCF_003143555.1). NCBI lineage: Bacteria > Pseudomonadati > Pseudomonadota > Gammaproteobacteria > Alteromonadales > Alteromonadaceae > Saliniradius > Saliniradius amylolyticus. Next base: position 946,324 of record NZ_CP029347.1, read on the forward strand.
CGCTCAAGCCCAACAAGGCAAATTGCTCTTCCTGGCTCTGATTGTCGTAGTTGATGTCACCGTCAACCACTGTCAGGTTGATGATACTACCGAAGCCAGAGTCGCCATAAATGTGCTGCCAGGCGAATTCCCAGCCATCCAGCTCGGTGTCTTTCTGGTTTACCGGGATGGATATATCGAAAGTGGCAGGAGCATCGCCATCGACGCCCAGGATAACGCCATTTTCTGTGACGGTTTCCGGGTAGTTTTCAATAATATACTGACGAATCAGAGTGTTATTGTTACCAACTGCCGCCAGTGCCTCATCGTAACGTGCGCCTTGAGCAGGATGGGGCAGGTTGAAGGTTTGCTCTTCAACGGTAGTACGACCGATGAAGTTTTGACCATCCTTGCGGAAATAGCCCAGTGCAACATAACTGGCTTCGCCGTAATACCACTCCGCTGACAGGTCGAAGTTGTCAGACTCAAAGGGTTCCAGATCAGGGTTGCCTCTGGCTCCAGTGCCTCCGTTAATACGTACCAGAGAGTTAAGGGTTTGACCGCCCTGAATGTCTGAGTAACCGGGGCGAGCAATTGTGGTGCTATATGAGGCACGCAGGATAACGTCTTCCATCACCTCGATATCGAAGTCGATATTGGGGAGCACGTTGGAGTAACTACCTGTTAACTCACTGAACTCAGACTCTCCGGTTGAAATAAGGTTAAACTCGTTGTCACCTGCCCACCCGATACTGGAGTAGGTCGGTACCAGAGCGCGAGAGGTTACGTCGGTTTTCTCATAACGTACACCTGCCACTAAGTTAACCGGCATACCGGCCCACCAATCCGAGAAGTTTGCCTGAATGTAAGCGGCTTGTTGCTCTTCCTCTGTGCGGCGGTCGGTGGTCATATCTGATGATGCACAGAAAGACGAGCCACAGTCACCGGCGTTTGGACCGATTTGTCCATAGGTTTGGTCGGCAATGTCTCGTACCGTATCAAAATCCCAGCGGAAAAATTGTTGCAGCAAATCAGGATCATTACTGCCTGATACACCGAAGTTGCCGCTGATGCTGTCAGACTCAAAGACGGACAGGTCGATATCGCCAGCTTCGCCAACGCCCCCCCAGTTATCCTGCTGAACATTAGAGAATGCGGAGCGGTTTTCGACTTCGGTACTGGATACACCGAAGTCGATGCTTTCCAGAACGCCATCGTCAAAGACATACTCCCCGTCCAGCTGGAACTGATCGATATCGGTACGCATCTGGCTGTTACGGAAAGAGCTGCCCGTCACGCGCATATTTTCGGCTTGGTTAGAGACGCCATCCGGCATGGTAATGCTGAGTACGGGGAAGTCTCCACTGAAGTCTGCTGTAGAAACGGAACGAACCCATGTGGCCATGCCGATCACGTTATTACTGCCATAAGGACCATCAGGACCTGACTCAGCCGATGAAGAGTGGAAATCAAACGTCATATTCAGGTTGTCGTTCACCTGCCAGTCGGCGTTGAATCCCAAAGATTTGTTCTCGTTAGCGGTTGAGAAATTACCGCCACCCTGAGCCAGATCGCCAGGAGCGCCGAAGACCTCGGTATAAACCAGGGGAGCGGCGACAGGGCCATCAGTCCATTGACCAGAGGAGGGGCCAAAGTTAAACCATGCGGAGACGTCGTTGTAACGGTCTTGCACTTCATTTTTGGAATAGGTGTAGTCGAGCGTCGTAACCAGTGAGTCAACAGGCCTGTATTGCAGCGTGAGTTGCCCATTGGTTCTGGTACGCTCGATTTCGTGGAAGGCATACCCCAAACTTTGAGGCACAGAGTATACGCCTTCACCGTCCAGAGGACTGTTCTGATGCGCGCCTTCACCGTCTGGGATTAGGCCGCCCCATTCAGCATTATTGCCCGCCCAGTCAAAACCGTTTACCGATGCGGGGAAGGTACGCCAACCCCCGGAGTTTGCTTGCTGGTTACCACTGTCACGCTTTTGATAGCTCGCGGAGAGCGCAACGCCGATGGTGTCATCCTCAAAGGTATTGCTGTAGAGGCCAGAGAGCTCTGGAGTAATGGAGGAACCTTCATCGGTTGACTGGTCCATAACCCCTTTAAGACCAACGGTCGCTTTTAAGCCGGGCGCATCGAGAGGGCGAGTGGTACGGATGTTAATGGTAGAGCCCATACCGCCTGTGGGGATATCGGCACGCCCTGTCTTATAAACGTCGACTGCGGCGACGCCTTCGGAGGCCAGGTTGGCAAAATCAAATGATCGGGACGATGATGCTGATGTCGCTTCCAGCGAGGAAGTGGGCATCTGACGACCGTTTAGCGTGACTAGGTTAAAGTCCGGGCCAAAGCCACGCACGGTAACCCGGCTACCCTCACCGTTGGCTCTGTCAATGGATACACCGGTGATCCGTTGCAGTGACTCTGCCAGGTTAGTATCAGGAAATTTGCCGATGTCTTCGGCTGAAATGGACTCAACAACGCCGTCAGAGCTGCGTTTGACATCCATTGAACGAACCAGACTGCCTTTAATACCCTTAATTTTAATGACTTCGACATCTTGCTCTACGTCATTGTTATTCTGTTCATTGTCTTGAGCAATGACGGAAGATGAGGCGAACGCCAGAGCCAGGCTGGCGGCTAACTGTGTTTTCTTAAAGCGTTTTATATTCATGTGCTGTGACCTGTTTCCCGTAATGTTTGCTGAAAGCGCTTACATTTCGCCTTACTAAAAATGGAAGCGCTTACATTCAGATGTTATGGCAATACTAAAGCTAGATCAATGTCCGATAGCAAAAAATTTACATTTAGTGACAAGAGTTGAGTACGGTTAATGCCATTACAGCGGGTGCTTGGGGCTTCACAAGGCGCGGGTTGTTATTTTTTGGTTAACAGTGCGCGCCGGAGAAAAGGAATGTTAGCGATATGTAGCGGGCAACAGTACAGTGGGAGAAGGACTCTCTGATTGCTGCGGGTAATCCAGGTTATAATGAAGTCCCCGGCTTTCTTTACGCTGCATGGCGCAATGCACGATGAGCTCGGCAACGGTGACCAGGTTACGCAGTTCCAGTAGGTTATTACTGACCCGAAAATTAGCGTAGTACTCATGGATTTCCTGCTTTAACAGGTCGATGCGGTGTAAGGCTCTTTCCAATCGCTTATTAGTGCGCACGATCCCCACATAGTCCCACATAAACAGCCTGAGTTCGTGCCAGTTATGCTGAATGACGACTTCTTCGTCCGAGTCGCTGACCCGGCTTTCATCCCAGGGTTTTATGGGGGCATTGGAGAGGGGAATGTCCAATTTGGACAGGATGTCTTTGGCGGCGGCTTGGGCGAAGACCACGCACTCCAGCAGAGAGTTGCTGGCCATGCGGTTGGCACCGTGTAAGCCGGTATAAGCTACCTCGCCAATGGCGTAAAGATTCTGCATATCCGTGCGTCCGTTAAAGTCGGTCATCACTCCGCCGCATGTGTAATGCGCGGCAGGCACAACCGGTATGGGCTGGCGGGTAATATCAATGCCCAGCGAGCGGCACTTACGATAAATGGTTGGGAAGTGCTTAACAATAAAGTCGGCAGGCTTGTGACTGATATCCAAATACAAACAGTCTGCGCCGGTACGTTTCATCTCATAATCGATGGCGCGAGCTACGATGTCTCTCGGGGCAAGCTCACCGCGCTCGTCAAATCTATGCATAAAGCGTTGGCCATCGGCGTGCACCAGGTAAGCCCCTTCGCCCCGTAGCGCCTCGGTGATCAGGAAGTTCCGCGCTTCGGGATGATATAAGCAGGTAGGATGGAATTGGTTAAACTCCATGTTGGCTACCCGACAACCTGCACGCCATGCCATGGCAATGCCATCACCGCTGGAGACGTCCGGGTTCGAGGTATACTGATACACCTTACTGGCACCGCCGGTAGCAAGGGTGACAAACCGGCTCCGGATGACTTCAACCTTTTCCCGGTTGCGGTTCCAGACATAAGCCCCTAACAGAGTATCCGGTCGGGTTTTGTCCTTGATTAAGTCGACCGCATTATAGCGTTCGAAAAGATGAATATTTGGATGCGCCTTGACGGCGTCGATGAGCGTGGTTTGCACCGCTTTACCCGTGGCATCAGCGGCGTGCAGAATGCGTCTGTGGCTATGACCGCCCTCACGGGTCAGGTGATAGCGTGGTTCGCCGTTACTACTGTCTTCCTGATCGAAGGGCACACCAAAGTTAATCAACCACTCCATGGCTGACCTGGCATGTTCCGCAGTATATTCCACCGCTTTTCGATCGCACAGGTCGGCACCGGCCTGCATGGTATCCTGTACATGGGATTCGATAGAGTCGGTTTCATCAAACACCGCAGCAATACCCCCCTGAGCGTACAGTGTGGATCCTTCACTGACGGAACTTTTGCTCAACACGATAATCTGACACTGCTCAGCCATGCTTAAGGCAAGGCTAAGACCGGCAGCACCACTACCGATAATAAGAAGATCGCACTGGTGTTCAATGGCTTGGCTCATAGACTTGTATCGGGCTTTATCGATCCTATATTTGAAAGCCATGATAGTATGCATTTGGGGTGGAAATAAAAGCGTTTCGGCGTATTTATTCCCCCGTTTCGGATAAAAATTTGCAAAAATTAGCCGCCAGGATGAATTTCCTCCGAACTTTTAATAACAAGCAGAGTCTACTAGATGCTTGCGAGAGCCAAAGCATCGCATTAGTGGTAAGGGAGATGTGGCTCGAATGAGCGAGCAGATAACAGATCAACAGTTGGTTGAACGGGTACAAAAAGGGGATAAGCGGGCATTTAACCTGTTAGTTGAGAAGTACCAGCATAAAGTGACCCATCTGGTGTCGCGGTACGTGAAAAACTCAGGGGATGTGGCCGATGTCGCTCAGGAAGCTTTTATCAAGGCCTACCGGGCTTTGCCGAACTTTCGTGGCGACAGTGCGTTTTACACCTGGTTGTACCGAATTGCGGTAAATACCGCCAAGAATTATCTGGTGGCCCAGGGACGCAAACCACCCGCCAACGACGTTGACGCCGAGGAAGCGGATTTCTACGATGGCAGTGAAGCGTTGAAGGAAAACAGTTCGCCTGAGCGCACACTGATGTCAGAACAAATGAAGACCTTATTGTTCGACACCGTCGACAGCTTGCCCGAGGAGTTGAGGGTAGCGATCACGCTGAGGGAGATGGAAGGAATGAGTTATGAGGAAATCGCCACTGTGATGGATTGTCCGGTGGGAACGGTACGTTCAAGGATTTTCCGGGCTCGGGAAGCTATCGACAAAGTGATACAGCCTCTGTTACAACAGTAACGGGCGTAATGCAGGAAAAGTGCTATATGACGCAACAACAAGATGAACATTTGTCGGCAATGATGGATGGAGAGCATGGCGAGTCTACCTTTGTAGATCGGCTCTACGATAATGCTGAACTTGCAGGCAAATGGCGCCGGTACCATCTGATTCGGGATGGATTGCGTAAAGAGCTCCCCCCGGAGATGGATTTGGACTTCAGTGCCAAAGTCGCTGAAGCCATCGACCAAGAGCCCGCCATAGTGGCCCCCAAGTCTGATATCAGACAATGGCCCGTAGTGCGTAACTTGGTGCCGTTGGTTCGTTCCGGTGGTCAATTCGCCATCGCAGCATCGGTTGCGGCCGCCACCATATTTGGTGTGCAACAGTTGCATCAGCCCCAGGTTACCGAACCCTTTAATACAGCGCCGACTCTTGGTGCCAAAGGGGGACTGTCACCGGTGAGCCTTGAACAAACCAGGCAAATGCCCAATACGGATGCCTTGCAGCAAAAACGCCGTATTAATGCTTACATGACTGATCATCAGCGGCAGATGCGCCTTAAGGCTATGGCTCAGCAAACGCAACAAAAAGACCCAGAAACTCAGTCAAAGACTCCTCAGGACCAACCACGTTAATATGCTCAAACGCGGTGCTTTGCTTGTCATTCTGGTCTTGTCCTGTGCCTCCGTTGCGTTAGCGGATACGGCCCATTCCGCGAAGGCCTGGCTGGAGAAAATGAGCCAGGCGTTGCATTCTCTTAACTACCGAATTTCCTTCGTTCAGCTTCAGGAAAACGGCGACTTTGAACCCTATTTATGGCGTCATGCTGTTGTTGACGGCGTTGAGATGGAGCATCTGAGCCTGCAAAATGGCCCTGGTCGGGAGGTGGTGCGTATTGGCGATAGAGTCAGCTATTTTGAGCCCAATGTGCCTGCCTATTCGCTACGATCCCAGGTCATTAATGGCCCTTTGCCCGCAGAAATGCTCCGTGATCCTACGATAATTCAGCAGGGATACGACCTGGTGACGGTCGGACGCAGTCGCATTAGCGGACGGCCCGCGCAGCAGTTACGTATAGTGAGTAAAGATAAGAGTCGCTATGGCTTTAACCTGTGGCTGGATCAGCAAACGGGATTGTTATTGCGAATGGATATGATGGATCCACAGGGGCGAGCCCTTGAGCAGATACAGGTAACATCTTTGCAGGTTTCTGCCGAACCCGACGAATATTTCACTCGCATTGAAACCGCAAAGCTGCCTGATGTGATTGAACGGGACGTGAATAGCGGTACTATCAATCGATGGCAGATAAACTGGCTGCCTGCCGGAATGCAGGTCGTGCGTCGGGATACCCATCAACTGCCGCTGACCGGAGCTTTGGTGGACTACATCATGCTCAGTGACGGCCTGATTGATGTCAGTGTGTATCTACAAAAAATTCAATCTGGTTCGGGCGACGATGGGTGGTTAAGGCACAGTGGTGATACACTGCTGTCAATTCAGCAGGGGCCTCTCGAAGTGACTGTGGTGGGGAAACTTCCACCAAAGACAGCTAAGGCAATAGCCGAGTCCGTTTCTTTGAATACTGCAGCGGTGAGCGCCAGACCATGATTGAAGAAGTCGGCACTATTACCGAGGTAAAGGATGGCTATATTTGGGTAAAAACCCAGATTAAAACTACTTGCGGCGGTTGTGCCGCTAATGACGATTGCGGCACTGGCAGCATTGCTAAGGCATTATCTCCCCGGGCGCAGACGCTGGTCTTTGCGTGGGATGAAGCGGCCCATATTGGCCAGCAGGTGAAGTTGGGCATTCCTGAACAGTCTCTGCTCGGCGCGTCAGTATTGATGTATCTTTTCCCTCTGTTGACCCTCATCGCGGCAGCACTGTTGGCTGACTGGGCCTTGCCCCGGTTAGGCCTGAACGGTGAGTTATGGGTTGTCCTGAGTTCGTTTGCGGCTACGGCAGCTTGTTTCTACTGGCTGAGAGGGTGCTTTAAGGACAGCCGTCGCGCTCAGCGTTTTCAGCCTCAGTTACTGTGTTTGCTACCGTGGCATGGTCGGCGGCTGAGTGTGCAACAACTCGAACCCTAAACTTTACCTATTAATCGGTTGGGGTCCTGCGATATAATCCCCGCATTCTGAGCTGACCCCGCACGGGGCAAGAGTTAAAGTACCCAAAGCGAGTTTTAGCGAGTGTCAAAAAAGCATCCCATTGAACATAAAGATTTCGATCACATCCGCAATTTTTCCATCATTGCGCACATCGACCATGGCAAGTCCACTTTATCAGACCGTCTGATTCAGCACTGCGGTGGTCTGACCGATCGGGAAATGAACGAACAGGTATTGGACTCCATGGATCTGGAGAGAGAACGGGGCATTACCATCAAGGCCCAGAGTGTGACCCTGGACTACACAGCCAAGAATGGCGAAACCTATCAACTTAACTTTATCGACACCCCAGGCCACGTAGACTTTTCCTATGAAGTGTCCCGTTCCTTGAAAGCCTGTGAAGGGGCTTTGCTGGTGGTGGACGCGGGGCAGGGTGTGGAAGCCCAGACCCTGGCCAACTGTTATACCGCCATCGAAATGGACCTGGAAGTGGTGCCGATTCTTAATAAGATCGACCTGCCACAAGCCGATCCTCTGCGTGTGGCTGAAGAAATTGAAGATATTGTTGGCATCGACGCATTAGAAGCGGTGCGCTGCTCGGCCAAGACCGGTATGGGCATCGAAGAAGTGTTGGAAGAAATCGTCGATAAGATCCCCCCTCCTGAAGGCACGGTGGAAGCGCCGCTGCGCGCGCTGATTGTGGACTCCTGGTTCGATAACTATCAGGGCGTCGTCTCCCTGGTGCGGGTATTTGAGGGGGAACTCAAAGCGGGCGACAAGATTAAAATCATGTCCAATGGTAATGAACATATTGCCGATAAGGTGGGGATTTTTACGCCCAAGCCGCTGGAAACCGGCGAACTTCAGGCCGGTGAAGTGGGTTATATTGTGGCCGGTATTAAGGAAATCCAGGGCGCACCTGTTGGGGATACGATTACCACCTCTAAATACCCCGCTCAGGAAATGCTGTCGGGCTTCCAAAAGGTTAAGCCTCAGGTCTATGCGGGAATGTTCCCCATCAGTTCTGACGACTATGAAGACTTTCGTGACGCGTTGGCAAAGTTATGCCTGAATGACGCCTCGTTGTTTTATGAACCGGAAAATTCCGCTGCGTTGGGCTTCGGCTTCCGAATCGGCTTTCTGGGCATGCTGCACATGGAGATCATTCAGGAGCGTCTGGAGCGGGAGTACGATCTGGATCTTATCACTACCGCGCCGACGGTCATCTACGAAGTGGTGACCAACGATGGTCAAAAACTGTCGGTGGATAGCCCGTCTAAGCTACCACCGGTCAATGATATTGCCGAAATCCACGAGCCCGTGGTCGAAGCCAATATTCTGGTGCCGGAGGAGTTTTTAGGCAATGTCATCACGCTGTGCGTGGAAAAACGTGGCATGCAGACCAAAATGGCCTATCACGGTAAGCAGGTCGCGGTAAGCTATGATATCCCTATGGCAGAAGTGGTGATGGATTTCTTTGATCGCCTTAAGTCCACCACTCGTGGTTTTGCCTCTCTGGATTATCATTTCAAGAAGTTCCAGCAAGCCGACATGGTGAGGGTGGATATTCTGGTCAACGGCGAGCGAGTCGATGCTCTGGCCATGATCACGCACAGAGATAACGCGCAGGGGCGTGGTAGACAGTTGGTGGAGAAACTTAGAGAGTTGATCCCAAGGCAGATGTTTGACATCGCTATTCAGGCGGCCATTGGTACACATGTGATCGCCCGAAGCACTGTAAAACAGTTGCGTAAAAACGTAATAGCGAAGTGTTATGGCGGTGATGTGAGCCGTAAGAAAAAGCTATTGCAGAAACAGAAAGAAGGTAAGAAGCGGATGAAGCAAGTGGGCAATGTGGAATTGCCACAAGATGCCTTCCTGGCCGTACTCAAAGTAGGAAAGTAAATGGCGAACTATTTTTCCATCTTCCTGGTGGTGGTGACTCTGGCGTCGGGACTCATCTGGCTGTTGGATCACCTATTCTGGGCTCCGAAACGCAAGGCCGCTGGCGTCAGTGATGTTGGTGCGGCCTCGGCGAGCGTAAGCGATGATGTTGCCGAAGCCCCGTTGCCTGCGGTGGTGGATACCGCTCAACAGATTTTTCCGGTGCTGGCCTTTGTATTGGTATTGCGCTCCTTTTTGTACGAACCCTTTCAGATCCCATCCGGTTCCATGATGCCGACTTTGCTGGTGGGAGACTTTATTCTGGTGGAGAAGTTTGCCTATGGCCTGAAAGATCCGGTGTGGCGCACAAAGTTAGTGGAAACCGGCCAACCGGAGCGAGGCGACATTGCTGTGTTTAAGTACCCGGAGCAGCCTAATCTTGACTACATTAAACGAGTGATTGGTCTGCCCGGTGATCGCATTGTTTACCGAGACAAACAGGTGTATTTGCAACCAGCGTGTGAGGCCGAAAATCAACAGAATTGCCCCAAGCTGGAGCCCTTATCGCTGGAGTTTGAAAAGCGCGGCGAATACTATCAGAACCTGATGCCGCTGGAGCGTTATACTGAAACTATCGGTGACACTCAGCATCAAATTCTGCGCAATCCTTTGCCACCCATACCCAGTCGACATCTGTACAACGGCTCGCGTGAGTTTGTGGTTCCTGAAGGCCATTACTTTGTACTGGGGGATAACCGGGATAATAGTCGTGACAGCCGCTTCTGGGGCTTTGTGCCTGAGGCTAATCTGGTGGGACAGGCGGTCGCTATCTGGATCAGCTTCGAGTTCGATCGGCCTCCCAGCAGTTGGGTGCCAGGGTGGATTCCTACCGGCATTCGATTCGAACGCATCGGCGGGATTGAGTAAATGCACGCTTACGATGCCATCTCTCGCAATCTTGGTTACGAATTTCAGAATCCTGACAACCTGCATCAGGCGTTAACTCATCGCAGTGCCAGTCGCCAGCATAACGAGCGCCTCGAATTTCTGGGTGACTCCGTGTTGGGAATGGTCATCGCTCAGGAGCTGTACTTTCGTTTTCCTGAACAGCCGGAAGGTAAACTGACCCGAATGCGCTCTACTCTGGTTAAGGGAGAGACTCTGGCTGAACTGGCACGGGAATTTCACCTGGGCGACGGATTGCAACTGGGGCCGGGAGAACTGAAAAGCGGTGGCTTTAGACGTGACTCCATTCTGGCCGATGCCATGGAGGCTGTCATTGGTGCCATCTTCCTGGAGGCTGGCTTTGATACGGTGAAACAACGTGTGTTGAGTTGGTATCAGGCGCGCCTGGAGAAGCTCGACCCTAATTATCACCCCAAGGATCATAAGACCCGATTGCAGGAATATCTGCAAAGTCGTAGGCAGCCATTACCGGAATATACGGTGGTAGACGTCACGGGTAAGTCGCACGATCAAACTTTTACTGTCGAATGCCAGGTACAAGGCATGACCGCGCCGGCAACGGCAAAGGCGAACAGTCGTCGGCGCGCCGAGCAGCAGGCGGCACGACAGATTCTGGAGCAGCTCCATGACGGTAAATAATCCAGAGACATACTGCGGCCTGGTGGCTATCGTTGGACGGCCTAACGTGGGTAAGTCCACGCTGCTCAACAAGCTGCTGGGTCAAAAAATCAGCATCACCTCCCGTAAGCCGCAGACCACTCGTCACCGGGTAATGGGTATCGACACAGAAGGACCTTATCAGGCCATCTATGTGGACACCCCGGGGTTGCACAGCGAAGAAAAACGCGCCATCAATCGGGTGATGAACCGGGCGGCACAGAGCTCGCTGTCCGATGTCGGGCTGGTGCTCTTTGTGGTGGAAGGCACCCGCTGGACCGAAGATGACCAATTGGTGCTGGACAGGGTTAAAGCCTCGGGCCTGCCAACCTGGTTGCTGGTCAATAAGACCGACAAGGTGAGGGAAAAAGAAGAGCTGTTGCCCCATTTGAAATGGCTCAGTGGGCAGCATGATTTCGCTCATATTATGCCACTGTCAGCCAAGCAAAATCGCAATGTTGATGAATTACGCCAGTTAGTGTTTGATGCCTTGCCGGCCAGCGAACATTATTACCCGGAAGAATACATCACCGATCGTTCGCAGCGCTTTCTGGCCGCTGAGATCATTCGTGAAAAGCTGATGCGTTTTACCGGTGACGAGCTGCCCTATTCGGTGACTGTGGAGATAGAGCAGTTTAAACTATCGCCTCAGGGCGTGTTCCAAATCAATGGTTTGATTCTGGTGGAAAGAGACACTCAAAAGGCGATGGTCATCGGTAAAGGTGGTCAGCGTCTTAAAACCATTGGTCAGGAAGCTCGCCAGGATATGGAGCGTTTGTTTGATAACAAGGTGTTCCTGGAACTTTGGGTGAAGGTAAAAGCGGGCTGGGCCGATGATGAGCGCGCTTTGCGCAGTCTGGGTTACTCGGACGATTGATCGTCACATCCCCTTAGGCGTATCACTATAAAAAGTTAGAAGGTCAGTACAGACAGGAGAACCACATGTCACTGACATTGCATCAAATTCGTCGTGATTATACTCAGGGTACCCTGGATCGGGACCAGTTATCGGAAGACCCCGTCGAGCAATTCGAGCGTTGGTTACAGGAGTATATGGACACAGGGGCGCCCGATCCTACGGCCATGACAGTGGCAACCGTGGATGAAAACGGCCAGCCCTCCCAGCGTATTGTGCTGCTTAAAGACATTGTCGATGGTGACTTTGTGTTTTACACCAATCTGGAAAGTCGCAAAGCCAAAGAGCTGGCCAAAAACCCCAGGATCTCATTGCACTTCCCCTGGCACTTGATAGAGCGTCAGGTGAAGATTTGCGGTCGTGTAGAGCCTTTATCGACGGCATCGGTGGCGAAGTACTTTTTATCCCGCCCTAAAGAGAGTCAGCTGGCTGCCTGGGCGTCGGCTCAAAGCCAGCCAGTATCCACGCGCCAGATGCTGATGAACAAATTTGCCGAGGCGAAGCAAAAATTCGCCCGGGGAGAAGTCCCTCTGCCGAAATTCTGGGGGGGCTATAAAGTGACTCCCCATGAAGTAGAATTTTGGCAGGGCGGGGCCCATCGGTTGCATGACCGCTTTCAGTATCAGAAGCAAGACGATGGACACTGGCAGATCCAGCGGCTGATGCCTTGATGGTGATGACGGGTTGCGACGATGATTGACTCCCATTGTCACCTGGATTTCAGCGATTTTGACAAGGATCGCCAATCGTTGTTGGATCAGTGTCAGCCCCAGGGCTTCGAAGCCATTGTTGTGCCTGGCGTCGGGCCAAAGCATTGGTCTGGACAACTCAACCTTTGTTGTCAGCATCGGCTTTTATACGCCGCACTCGGCATCCACCCGTGGTTTCTTCCTGCCAAGCTGGAGTCGGCATTAGAGCAACTGGAAGCGGAAGTAAAACGACAGCGTGAGTCGTTAGTCGCCATCGGTGAAACCGGATTGGATTTTAGTCAGGAGATTTTGCAGCGCTTCGATACCAGTACTCAGCAACAAGCCTTTGAAGCGCAGCTTGAGCTTGCCAAGAAGCAGGCATTGCCGGTCATTGTGCATCACCGAAAGTCCCACCACGGTATTTTACAATCGCTCAAGTACACTGGCTTTGATGGTCGGGGCGTGATCCACGCCTTTTCCGGAAGTTATGAGCAGGGTAAGGCCTATATTGACCGGGGTTTTTATTTAGGGATTGGCGGCACTGTTACCTACCCCAGAGCTCGCAAGACCCGCGATGCGGTGGCTCGCTTGCCGTTAGAAGCCATGTTGCTGGAGACCGACGCGCCGGATATGCCCTTACATGGTCATCAGGGTGAGCGTAACTCGCCGCTGTTTTTGCCCCAGGTGGCGAAGGTATTGGCAGGGCTGAAACACACTGGCGTGCAAGAGGTTGAGGCGCAGACCGATCAAAACAGTCGCGATTTATTCGGGATCGGGAGTGATCAGTGCTAACCGTTGCGCCTGGCGCGGAACTTATAAAAACCGCGGGTCAGAAATATTCCCAGCATAAAAGCCAGTGCCATCAGCAGCTCGGTCTGATAACGTTTACTGGCTTGGTACTTTTGGTGATGTTGCAGAACCTGCGAACGGTTCAATAGCAGGCGCAGATAAGCCTTGATGTCATCGTCCAGCCGGATTTCCTGCACGTACACCAGAGGGGCCGGTGTTTGCTTCTGTAAGCTCAGCAGGCTCTCGTTGTTTCCCTGATGGCCCATGACTTGCCCCTTGTCGTTATAAAGGGTGGCAGAAATAACATGGGGATCCCGGGCTGTTGCGGACAATACGGCCGTCATCGACTCCGGTTCGACCTCCAGCCGGGCAGCGATCTGGGCACCGAGACGAGTCAGGGTTTTGCCTAGCTGATTGGCCAGATTCTGCTGCACCTGAGCGTCCTGGCGTTCTCCGAACACCCACACATTCAAGGCCAGGATCAAAGTGATCCCCGCCAGCCCTAAGTGGAACAGCCGCTTATAAACGGTATAGGGACTACTGCGGGCAACAGGCTCGGTCAGAAGTATCTTTTGGGCCATAAAAACAGCAACTGGTTACAATGGCTATTACCTTAGGGGATTCCAACGCTTTTGCAATAGCTAAAATCCGCAGGATAAATACCAATTCGTATCGATCGTTAATCACTCAGCAAGATCTATACGGATTGGTATAACTAAGAGCACGAGTGTCTTGGGGCTTGCACTGGCTTTGGGTAGAATGCAGCACATCCTTATTCATCGGGAGTCAACGTGACTCAATTGCAGTTTTCCGACAGTCAAAAACACAGCTCGGCCTTTTTGCGCCAATTGTTAGCCATCGAACAGATTCAGCTTGGTGCTCAGGAGCCCAGTGCGGTTTGCACGAACCTGCCCGAGAATCAACTCGGCGGTGTTGCCTGCACGTTGACGAGCAGCCAGTTTACCCCCGAGAAAGTCGCCGCTGCTCAGCTGGTGGTGCGGACTCCGGCGCTGACCCTGGCTAAGCTGGAGAAACTTCAGCTGGCATTAGACGGAACATTGACGCTGGGGGCTTTTCGTCCTCGTTGGCTCGACGGCGATCCGCTGGGCTTAGCGGTGGTGTTTGATGTATTAGATGTGCCCGCGAAATTCGAGACGGCACAGTTGGATGCCGTTTGTCGTCAACATCGACTGGAGCTGAATCTGTTGCGTCAGGCACCGAGCCTCAACAAGCCCGGCCTGATGGTTATGGATATGGATAGCACGGTGATCCAGATGGAGTGTATCGATGAGCTGGCCAAGCTGGCAGGCGTTGGCGATAAGGTATCCGCAGTGACCGAGCAAGCCATGCAGGGCAAGCTGGACTTTGCCCAGAGCCTGAGAGAACGTGTGGCGTGTTTGAAAGGTGCCGATCAAAGCATACTCGCGCAGGTACAGGACGCCATGCCTCTGATGCCCGGCGTTGAAACTCTGGTCCAACGGCTTAAACATCATGGATGGAAAGTGGTCATCGCCTCTGGTGGCTTTACCTATTTTGCCGATAATCTTAAACAACGTCTTGGGCTGGATGCGGCGGTATCCAACGTGCTGGGTCTGGCCGATGGCAAGCTGACCGGCGAGGTGGACGGGCGTATTGTGGATGCGCAGGTTAAGGCACAGACCCTGACTGAGCTGGCTCGGCAGTGGAATATTGCTCCCGGGCAAACGGTTGCCATGGGCGATGGCGCCAATGATCTGGTGATGATGGAGGCGGCTGGATTGGGTGTGGCCTATCGCGCCAAGCCCGTGGTGGGCGCTCGGGCCGATAGCGCCATTCGTTTCGGCGGTCTGGAAGAAATGCTCTATCTGCTCGATCCAGCATGAATCCCGTTCAGTCCTCAGAGTTTTTAACCGGCAATGGCTATCGGTTGCATCTTCGGCGAATTGCTCCTGAAGCGAGGGACGGTCATCAGGCGGTACTGATGATTCACGGCGCCATCGAAAATGGTCGTATTTTCTACAGTCATAAAGGACAGGGACTGGCCCCCTATTTGGCGCGTCAGGGATTAGATGTTTATGTCCTGGACCTAAGGGGGCGGGGGTTAAGCCGACCGACTATCCGCCGGGGTCATCAATACGGACAGCATGAGAGTATTGTTGAAGATATTCCCAAAGCGATCTCTCACTTACAGCAGCGCTATGCCAGTCCTCTGCGAACGTTGGCGCATTCCTGGGGCGGTGTGATGCTAATGGCGTCCTTGCTGCGCTTTCCAGAGTTGGCACAAGGCATCAGCCGTCAGGTGATGTTTGGTACCAAGCGTCGAATCCGGGTACGCAATATGGAACGGTTATTCAAACTGGAGTTGATCTGGCATCGCCTGGGCCCGTTGGTGAGCCGGTTAGTAGGCTATTTTCCTGCCCGTGACTTGAAGATTGGCGCTGATAATGAAACGGCTAATTATCTGCGAGGCGTCTCTGAATGGGTGCGTAAGGATGCCTGGAAAGAGCCCTGCGACGGTTTTGATTATCATCAGGTGCTCGAGCGTGCTGCTTTGCCCCGCACTTGGTTTATCACCGGCAGGGCCGATAAGGTTTTGGGGCATGCCGACGATATGCTGTTGTTTGCCCGTGAGTGTGGTTTTGACCGTGAGGATTGCACCACCCTGAGTCGGGCAGGTGGCTACCAGCACGACTATGACCATATCAACATTCTGACTCACAGAGACTGTGAGGCCGATCACTTCCCTCAGGTAGCACGCTGGCTGGCTGCTTCATCTGTGGATTGCCGGGTAGCCTGAACTGGCTTTGAGGCGGGGCCGGTCAGGGCTTTGTGATTCTGACGAACGGCCTGTTCATCAAAGCCATAACGTCTCAGACACTCATCGGTGATGTCCACCAGATCGGCCATGACTTCCACATTCCACAAACGCTCCTGCAGCTCCCTGGCGCGGTGGGGCGCATAGTCGTTAACATAGTCCAGTTCCAGATCCAGTTTGCCAGCGTCGGGCTTGCCAGTCTTGCTGAGCATCAATACCAGCGCCACAAAGCCGCCATTGCCGATGGCGCGTTGGATAAACTCCTTGCGGGCGCGATCATCGCCAAACTCGGTGCTCAGGCGCAGATCCGTCTGTGTCTTGGGCTCGCGATCTGAAGGCTGCAATGCCGCCATCAGTTCATAAGTGACCGGCTTATCCTGAGGTTTGATGCGTTGAATCCAACCCTCCAGCAGTGGTGTGCCTTCTTTGTTCTGACGATAGAAGGGGGCAAAATTGTACCGGCCCCTTGGAGCCTTGCGTGTAAGCAGGTGATAGAGAGGCTGAGTGCCCCCCTCGGCTTGAAGCAGGCTGTCCGGCAGCCAATGGGC
Organism: Saliniradius amylolyticus; assembly: GCF_003143555.1. Taxonomy (NCBI): domain Bacteria; kingdom Pseudomonadati; phylum Pseudomonadota; class Gammaproteobacteria; order Alteromonadales; family Alteromonadaceae; genus Saliniradius; species Saliniradius amylolyticus. The sequence continues at coordinate 962,972 of NZ_CP029347.1, forward strand.
ACCATGCCGCTGGAGGTATACCGGTGTATTGCAGAGGTGACGGGCGTATATATTGCGCAGCGCCTCACCGATGCCCAGGCTGTCCTCCTGTGCATCAAGCAGACGCATTTGCTTGCGGTTTTGCTTGATCAGGGTACTGAAAAACGGCTTGGAGACGCTGTTACGGTTGCTTCTGACCTGAACACTGACCACACGCCGGTTAGGACTGATATGACGAACCTCATACTCTAAGTGGCGCAGGTTATATTGTTTGGCGATCTTCTGAAGAGAAGGAAAGTCCAGAAATACCCGGCTGCCTGGCTCCAACGACATAGGCTCGTTGAGCTCGATACGTGCCCCCGCGACCGATACATCCTCGGTTGTACCCGTGACCAGCTTTTTGCCCGTATCGACATTCACTGGCGTGCGTAATAGAAAACGCGATTGCTTGCGAAGTTCCTGGTACTGGAACCGGAAGGTCTGAATCGCTTCAGGAGTCTGAGGGGGGTGCCGAAACCGGGCTAACTGATTCAGTTTGTCACGATCTACCTGGCGCTTCTGATAGCTCAAGGCGTTGACCGAAGTGGTAATGTCGGTCAATAACACCAGGTGTTTGAGGTTTTTAAGACGTGCCATTAACCGGGGCGTTGGCGGCGCATTATGCTCTTTCACCTTATCGCTGACATCATCGGGTAGAGAAGATGGAAAGTAGCACTCATCGGGAGTTATTGCAGTGAGCTGAACCTTCAATACCCGCCAACTGGCACGCTGAGCGCCACAACCCAGAAAGGTGCTGCGCAGTTCGGGATGTTCGTCCAGCTCCTCGCGGGTTGCCGAGTAAAACTGGGTTTTGTCGCGGGCACTGTGAGAAAAACAATACAAATAGGTATGGAAACTCCCTTTCTGACCAGTCCAGTAGGCCAACCGGGTCTCGTTGAGCAGATGACTGAGGCACTGCTGGCGTTGCTCGTTCTGGAAATAGCTGAGTAGCTCCCGGTTACTGTCATTGGTCAGGATATACCGGGGATGCGGCTGGTCCGCGAGTTGGTCAATGAATACCGGCAGGGAAGTGAACTGTGGAATGTAGTATTGTTCATAGCCGCGGATCAGGATGGCTTGCAGGGTGTTATCCAGATTTACCTTATAGCGGCCCTTATTGCCGCGGATATAACTACTAAGAAAGCGCTCAAAATCATCGCCCTGGCGTTTATCACTGACCACCCGACTCAGGCTTATATAACGCTCTTCCTGACTTTTCTGTTCTTCGCGGATGACTTTGTAGGTAATGCCCTCCGGGCGTTTGCTGCCCATCTGACGGGTCAGTTCCCGAAAATACACCACCACTTCCTGATCGGGCTGCAAGGGCACAGGATCGGCGGTTTTAACCCTCAGTCCTTTATTGGAAATATCCACACTAATGGCGTGAGCCGATTCATTGGCTTGGGTAAACAGTTCCACAGGCTGAGAAAAATTCATGCGTTCTTCATCACGTTTATGGAACTGGGCGGTGTTGATCACCTGACAGCTAAGATC